>JBCCXW010000226.1:0-4732 GCA_039191105.1 Pseudomonadota bacterium
AGGCGCGGGTGAAGGCGCTATTCGTTGTTTCGATGGTCAAACGTTGCGGACGACAGACAAAATTCAGACCCGTGTTCCGCATCAATGCCCCTGGCAGCAAACCGGTTTCGCAGAGGATTTGGAAGCCATTGCAAACCCCTAGTACATACCCGCCCCGTTGAGCATGCGTTTTCAGCTGAGCGATGACCGGGCTATTTGCCGCCATCGCGCCGCAGCGCAAATAGTCGCCATAAGAAAACCCACCCGGGACCATAACCAGATCGGTGTCCGCGGGCAGTTCTCCGTCCTTATGCCAGACCATTGCGGGCGCTTTCCCAGTCGCTTGGCGCAGAGCGACTTGCGCATCGCGGTCGCAATTGGATCCAGGAAAGACGATGACAGCGGTTTTCATACACACTCCTCTGTACCGGCTCGCGTTTAGCAGGGAGTCGGCCCAAAAGGGAATATCTCATCATGGCATTTCTAGATTGACGGCCTGGCTGCTGACCGCCACATCGCTTTGATGGCGTCTGAACATCCTTATCGCGGCAATGCCCCGGTCCGCTTGAACAAGTGGATGGCAGAGCTTGGCCTCTGTTCCAGGCGCGAAGCGGAGGCCTTGATTGCCGCCGGTGGTGTTCTTGTCGACGATCAGAAAATTGAGCAGCCGGGGCATAAAATTGAACCGGGGCAAACGCTCAAACTCGCGGATGCGGCAGAACAGGCGATTGCGCAAAAGTTTACCGCTGTTTTGAACAAGCCTGTCGGATATGTGTCCGCGCAACCTGAAGGGGACCAAGTGCCCGCGGTGCGTCTGCTCAAAACGGCCCAGGCCACAGATGGCAGCCGCAGTCCATCGAAACAGGCGCGCCTCGCGCCCCTTGGGCGGCTCGATCAGGATTCGCGTGGACTTTTGCTTTTGTCCGATGATGGCGTCCTAGCAAAAGCGATTATCGGCCCGCAGCACGCGCTCGAAAAAGAATATCTGGTCACCGTGGAGGGCGCAATCACCCATGGTCGATTGACCCTCCTACGAAATGGATTGCGCCTCGATGAGCGTCGTCTCAAGCCGGCAAAAGTGACAATCGAACAGGGTCAAACGCTTCGTTTTGTGCTGAAAGAAGGGCGCAAGCGTCAGATCCGCCGCATGTGTGACTTGGTCGGGTTGCGGGTTACAGATTTGTGCCGTGTCCGAATTGGACCTTTGCAGCTCGGCGATCTGCCGGAAGGCAAATGGCGGTCCTTAAAAGCGAAAGAGCGCGCGGGATTGATCGCGGCGTCCTTGCCGCCAAAGCATAAGCGTTTGACCGATGAAAGTGGTAAGCCGGTCCGCAAGGGTCGAAGCTTTGTCGGGCGCGGCGGTCGCAAACCCAATCGCGAAAAGCCTCAAGATCTAGAGCGTCCGCGCGGGCACCGGTCGCGACCGAAGCGCGACTAACTGCCGACGACAATCGGCTGATCCGGATCGTCATGAGTTGTCGGCTGGTCTACCGGCGGCGCCTCTGACTTGAGCGCGGGATCCTTGAAGATGGTTTTTGAAGGCGGTGCTTGTTTGACCGGTTCAGCAACAGGGCGTGGCTCTGGTTTGCGATAAAGCGGGTGTGGTTCTTCGGCTTGCGGCAGCGGCTGTTTGACATATTGCGGGACCACGTCCTGCGTCTGACCCCGCAGCGTTTTCGGCGTCGGCATTGGTTCTGCCGATACTTTTTCTGCAACCATTGGAGCGACCGAGGTCGCGGGTGTGGCTTTGACGATTTGAGGTTCTGGTTCGGCAATGATCGGCGCGCTCGGCGCAATCGCGGTGCGTAGATCGGGCGCTCTTGTCGGGGCCGGCGACGGCGTTTCTTGCATGACCGCTGTGATTTTTGGGTCGGATCCGCCCATCAAATCCGTTTCATCCAGCGGCACGGGCGCGGGTTGATGTCCTTCCGGCACGGTGACCTGATAACGCATCGGGCTATGGCGCTCCGGATCCATTTGCCAGATGTTTGATATTCCGGAAGCGGTGCCCGGTCGATAACTCGCTTGACCCGGCGTGTGTTTCAGCTCGCAGCGTGCTTCTAGATTGTAAGAGGCGGGGCTGAGGCTCCACGCGGCGCAATTATTGTCGGCGTCACACGCGCGCGCGCAGGCTTCAACGGTCGTGCCGGGCTCGCTGCGGTAAAGGTGTGCAAACCGGTAGGTGTTTTTTTCATAGACGAGGGCCGGCGCTTCTGGCGTTTCATCGCTATGCGGGACAGGTTTTTCCGCATAAGCGGGCGCGGCTATAAGGGCGGCAGCAATCAAGGCGGACAGAACACGCATGACCAAACTCTTTCGTGGCTTTTGCGCAATATGCCATATCCGAGCTTAATAAGTGGTGAGCGCGTCAGATCTGGTTCGCAGGGCTAGTTCCCGCTGACAATCGCACGGCGCGCAATCACCATCGCTTGAACCTCGCCGGCGCCTTCGAAAATATTTAGAATGCGCGCGTCTTGTAAGACGCGACTGATCGGATATTCGAGCGCAAACCCGTTGCCGCCATGGATCTGCACGGCATTGTCCGCCGCCGCCCAAGCCGCACGGGCCGCCAATAACTTCGCCATGCCCGCCTCGAGGTCGCACCGTTTCCCTTGGTCTTTCTGGCGCGCGGAATAGTAGGTCAATTGCCGGATCCCGACCAGTTCAGCCGCCATCATCACAAGTTTATTAGCAACGCGCGGAAAGCTGAATATGGCTTGACCAAATTGGCTGCGGTCGAGGGCATAGCGCAGCCCAAGCTCAAACGCGTTCTGCGCTACGCCAATGGCACGTGCCGCCGTTTGGATGCGCGCTGACTCAAAAGTCGCCATCAGATGTTTAAAGCCCATGCCCTCGGTTTCACCTAAGAGCTGGCTGGTCGGCACTTCAAAACCGTCAAATCCGAGTTCGTATTCTTTCATCCCGCGATAGCCGAGGACCTCGATTTCCCCGCCGGTCAGTCCGCTTGTCGGGAACGGATCGGCATCGCTGCCGCGCGGTTTTTCTGCGAGAAACATTGAGAGGCCGGAAAAGTCAGTCGTTTCCGGATCCGTCCGCGCTAAGAGCGTCATTAAGTCTGCGCGCACCGGATGCGTGATCCAGGTTTTGTTGCCGGTGATTTTGTAGACCGCTCCTGTCTTCACAGCACGGGTACGCAAAGCGCCAAGATCCGAGCCGGTATTTGGCTCTGTGAAGACGGCCGTGGGGAGTATCTCGCCGCGCGCAATGCTGGGCAGATACGTCTCTTTTTGCGCTTGGGTCCCGCCAATCAGAATCAGTTCGGCGGCGATTTCCGAACGGGTGCCTAAGGACCCAGCGCCAATATAACCGCGTGAAAGCTCTTCCGAGACCACGCACATCGCGGTCTTTCCCATCCCAAGACCGTCATAGCGCTCGGGAATGGTCAGACCGAACACCCCGAGTTCGGCCATTTCACCCACAACCGTCATCGGAATGTACTCATTGTTCAAATGCCATGCGTGGGCATGGGGGGCGATTTTGTCGTCACTGTAGCGACGAAACTGATCTCGGATCATCGCCAGGGTTTCATCTTCACCCGTCGTCTCGACCGTCGCACGCGAGAGCGCATGCGGTAGGTGCGCCGCGGCGGCCGCCATTGTTTCGGGTGTGAGCCCGTCTTCGATCAGGGTTCGAACCGCGGGCGTATCGAACAGAACCCCAACCTCCGTCAGAGCGTCCATTTCATGCGGGCGGATCACCTCGCCCTGGTTCATTGGCACGCCGCCAACCAAGTCGGCGAGGTAACGGCTGAACAGAATTTGCACCAAGAGGGCGTCTATCTCGCCGAATTGTTGACTTGCCTCGAGGCGTGTCGCCCAATTCGCGGTCTCGCGCAGTGTCTCCATATAGGTCACAATCCAAGCATATCCGTGCGCCAAATGCTGTTGAGAGGCAAAAGTTGACCGATCAACCTGTCCACCGGGGGCCAGTTTTGCGCAGATCTTTGCGTGAAGTGCGGATTTATACCGATCCGTTGCGGTGACGGCGTCGCGCAACAAATCGGTCAGCCCGTTTAATACGGGGCTGGAGGGTATATCGGTCATCCCGTCCATGGCGCGTCCTCCACAATGCTTTCTCTCGCCAACGTAGAGCTTTGTCGCCACCAAGTCACGTCGTTACGTCCCAGGCATAAGCGCGTCGCGCCGTCTCGATATGATCTAAGTGTTGCTGTATTGGCCTCCAATCATCGGCTTCGGAAATCGGTTCCCACAGCGCTTCAACCGTATCAATTCGCAGATCGACTGGGGTCTCTGCTTCGAAATAGGGCGCGGTGAGGCGCGCGGGTCGGTCGGGCATCCGTGACAAGAGATGCTTGCGGATCGGCGTGAAAGCGGCCTCGGCATAGAGGCTGGCTTGCGGGCTATTGGCCGCCCGAGACTCACTCGCGGCGCCGCCAAACCAATCAAAAAAAGTCTGTGGCCAGTCGGCGCCGCTCGCCGTCATCCAGCCGTAAAAGTCTTGCAGGAACAGCAGGTCGTCGCGCAATTCAGCGCTCGGCTGAACACCGAGCAATGCGAGCGTGTGGTTTGCAAAGCTCGTCTGATAGGCAGGCTCGTACGCCTGCAGCGCTTGGCTCAGGGTGTCGGCATCGGCGACCAGGGACAGCGCGCCGCCCAATTGTTGCAGTGCCCAAAGACCTTGCGCTGGCTGACGACCGAACCGGTAGAGCCCCTGCTGGTCAAAATAGGCTGCTGTAAAATTTGGATCGCTCTTCGGTAAAAAGCGCCAGGGA
>JBCCXW010000227.1:0-4709 GCA_039191105.1 Pseudomonadota bacterium
GTGTGCGAACGTTGGCTCGCTCCCTGCGACGCCAGAACCCGGCCCTTTCGATCCGGCGCAAGATCCGGCCTGGACGCTGACCTTTGAAGACGAATTTGACGGGCCGGTGAACGAAGAGATCTGGGATTTTCAACTAGGCCCACGCAAGGATTCAGTGCGCGTCCGCGACAATGCGTTCACGCAAGACGGTCATCTGATTTTACGGACGTCGAAAGTCGACGGGGTCTATGAGACCGGGTTTTTAAGAACGCGCCGTAAAAGCAAGCTGCTCTTCGCGCAGCGCTTCGGCGTGTTTGAAGCGCGGATGAAGCTCGACACCGCACCCGGTCAATGGGCGGCGTTCTGGCTGATGCCAAAGGGCACCATCCATAACAAAGACGGATCCGGGCGCGATGGCACGGAGATTGACATTGTCGAAGGCTTTGGCCGCGCCCCCAATTCAGGCGTTTCCCAAGCCATTCATTTTGATGGCTATGGCAAACTGAAACAACAATCTCGTACGCATTATCATATGATGCCCGGCGCGGTGGAAACCTGGCGGACCTATAGTGTGAAATGGTGTCCAGGGTCCTATACCTGGTACATCGATGGCGTTGAAACCTGGCGCCTTACGGATCCGAATGTCATCTCGCAAGCCGAGCAATATTTGCAGCTCACCACGGAAGTGGTGCTCGGCTCGGAATGGGCCGGACAGATGCAAGACGCACGCTTGCCGGCCGATACGCGCGTCGATTATGTGCGCGTCTATGCGCTGGCCGAGACGCCAGCGGCGCAAGCGGCTTGCGCCGTTGATGCGCCCGGGCCGGGCTGAGCGTGGCTGCATTAAGCCGCGCTTAATCGTCATCCGGCATGTTCGAGCAAAAGATAAAAGAGCTATTTTGGAGATTTGAAATGCTGCGTGCCACTGCGTTCGCGCTGATGATGATCGGCGTGGTTTCGGGGACATCCGAGGCGTCCGGCCTTACCGCCACACAAACCGTTGAACTCGCCACGTGGAGCGTGGATGCCACCGGTCAGGAAAGGCTCACATATGAGCACGCCGAAGATGTCGCTCCGGGCGAACAGGTTCGCTACCGGATTGCTTATGTCAATGACGGTACAAACGCGGCTGAGAATGTGACTTTGGTGATGCCGGTGCCGGCGGAGATGGTTCTTGTCGAAGGCTCGATCGAGACGGCGGGCAGCACCGTCCGGTTTTCCGCCGATGGCGGCGCACGTTTTGCCGCGCGGGCGGACCTGATGATCGATGATGCCGGAACCCTTCGGCCGGCCCGCGGCGATGAGATCACGCATATCCAGTGGCAATTCGATGACCCGATTGCGCCGGCACAGTCTGGGGCGATCAGCTTCGATGCGGTGCTAAAATAGCGCCCGGTCGCTCACGCATAATAATTGAGTTTCAGGCCCGGCTCGGGCCATCGACACTTTGCCAGCTTGCCCGTGCCGGACAGCGTGACCCATGCGTCGTGCAGATCCGCGCCGCCAAAACAAATATTGGTCACAAACGGGTCCGGAAAGGCCGTGTGCGTATGGCTGCCATCTGGATGCAGCGTGGTGATCCCGCCCTTTAAGATGGTCGCAACGCAAATGTGCCCGGCGTCTGTCACGGCGAGACTATCGAAATATTGCAGATCCGGCATCGTCGCCACAACCCGCCCTTTGTTAAATGGCGAACTTGGCGAAATTTGTCCCGGGCCGTCCAAATCAAACGCCCAAAGCCGCGCAGTCATGGTGTCGGCCATATAGACCACACGCTCGTCCGGCGACAGGCCGACGCCATTTGGGGACGTGTGATGATGATCGAGTTCAACAGCTTCGGTTGCGCCCTGGGCGAGGAAAAACAGGCCGCCAAAGTCGCGATGGCGTGGATAGGTTTTGCCATGATCGGTGAAATAGAGATTGCCCGCCTGATCAAAAACCAAATCGTTCGGTCCTTTGAGCGGATGCCCGTCGACCGTGTCCAGAACGCGCTCCACTTTGCCCGTGGTGAGATCAATCCGCTCGATCCGTCCGCCAGAATAATCATCTGGGCAATGGCCTGGGATTAGAATGCCATCGCGCTGATGATACTTGAAGCCGCCATTATTGCAGATCCAGAGCGCGCCATCCGGGCCGATCGCAGCGCCATTCGGGCCGCCGCCCGTCTCGGCGATCACTTCCGTTTTGCCGTCGCCCCACACACGCGTGACGCAGCCCTTTGAAATTTCGACCAGAATGATAGACCCATCTTGCATCCATACCGGGCCTTCGGGAAAACCCAGACTTTCGGCGACAATCTCAAAATCCATTGCGCACCCTCCAACTGTTATGCGCGCACTTTGACTGTATGAGGGCTCTGCGGCAAGCGTTAGGCGACGCGATCGAGGGTCCGGATCACAAAGTCGAACTGATTTTTCTCTGATGCGGCCACTTCCCGGCGCTGGGTCTCTGAAAACGCTGCTTCGTCAAAGTTCGGGAACCAGGCATCGCCGGACACGTCGATATCGACTTCTGTGATGTAAAGTCGATCCGCATAGGGCAGGGCAGTGGCGTAGATCGTACTGCCCCCTGAGACAAACACCGCGTCTTTGCCAGCCGCGCGCGCCAATGCCTTTGCCGTCTCGATCGCCGGCTGAATTTGAGTGAACACACGGGCGCCCGGCGCGGCATAGCGGCCATCGCGGCTCAGGACCAAACAGTCTCGCCCGGGCAGGGGACGCTTCGGCAAACTTTCCCAGGTCTTGCGACCCATGATCAGCGGGCATCCCTGCGTCGTAGATTTGAAGTGTTTCAGATCGTCCGATAGGCGCCAAGGCAGATCGCCATCTTTGCCAATCACGCCATTGCGCGCCCGCGCAACTATCAAGCAAAGTTGAATTGGTGAGGTCAAAAACTCCCCCTGTCTCTATATCGGTCTAGGTATTGGCATTAGATCGGTTTGCCGCTTAAGAGCAACCGACAAAACATCTGAAATAGGATCGTGCATGCTAATCGAGATTTGGGATATGTTTGTGGCGATCCTCACCAATAATCGACCGCAAATGTTGATTTGGGTGATCATCGGGCTGATCGCGACACTGGCTCTCTTATGGCGTTTGGGCGGACGCCTTTGGGCGGTCATTTATGTGATGATGATCCCCTTCTTGAACTGGTCGTTTGGCGTGGTGCCCAATCTGCAATTTGTTGGACCATGGGTCGAAGGCGCGACGCCGCTCTTTTCCTTTATCTGGCCCGCGGATACCCCTAATCCGGCCGGGCTCATGCTACACCCCCTGACCCTGGTCACCGGGCTCGTCTTCGTAATCCGCGACTTTGTTCAACGCGAGATGCGCCAATGGGTCTTATTGGCCATGGGTTTGGCGCTTTGCTGGTCGATGTATTATGCCTGGATCGTGATCGTCATCGCGTCGGGACTGGCCTTTTTCGTCTCAGAATTCTTCGATTGGTTGCTCTTCACGTTCACCAAAATGAAGCTGTCCAAGCGGATTTTATATTCGAGTGCCGTCGCGACGCCCATCGACACAACGATTTTCCTTTATGGCGCAGACCTCGCCAAACAGATGCAAATGGGGCTCGATCCCGGAAACACGCTGACCCTGGCGAATTGGATTGTTTTTGTGATCGGCAAAATGGTCGGCGCGTTTGTCGTGTCGGATATGATCCGGCGCCGCGAAAATGCGGGCATAACAAATCCGTATGAGGATCTGCCCGCCCAGTCTTCCATGATATAATCGTGTGGGCGTCGGGCGGCGTGCATCGCCGCCCGCTAGCGCTTGTGCTAAAAGCCGTTCAGTTTCGCATAGCGATCGCGGTGATAACTCGCCCCGCCGAGCAGCGCTTCCTGGACGCGGGCGCGTTTCATATAGAGCCCGCTATCATGCGCATCCGTCATGCCGATCCCGCCATGGAACTGTACCGTTTCATTCGACACCAAATGAATGAGGTCAGCCGCCCGCGCCTTTGCCAGGCTTGCGAGTTCCGCCACATCATTGCGGTTCTCATCGACCCCCGAAAGCGCTGCCGCGATGCATGAGCGGGTCAGCTCGAGCTCGGTAAACATTTTCGCCGCCCGGTGCTGCAAGCTTTGAAACGAGCCGATCAGCTGGCCGAATTGTTTGCGCGTTTGCAAATAATCTAAGGTCATATCGAACGCTGCTTGGGCACTGCCAAGGGCTTCTGCGGCCAGCGCGATTCGGCCGCGATCGAGCGCTGGTTCGAGAATTTCCCAGCCTGCATCGACGGCGCCAATAACCGCACTTTCTGGAATGTTGAGGGCTTCGAAACTGAGATGCGCAGCGCCATGCGAGTCGACTGTGTTGAGCGTTTGGATCGTCAATCCGTCCGCCTCGCGGGGCACGAGAAACAGCGTGATGCCGTGCGCTTGACCGGTATCTCCGAAGGTCCGCGCCACAATCACAAACAGATCGGCATGATGACCATCGGGGACATAGCGTTTGGCGCCGTTTAGCGTATAGCCTTGGCCATTGCGCTCGGCTTCGCTGGAAATGTTGAGCGGGGCGTGATGAGTGCCTTCCTCCAGGGCCAGCGCAACCGTCACTTCTCCGCTGGCGATTTTTGGGAGCCACTCCGTTTTGAGCGCCTCTGATCCCCCCAGCGTCAACAAGCTGGCGCCGAGCACAGCGGTTTGCAAGAGCGGCGTTGCGGCAATCGTCCGGCCTTGCGCTTCCATGATTTGACCCATCGCGACCATGCCAAGGCCGACGCCATCA
>JBCCXW010000228.1:0-4664 GCA_039191105.1 Pseudomonadota bacterium
GATCTCACCCTGATGGCAGAAACAATTGCCGAAGGTCATCATCAGATTTTGACCATTGCGCATTCGCTATATCGTTATCGTGCCGATGCAAATGCCCCGATCCCCAACTGCCCCGCTCTGCCGCATCGCACCCTTTATGAGCAGATCCGAGCAGGTCAAATGAGCGAAGACAAGCTGCAAACCGATGACGTTAAAGCGGCCTTGATCATCCAACTCGCAGCGGCGCTGGAAAATCAAAATATCTTCGGAGATGGTTGGATCCTGCTGCCAAGGCTAAATACGAATGAACGGATCTTTCGCGAGGCGCTCCCGAACTATTGGGGCACAAGCGGCGCGCCGATCGGGTATCATGGACTGTTAAAAACCGAGGCCAACCAACTGTCTCTGTCAGACCGTTGGCTGATTGATCTGTCCTGGTCGGCGCAGCGAGACATAACCCCTTATCTTGAAATGTGGGGTCTGACCCCGTCTGACCGGGTCCGTGAGATTGTTGCAAACTATGGGTTCGATCCGATCCAACCATTATACTATGCGCTCGATGATACAGGTCATTGCGAAGGGTTGGATCACCCGGCCCGCGATCCGGCCCGCGGCGATGCGTGGTAGCGCGCTGAGACCGCGTTGCACCCTCATGCTGTGGGCGCATCAAGCATCATTCGCCGCCAAAGCGAGCGCTTTGGCAAATACGCTCGGTAACCCATCGACGGCATCTGCGCGCGGCGTCATAGAACTGGATGAGATCCCACGGGCCCGCCAGACTTTCAGCGTCAGGGCAAAATGGGTGAACACATGACGGACCTCGCCAACCTCTTGCCAGTCGGCTTTGATCGGGAATTTCGCAGGCGCGAGCATGCCCGACCATTCGGATGTTGGCAGCCCTAACATGCCGCCCAGCAAGCCGCGCTCGGGGCGGCGCTCTGTCAGCACATCGCGGTTCGATCCAAGCGCCACGAACACATGACCATGGCGCTTCGGTTTCGGAGCTTTTTTGGGTTTGATTGGATAACGCTCCGGCGTCCCTTCTGCACAGGCCGTACAAAGGCATTGTAGAGGACAGAGCAAGCAATTCGGTGACTTTGGCGTGCATACGGTCGCCCCCAAATCCATCAAGCCTTCGGCGAACTCCGCCGGGCGATCGCTCGGAACCAGCCCCTCCACAACAGACTTCAGGCGCTCTTTTTCGGTTTTCCAATCACCTTTCATGGCCAGTAAGCGGGCAAAAACACGATCGACATTGCCATCTACCGCCGCGGCCCGCCGATCAAATGCGAGCGCGGCAATTGCGCCGGCCGTGTAAGGCCCAATTCCGGGCAGCTTAATTAAGCCTTCGACAGTGTCCGGCCATGCCCCAAGCGCCCTCACCGCGCGCGCACATTTCAGGAGATTGCGCGCCCGCGCATAATAACCAAGCCCGGCCCAAGCGGCCATGACGTCCTCGTCTTTGGCGGCTGCCAGATCTTGCACGGTTTGCCACCGCTGGGTGAAGGCGAGATAATAGCGCGTGGCGTGCGGCACGGTGGTTTGCTGGAGCATGATTTCAGCCAACCAAACACGATATGGATCAGCGCGCACTCCGCGCGCCCGCGCTTTTGGGCCGACCCGCCAAGGCAGCTCACGCGCAGCCGCTTCGTACCAATCGAGCAAAAGGTCCGAAAGGTCTGCAAAACGTAACTTTTCATCCATGTTCATGGCGGGCAAACTGCGACGAATGACGACTCGATCAAGTCTCGATCCTTTGGAAGAAGCCCGCGCGCGCGTCAAATTACGATACGCGAAGGCTAAACCTGCGCATCCCGGCCCCGCGACCCTGGGCATTGCCGCTATGCGCCTGACGCGAAAGAAGCTGCCCAAAAAGGCGGCGACCTTAAGCCGATTGAAGGTGAATTGGTCTGAGATCGTTGGCGCGCAGCTTGGCCGCCTCTGTCGACCTGAAAAGCTCACGCCCGCAAAAGGTGGACGCTGCTTGACGTTAACCGTTATCCCTGCAGCCGCGGGATTGGTGCAGCATCAAAGCGAAATCATCCGACAAAGGGTTTCCGTTTCAGCTGGCGGCGACATTACCGCGATCAAAATCATCCAAGGCCCGCTCGGCGCACCGCGTCGGATACAACCAAAACGCCATACTCCGCTCACACCGGCGCAATATGACGCCCTGATCGCCAGCGCTGCGAAAATTGATGACAGAAATTTACGTGCAGCAATTGTTGCGCTGGGTGAAGCCGTGCTAACGGCGGAACCTGATGAAGCATCAGCAGATCCGGCAGCATCGCTGCCTTTCTGACAATCCTAGAAAGGCCCTCCCATGACCCGCTTGTCCCGCCGTTTTGCTCTTGTCGCGCTATCCGCAATGGCGTTAGCCGCTTGTGGTGCCGCAGAGACGGGGACAACACAGACCGCGGGCCCGGCAGCTGAGGCGCTTGCGCTCACCGACATCCCGCTCGGAGACGCTGACGCGCCTTTGACCATGGTTGAGTATGCCAGTTGGACGTGCCCGGCGTGTCTACAGTTCCATACGGATGTGATGCCGTCCGTCAAAGCTGACTATGTCGAAACTGGCCAGGTGCAGTTTGTGTTTCGGGAGTTCCCGACTGCCCCGACAAATGTCTCCGTCGCTGGCTTTGCCCTCGCCCGCTGCGCTGGACCAGATCGATACTATGACGTCATTGACGATTTGTTTGCGGCCCAAACCGAGGTCTTAGATCTTGCGCGCTCTGGCGGCGACATTGAAGGCGCGCTGCGCGACCTGGCGTCCAACTATGATATTGAAGGCGATGCGTTCACCGAGTGTCTCAGCAATGAGGACGTGACTTATGCGATCACCGAAGCGGTGATGAAAGGCGACAGCCAAGGCGTAAACTCAACCCCGACCGTGTTCTTGAACGGGGAAAAGCTGCAAGGCTACGATTGGCGCACGGCGGAGGGCATGAAAACGGTCCTCGATGAGAAGCTAAATGCCGAAGGCCCTGAATAGTCAGTCTATCCCAGCGGTCATTTCGGTGCCGAAATAGCGTTAACAACTTGGCAACCAATCCGACTCAGACTGTTAAGCAAAGGTTATGAGGATGTTTCGAGTCACCCGTCGTGCCGCGGTTTCCGCGATAACTGCTTTGGCGCTGAGCGCCTGCGGAGCGGAGACAAGCTCCGATGCTGCAAGTTCTGACTCGGGCGAAACAGCAGACGCTGTCATTTTGCAAGATGTCATTTTCGGTGACCCAAATGCCCCCGTCACGCTGATTGAATATGCCAGCTGGACCTGCCCCGCTTGTCTCGCCTTTCACAATGAAATCATGCCAACGGTACAATCTGAGTATATCGAAACGGGAAAAGTCAGAATTGTTTTCCGGGAGTTCCCGACGGCGCCAGTCGATGTTGCGGTGGCCGGATTTGCGATCGCCCGATGTGCTGGCGAAGAGACTTATTATGACGTTCTGGACGAGCTGTTCATGCGACAGGATGCGATCAGCACCCTCGCGCGCCAAGGCGGACCGGTGGTTGAAGCCCTCAAGCAAGTGGCGTCCAATCATGGGATTGATGGCGATGAGGCATTTCAAGCCTGCCTCGATGATCAAAGCAATCGCGATGCGATCCGCGCTTCCATTGCCGCGGCGCGCGATAAGCAAGTCTCCGCAACACCGACTTTCTTCCTGAACGGCGCGAAAATGGAAGACAATGCGCGCTTCTCAGCGACCACGTTTTCGGCGGAACTCGATAACGCTTTGTCAGCGGCTGAGACAGAATAACAAGGGGATTTGGGCGGCATGCAATTAAAAGAGCTGCGCATTGCTGGCTTTAAATCCTTTGTGGATCCGGAAACGGTTCCGATCCATCCGGGCCTTACGGGCATTGTTGGACCAAATGGCTGCGGAAAATCGAATCTCCTAGAAGCCATGCGATGGGCCATGGGGGCCAACTCCGCGAAAGCGATGCGCGGCGGCGAAATGGATGATCTGATTTTTTCCGGCGCCGCGGGGCGTCCGGCAAGAGAACTGGCCGAGGTCACGTTGGTGCTCGACAATCGCGCACGCACCGCACCACCCGAGTTCAATAGCTCAGACACGCTCGAAGTGCTTCGCCGCCTCAAGCGCGGAGCAGGCTCCAGTTACAAGCTGAACGGGCGCACGGTTCGCGGCAAAGATATCAAGCTGCTCTTCGCCGACGCTTCGACGGGCGCTAATTCGCCCTCTCTCGTGCGGCAAGGGCAGATCAGCGAGTTAATCGCCGCCAAGCCGCAAAACCGTCGGCGCATTTTGGAAGAGGCCGCGGGCATTTCCGGCTTAAACACAAGACGGCATGAAGCCGAACTGAAATTACGCGGCGCTGAAGCCAACCTTGAAAGACTGACCGAAGTCTCAGCCGAAGTTGAGCGACAACTCGAAAGCCTCAAGCGACAAGCGCGCAAAGCTCGCAAGTATAAAGAGCTTAGCGCCAAAATCACCGCACTCGAGGCCTATCTTGCGCATCTGAAATGGCACGCTGCAAAGTCGGATCAGGACACAGCCGCCGTGGCGCTTGCTCGCGCCAAAACAGATGTTGAACGCTTAACGCGGGATGCCGCGGTCGCAGAGACAAAGCGAATTGAGATCAGCCAGGGCATAGAGCCTTTGCGGACCGCTGAAGCGATGGCATCGGGAAAGCTCGGCCAAGTTCGCATTGAACTTGCGAAA
>JBCCXW010000229.1:0-4633 GCA_039191105.1 Pseudomonadota bacterium
ACGTCGCAATAGGGGGGCGATTTCCACGCCTTATCCGATGCGCCCTGTCTCATGGGCGGCGAGAAGCGTCGCGCCGCTGCCGGCAAAGGCGTCGAGCACGATCCCGCCGCGGTTTGAGCAATCCAAGATCGCATCCTTGATCAAGGGGAGGGGCTTCACCGTCGGATGCATAGCGAGGTCGTCCTCGCGCGTCTCGCTAAATCCGTTCGCCCCGGCATAGGACCAAACATTCGTGCGATTTCGGCCATGGCGGCCAAGATTGATATTGTTGATGTGCGGCTTCGTTCCCGCCTTGAAGACGAAGACCAGCTCATGCTGGGAGCGATAGAGGGACCCCATGCCGCCATTTGCCTTCACCCATACGCAGATTTTTTGAGTTCCGAATAGACCGGCTCAGCGGCGGCGAGCAGCGTTTCGGCATGTCGCCAATCCATGCAGATGAAATGGATTGCGCCATTGCAGCTGGCGTTGCGTAATCGACCGTAGACCGACCCTAGAAAGCCTCGAAAGGCGTCCGGCGTCATCTCGCCCGACGCCATAGCGAACTCGCGGTGGTTCTGCTTGCCAAGCCCGCTCACATGGCCATTGATGGGCACGTTGCAGGGCGGGTCGGTGAAGACAAGCTCCGCCTCATCGCCCTGCATAAGGCTGGTATAGGTCTCCGCCCGCAAAGCATCGGCGCAAATCAGACGGTGCGGTCCAATGCGCCATAGATCGCCAGGCCGGGTGAGGGCGGGGCCGTCCTCAGGCGAAAGCGGCGCGTCCGGCGGGCTTGTTCCACCCATATCAGCGATGATCCGATCAATATCGCCCATGTCGAACCCGGTTAGGCTTAGGTCGAAGTCCAAATCGGCCAAAGCTTGAAACTCGATCGCGAGGATCTCGTCATCCCAACCGGCTTCCAAGGCGAGTTGGTTATCGGCGATCCCATAAGCGCGCCTTTGCGCTTGGCTCAGATGGCCGATGCGGACGATCGGAACTTCGTCGATCCCCAAGCGCTTCGCCGCTGCGACGCGGCCGTGGCCGGCGAGGATAATTCCGGCCTCGTCAACGAGCACGGGGTTCACAAAGCCGAACGCCTCGATCGAGTTTGCGATCTGGCGGATCTGTTTGGGGCTATGGGTCCGCGCATTGCGCGGGTTTGGAGTGAGCGATTTTATGGACGCGTGCTCGACGTCCGAAAGGGTTTGCAAAACGGGACTCCGCGTTCAGCAAAAGGTTCACGATGTCACCTTTTCTGAACGCACGCCCGGATCGAATGTCGGGTCGTTACGCCTTCCTGCATGACGCATGGCCTTGCAGTCGCTCCGAGGCGGGTGGACCGCCGAGCTGGACTTGATATAGCGACCAATTACATTCGTTTCAGTGGGTGTGTGCCGTATGGTTAATGCCTGACTAGCAGCCACAACGGCGTCGGCGAGTAAGGGCGGCTAGATCCCAATAGCGGACATAAGGATCCACACGAATTGATAATCAATACACCCCATGCGAGATGGGGATATGACGCCAGCGGATTTCATTCATAAGTGGCAGAAGATAGAGCTCAAAGAGAGCTCGGCAGCCCAATCTCATTTCGTCGACCTCTGCCACCTTCTAGGTGTTGAAGCGCCGACTGACTTGGATGCTATCGGCGATACGTACTGCTTTGAAAAAGGAGCGACGAAATCGACGGGTGGAAATGGTTTTGCTGATGTCTGGAAGAGGGGTTGCTTTGGCTGGGAGTACAAAGGACCAAATGCCAATCTCGATGCTGCGTACGCCCAACTGCAGCGTTATGCAGTGGCACTCCAGAACCCGCCGCTACTAATTGTTTCCGACACCAAGACGATCATCATTCGCACGAACTGGACCAATTCCGTCAGCGAAACGCACACGATCGCTCTGACGGATCTTGTCGATGCGAAGGCACGCGAGACCCTCCGCAACTGCTTTGTCGATCCTGGGGCTTTGAAGCCCCGGCGGACGCGTGATGAACTTACTGAGGAAGCGGCGGACGAATTTTCAGCGCTCGCGCAGCGTCTGCGCGACAAGTTTCACAATGCCGAAACGGTAGCGCATTTCGTCAACCGACTTGTCTTCTGCATGTTCGCCGAAGACGTGGGTTTGCTGCCGAACAAGATGTTCGAACGCGCCATAGAGCATGCGCGCAAGGAGCCCGCAAAGGCGCAGGACTTCCTGAAAACCCTGTTCGCTGCGATGAAATCGGGCGGGCCGGTCGGCTTTGAATCGGTGCCCTGGTTCAATGGTGGCCTGTTCGATGATGACGAGGCGTTGCCGCTTGGCCGCGACGAGATCGAGCTGGTTTACAAGGCCGCGAAACTTTTCTGGGCCGATATAGATCCATCGATCCTCGGTACTCTGTTTGAACGCGGGCTCGACCCGTCCAAGCGTTCCCAGCTCGGTGCACACTACACAGACCGGGACAAGATCATGATGATCATTCGTCCCGTGATCATCGAGCCGCTGGATGCTGAATGGGCCGAGGTGAAGGCCAAGATCACGGATGAAATGGACAAGTCCCGCACTGCCAAGTCCGAAGGTGCGAAGACACAGGCCTATAATCGCGCATCCGAGGCGCATAGTGATTTCATCGAGCGGCTGGCGAAGTTTCGCGTCCTCGACCCGGCCTGCGGGTCTGGCAATTTCCTCTATCTCTCGCTCAAGGCGCTGAAGGATATCGAGCACCGGGCAAATGTGGAGGCCGAAGCGCTTGGCCTTCCACGCGGCTTCCCCCGTGTGGGGCCGGAAGCCGTGACGGGGATCGAGATTAATCCCTATGCGGCGGAACTGGCGCGCGTCTCGATATGGATCGGCGAAATCCAGTGGATGCGCGCGAATGGTTTTGACGCGGCGACCAATCCGATCCTGAAGCCGCTGAACAATATCGAGTGCCGTGATGCCGTGCTAAACCCGGATGGCACGCGCGCCGAGTGGCCTGATGCGGACGTGGTGGTGGGAAACCCGCCGTTTATTGGCAGCAGAAAGATGCAGCCTGAGCTAGGAGCGGAATATGTCTATTCTCTTCGCAAAGCATATGCGACTGAGGTTCACCGCGGTGCAGACTTCGTAACCTTCTGGTTTGCCAAGGCGTGGCTGATTATGAAGTTTGGAGGTCTTGCTCGGGTCGGCCTGGTTGCAACAAATTCGATTCGTGGCGGTTCGAGTCGACGAATTTTGAAACCGATCGTGGATGAGGGGCGAATTTATGAAGCTTGGGACGATGAGCCCTGGACAGTTGATGGAGCCGCAGTTCGAGTTTCGATTATCATGTTTGATAGCGAAAAGGGTGGCAGTGCATTTCTCAACGGCGAGACTGTCCAAGAAGTCTTCTCTGACTTAACCGCAAGCACCTTCGCAATTGATCTCACTTCAGCTGCAAAAATCCAAGAGAATGAAAATGTAGCCTTTCAAGGTATCGTGCCAAGAAGCTCTCTCAACAAGAAGGATGCTGAGAGCCTTGGGCTGCCCGAAGATGCTGATTTTGCCGTAAGCGGTGACGTGGCGCGAGAGATGTTGTCGATGCCAATAAATCCAAACTTGCGCCCCAACTCTGATGTTTTGTTTCCGTACCTAATCGCAAGGGACGTAACCCGTCGTCCCTCGGGCCGATTCATAGTTGATTTTGGTCTAATGAGTTTATCCAACGCGTTACCATATGAGGCGCCCTTCGCTCACATCACTTCAGTAAAAGCCCATAGAGCTCAAATGGCCCAAGAAAGTGCGCTTCAGACATGGTGGCAGCATTGGCGCTCGCGACCGGAAATGCGAGCTGCACTAGCACCATTCAAAAAATTTATTGTAACACCCAGAGTGGCCAAGCACCGATTGTTCGTATGGGAGCGGTCTCCGACACTTTGCGACAATGCCGTTGTAGCAATCGCTCGTGACGACGACACAACGTTCGGCATCCTTCATAGCAAATTCCACGAAATCTGGTCGTTGAGGATGTGCACATTTCTCGGTGTTGGAAACGATCCCCGCTATACGCCTTCAACCACTTTCGAAACCTTCCCTTTCCCGGAAGGCCTGGCGCCCAAAATCCCTGCTGCTGACTATGCCGATGATCCCCGCGCGCAGGCCATCGCGGCGGCGGCGGCTCGGCTGAACGAGCTGCGTGAAAACTGGCTTAATCCACCGGACCTTGTGAAGCGCGAGCCGGAAGTCGTGCAGGGCTATCCCGACCGTATCCTGCCGGTGGATGACAAGGCCGCCGAAATCCTGAAGAAGCGCACGCTGACCAATCTCTACAATGAGCGTCCGGCATGGCTCGACCATGCCCACCGCGATCTCGACCGCGCCGTCGCGGGCGCCTATGGCTGGCAAGCCGACTTCGACGCAGGTGCGCTGACCATGGATGAAATTCTGAAACGTCTATTCGAACTCAATGAAGTCAGATCTGCCAAATTCTAACGTCCGCTTCTGCGCCCTCAGCGGACCGGTCTTCAGAACCATAGAAATTGATAAGCGCTTATTTCGGGAATTGGTTCGCCGCCGGAACTCGATCGGTGGTGGTCATCGCAACCATACAGATGTTTATCTCGGAACACGCTCCCGCCTGTGCTTTATGACAGATTGGAAAGGTAAGCGTGGCGTCCATGAATATTCTTTTGGTCGAAGACAATGACGAAACCGC
>JBCCXW010000230.1:0-4558 GCA_039191105.1 Pseudomonadota bacterium
ATTAGCAGCGGCATTTCATAGGTGGCGAGCGCCGGGAGAAGTAAGCCGAACTGCACCTGATACTCCAACCCCCATTGCGCCGCGAGCCAAGACTTTTGCGCATTCTCAGCGATCAACGGCGCTTGGAAGCAAACGGTATCTGCGGGCGCGCGTCGGAAAGCGTCGTAAGCGGCGATCAGCTGATCCGGATGGGGGATGTCTTCAGCATCATAGACAGTCAAAAAGCGCCCGCGTGCGGTGGCCAGTCCTGCATTGAGGGCGTGCGGTTTGGTCCGCGGTCCGCCGGGCGGCACCACAATGTGCCGTGTGCCTGGCGGAAAGCGCGCCGCTTTCACCGCCGCAAGCGTTTCTGCATCATCGGCTTCCAACAAGACTTGAATATCGAGCCGGTCTATCGGCCAATCAAGGCGCCATAGCGCCGCCGCCAATTGATCCACCAAAGCCGCTTCTTGATAAAGCGGGATCAGAATGGAATAGATTGGCCATTCAAGCGCCTGCGGCGGCTCGGGCGCGCCCGGCGTGTCCAGCATGCGGCGGGCAAAACCGGCGAGAACGAGCAGTGCGCGCCAAAGCACAAGCAGAAAGAACACGCCAAACAGGGCCCACGCTAAGGCTGTTGTCAGGATTAAAGGGATCAAAAGCGCCGCGATCCCGAGCGTCGCCAGACCCGCAATCAGGGTTCGTATTTGCCATTTGGCGGGTCCAAATCGATAGCTAAGTTCCGGATCGAGAGGGGCTGGTGCGCGAATGGGCACACTGCCAGTCGGCACCAGCACAGGGAGGTCACGCAAAGTGGAGGGGGCCGGGACGCGGACATCCGAGCCCCATGATCGGTAATCTACATTGGTTTTATACTTGATCTTCTCCACATCTAGATTGATGAATAAAGTATTAGGGAAATTCAATCACCTGTAAATTGCATTTTGGAATATCTTTAATTTTTTATTAAGACCCTCGACAATTCCCATAAAGTGTTCTATTTATGTTCTATGTCGAGTTTGCATCTCATCTGGTTCCGACAGGATTTGCGCCTGCATGATCATGCCGCCCTGCGCGCGGCGTGCCATGCGGCGGCGCGGGATCAAGGGCAGGTGGCGCCGATTTTCATTGCGCCGCCAGGAGCAGCACTCACAAACGGCGTGCCGGCCGCCGGGCGTGAGCGCTTGTGGCAGAGTCTCACAGACTTACGCGCGGCTTTGGCCGAGCGCGGCGGCATCTTGCATTTGCGCCATGGTGCGCCTGAGGCCGTGTTTTCTGAATTGCACCGGGCATATGGACTGGCGGCGATCCATGCGCACGAGACCATAACGGCCGGCGCCAGCGATCGCGCGATGACCGCTTGGTCGATGCGCGCCGGTGTCCCGTATCGACTTTATCCACAATATGGTCGCTCGGAGTGGCCGGCCGATACAGCCGAGGGGCGGGCCGCTTGGCAAGCTTTCATGGCCCGGCCGCGGCAGGCTTTGGTCGAGCTTCCCGTGGGGGCCAATATGGGAGAAGGGCGCTGGCCCGTTTTGACGGATCAAAATCCAGCGCTTGGGAGCTGCCGGTCGCAAGCGATCACGATGTTGCGCGCGTTTCTGAGCATTGAGCCTCATTCTGCGGCTTCGGTTCAGCGCCAAGTGGCCGACGCGCGGCGTGGGTTGGACCCGTTCTTAGAGCTTGGCGTCGTCTCGGTTCGTGAAGTTTGGCAAGTCGCGATGAGTGCCCGCGAGCAGTATGCGCGCACGGGCAAGGACGCGCGCGTGGCAGCCATTGATTCGTTCGCGCGCACGCTGCCGGATCTCGGCGCGGTGTTACGGCACCACCGAGATTTGGATCGCGTACGGCGTATAGGCAAAGCCCGACCGCAGACAGTGAGAACAGGCACGCAAATGTCCCTCGATTTGCCGATGCCACAAGGCGATGGCGCGCGTCTGGGCGTTTAACAGGGAGGTGTCCATAAAAATTCACGAAAAACGATATATACATATTGAAAAACAATAAATCATAGGGTATGAGTGTGTCATCAGGTCGACCTCAATAGGGGCGCCTGAGGCCGGTCCTCGCCGGTCACAAGAACTCAAAAAGGATAAAAACAATGCAAGCGACAACCTCCCATGTCACCCCCGCGCGCGTCAGCCCAACTCTGCGTTCAGAAAGCCCCCCGCTACAGGCGCTTTCCGGCGAGATTATATTGACGGCGCTCAAACAACACGCCCATGCCGCGCGCCGCGATCATATTCTGGTGCGTCGCCGTCGGCGCAACAAAAGGCACAACGCGCGTTAGGCGCGGATGCTCTCTATTGCTGCGCCGCCCGACCAATATGGCTCGGGCGGACGCGGCGAGCGCATTGGGGCCACTATGTGTGATTCATCGAGCTTTTGAGCATAGACACCTGGATCATGGCCATTTGGGTCAGCGACATCGCCCCAGGTCGACGATATCGGCCAAGACAGCGCTTGATCCATCGCCGTCTGGCTAAGGTGCCAATAGGTCTTTTGGTTTGAGATAATCTCGCAAGCGAAATCGTTTCGGCTCAAACGCGCCGTCTTGCTCGGCCTCAAACAGCGCCGCTGCGCCGGTTGGCAATTTCCCGGCAATCCGAATGGCGGCTTGGTGATCCAAACTGCCGGCACTGCGCAACAGGCTTAGGGCCAAATCATGTAAGCCTGGATTGTGGCCGATGATGATCAGCGTCACCACATCATCTTGGTCTGCAATAATCTCGGCAATCCCGCGCTCCCCGGCCAGGTAGAGTTCTTCTTCTAAGGCCAGGCCGCAAGCGCTGAACACCTCGGCCAGATGGCCCCACGTTTCGCGTGTGCGCCGCGCCGTCGAGACGATCGCCCGGTCGGGCGTCCAGCCTCTTTGGTCCAGCGCACCGGCCATCAGCTTTGCCGCCTGATGCCCGGATTGCGTCAGGCTGCGGGCATGATCATCAATCCCTTCGGTCCAGGGTTCGGTCTTGGCGTGACGCATGAGGATCAGTCGCCGCATCAAAGCTCCTTCAACACTGTGCAGGAAAACTAAACCTGCGAGTCAGACTTGGCCGGTTGGAACGCCACCCCATAGGCCTCAGTTTTACTGCACAAATCAAGCCAATTCACAAGGAGACGTCGGATGAGTCTGTTGCTCGGTGACACTGCCCCCAATTTCGAAGCTGACACCACCGAAGGTCGCATTCGATTCCATGACTGGATCGGCGATGATTGGGTGGTGTTTTTCTCGCATCCGGCAGACTTTACGCCCGTGTGTACGACCGAACTCGGCTACACTGCAAAGCTCAAGGACAAGCTCGCCGCGCGCGGCGCAAAAGCTTTGGTGATTTCAGTCGATAGCGTCGAACGCCACAAAAAGTGGATTGAGGATATCGAAGAGACGCAAAACGCCGAGGTGAATTTTCCGATCATTGGCGACCCGGACAAAAAAGTCGCAATGCTTTACAATATGATCCATCCCAATGCGGATGCGAAAGTCACGGTGCGCGCGGTTTATGTCATCGATAATCACAAGAAAATCCGCGCATCGATCATTTATCCGCCCTCTGCCGGGCGCAATTTCGATGAGATTTTGCGGTTGATCGACAGTCTACAGCTCACCGATTCGCATAAAGTGGCGACGCCGGTAAATTGGCAAGACGGCGATGATGTCATCATTGTCCCGAGCGTCACCAATGAAGAGGCCGACGCGCTTTTCCCGAAAGGATATAAAGAAATCCGGCCTTATTTGCGGACCACAGCGCAACCGAACAAATAGCGGCGCGCAGGCTAAGACAACTGACAGGTATAAATCCTGTCTTCCTCGGTAATGGTGACGGTTTTGCCGCCTTTCACTTTGGTCGCATTTTTGCTGCATGTGTTGTGATTGCTTGTGCAAATCTCGCCGCCTTTGGCGTAGAATTGGACTTTGCACTGGCCGTTTCCACCGCCTGTGCAGCCATATGAGTCCGTCTCGCCCGGCGATACCGATTTTAGCTTCTCTTCCCAAGTGCAGACCGAGTCATCGCCTTTAAAGATGTAGACATTGATTTTCGTATCTGTGTCATTGGTGACGGTAAAGCGCGGCGAGGCCTGGGCGGTTTGCGGTCCTATCAGGGCGATAAACGCGCCAGCGGATACTGCGCAGAGTGTCGAGGCAAAACGATTGAAAATCATGGCTTTATTCCTTTCACGCGATTGGAATAAAGGCCGCGGAAAAGGGCGACAATTGTCGGATATGACAGGCGCCAGGCCTCACCCTTTAGGCGTGGTTCCACCAGGCGAGATCCGAATAGACCCGCAAATCGAGTTCGTGGGTCCAAGCCGAACGGTGCTGAGTCGCAAGATGATAATACGTGTCGGCCATTTTCGCGGGCAGCATCAGGCCATCCTCTGCACCGCGCGTGTCGCGCAATTCCTGAAACAATTCGGGCCCGACAAGTTTGCCGAGCGTATCCGGCGCATCGACCATGCTGTCGACCAGGATATGCGCAACGTGGATCCCCTTGGGCGCATATTGCGCGTTGAGCGTTTGGCACAGCATCCGGCGCCCGCCCATCGCTGCAGCGTGAGAATGTTGTCCAGCATTGCCGCGCAC
>JBCCXW010000231.1:0-4521 GCA_039191105.1 Pseudomonadota bacterium
AAGCAGCTCCGGTGCAAAAGACACACGGCCATCAACGCCGGTTGCGGCTTGCGCAAGGATTTCATTGTTCCGCGCGATCAGTTGCACGTCCGTGTTGGGCATGACGCGCCCGTCTTGCAGCGATCGAAGCGTCACATCGAGCCCAGAGCCGCTTCGATAAGCGGTGAGCGCAAGGTCTGTCAGCATCACCCATCGCCGCGCCGAGGCTGGCGGTCCTTCAGAACGCCCAAGCTCAATCGCATCGCTGATTTCGATATAGTAGGCCCCGGGATCGAGCGTTTCGATCACGTCTGGCAGAGGAAAAACCGTCGTTACGGGCGCGTTCTTAATGTTAGCGATCTCCATCGTCCCGGACCAAACCTGAGACGACAAATCGCTTGGATTGTCTGATCCGTAGAGATAGGCGCGTCGCCCCTGAGGATAGTCGCTGCCTTCGCTGATTGACTTGAACGCGAGGGCCCGGTCATTAACGCGAGAAACATTGACCCGAACCTGGTCGACATTAACGGTTTCGATGGCGAGTCCATCTGCATCCTCGCGGGGGAGAATGACCCCAGAGCCACTGAATCCGACATAAGGCGGGCGATCCTCAAAGCTGATTTGAACCGTTTCTTCCCGGCCGAGCTCTTCTCCGTCTTCCGCGGGTAAGCCTTCTGTGAGCGTAATTGTATAGGTCGACGCAAAACTCAGCCCGCTCAAGCAAAGCCGCTCTCCATTGACGCTATAGGCAACCTCAACCTCGCCCTGCAGCGGCGCATAAATCGCATAATCAATTTCCGGGTTGAGCGGCTCAGAAAAGACCAGACAGGCCCTGGGCAAGGATTCGCTCGTATCTGGCGCATAGCGAATATAGCTAAACCGGTCTTGGCCATCTTGTTTGGCGACCCGTTGCCGTTCGCGCTCTCGTCTGTCGGCGGCGACCTGGGCAGAGCGCGAGCGCTCCACCACTTGGCCTTCAGCCGCTTCCGGCGGCGGCGGAACATCAGCAGGGGGCGCGTCTCCACCTCCGCATGCTGCCAGTGCAAAAACCAATGCCCCGAGCAGGATGCTGCGCACCCTTGATGTTCGACCGCTCATCGCAAAGACCCTTTCGTCCGATCTGTAACCTTTACACGGGTTGGAGTTGCCGCCAACAGGGCGGAATAAAGACTTTTTCGCCATGATTGAGCGCCGGCAAGATCGCCAGGACAGAGCTGGCGAAGCGAGGGCGTCCGCCCTATCTTCGAGGCTGATGACCCGCCAATGCGCTTCACACCGACCCTCGTCTTGCGCTGTCTTTTATATGATGGCGCTGCTGAAAGCGCCCGAGTTTCGATCTTCGTTCGCGCAGACGGCCGCGGCGAAGGGGGCGGCATGAGGTGGGTCTGGGCCCTATGTGGCTTCGTATTATTGGCGATTGGTGCGGTTGGTTTGGTGCTACCGCTCTGGCCGACCACGATTTTTTGGATTGGCGCAGCCTTCTGCCTGGCGGAGTCGCACCCCAAGGTCCGAGATTGGATTTATGCCCAGCCCGGGGCAGGCCCGCTGATTCAGAGTTTTGTCGAACGCGGGGAGATCTCGCGCAAGGGCAAAGTCGCGGCCATTGCTGGCATGTTGATCGCGTGCTTGATCAGCGGCTGGCTGCTGAGAGACTCTTGGATCGCGCTGACCGTCCTGATCTTCACGATTGCAATGGCGATTGCCTTTGCTGCAACGGGCCGCGAACCGGCAGCTTAAACCGCAATCGGTTTGAGACCTATTTTGAACCGTTTCCAATTGTCGACATAGACCTGTGCGGAGCCCTTGATCAGCATGATCTGTGCTTCACTCAACTCTTTCACAACCTTGCCAGGCGCGCCCATGACCAGCGAATTGTCTGGAATGATCTTGCCTTCCGGGATCAAGGCATGCGCACCGATGATACAGTTTTTCCCAATCACCGCTCGATTGAGGATGGTCGACCCAATGCCAATCAGGGTCTCCTCTCCAATCGTGCAGCCGTGCAACATCACCATATGGCCGATGGTGACGTTTTTCCCGATCGTCAGAGGGCACCCAATATCGGTATGCAGCACACTCCCGTCTTGGATATTGGAGTTCTCACCAACGGTGATCGGATCATTGTCGCCGCGTAAAACCGCGTTGAACCAAACCGAGGCATTCTCTTCGAGAATCACATTTCCGAGCACGGTGGCATTTTCAGCGACCCAATAATTGCCTGACTGAGGAAGCGTTGGGCACACGCCGCCTAATTCGTACAAAGCCATGTCAGCCTCCCAATTTCACTTTTTGCGCCGAGTGCGCATCTGTCACAATCGGTTAACCCTCTTAAGGTGTAATGCAAGTTAGGAGATTCGGGAGGCTCAGTGCCGATGGTCCTGAGATCAGCTTTTCAGACGCCACCCCCGGAGCGGGCGACGCCGCCTACTGATCGGGCCGCGTCTCACCCGCAAAATTCACCGACCGTTGCGCCTTTGGCTCAACGGTTTTTTTCTGCCCTCAATTTAGTCCTCAAAGGAGATCCACATGGGTAAACGCGCCGCTACGAAACGCCAGAAAGCACAAGCCGCCTTCGACGCTTCGAACTTTTTTGACCAAGGCGCCGCCCGTGAAACACAACTCTACGCCATACAAGGCGGGGGAGAAAAATGGCATCCCGATGATGCAGATGCACCGAAACGGGCGACACCGGCCCATGGGGCGCGCCATCAGCGCTATCAAAAGACCGTCAAACCGCGCTCTGAAAACCAAGCGCGCTTGCTCGAAGCGCTCGACGCGCAGGCCCTGGTTTGTGCGCTCGGGCCCGCCGGAACCGGGAAAACCTATCTCGCAATCTGCAAAGCGGTCGAAGCGCTGCAAAAAGGCAAGGTCGCGCGAATTATCCTGTCCAGGCCGGCTGTCGAAGCCGGTGAGCAAATCGGTTTTTTACCGGGCGCGATGGAAGACAAGCTCGCCCCATATCTCCGCCCGCTCTATGATGCCCTTTCCGATCGCCTCAGCCCGCAGCAATTAAAGCACATGATAGCAGAAGGCCTGATCGAAATCGCGCCCATCGGCTTTATGCGCGGTCGCACGCTGAACAATGCCTTCGTGGTCATCGATGAGGCTCAAAACTGCACCTATACACAGATTAAAATGCTGCTGACGCGCCTTGGTTGGCATTCAACAATGGTGGTGACCGGCGACCCCGCACAGAGCGATCTTTTGCCGGAATTGTCAGGGCTCGGAAAAGCGGCCGAGCGGTTAGAAAAACTTGCCGGTGCTTCGGTCATTCGCTTGCAAGGTCAAGATGTGGTGCGTCACCCGCTCGTCGCAGACATGCTCGATGTGCTCTGATCCAAGTGCACATTAGGTCTAGGGGCTGCGCCACATAAAAGATCGAGGCGCGCCTGGCTGCGCTATCCAATATCCTCGGCCAGCACGGTCATATTCAGCGCATAGCTTGTCTCACCATCATCCACGTCTTTGTAGACCACGGCCAAAAACTCTGCGCCCAAATAGACCTCGACCGAATCGTCGGTCTCCTTTCGGGCGATCAGACGCAATCCGGGATTGAGTTTCTCTTTCAGATACGCCTCTAAGCGGAGGACTTCTTCGCGGCCCATGGCTTGCTCCTATTTTCCAACTGGCCCCGACATAACGGTCAGAGGCGTGCCTGCAAACCGGGGTGTGGCACGATTCCGCAGGCAATGCTGCGATTCATGTGGATTTATGCGGGCGCTTGGTCAGGCGGATTCACCATTCGCCAAAGCTGCCCACAGCTCCACCAAATCAGCTCGACGATGATCCTCGCGAGCAAGGTCATGACAATGCCAAAGATCGAAGACTCATTGATAAAGACGCGGGTCACCGCGACGCCTTGATCCCCAAATGCTGGATTTCGCACCCAGTCGAGATTGGCGAGATAATTGGCAAAATCATTGACCGTATTAAACAGGTTTGGGGCGAACAGGACGCCCAGCATGATCAGCACCAAAACCATAAAAAATGTCGCGACAATTTTCGCGGAGGCATTCGAAAGTGATTGAAAGAAAAGCCACATGACACTCACCCCTTTGTGGATATCTCAAACCATAGCGGGAGGATCAGATCGCGTAAAATGCAATTTCCTTATTCACCGCTCCAATTCGGCTTGCGCTTCTGCGAGAATGCGAGCGGCCCCTCGATGAAGTCTGGCCCCTTCAGCATGCGTCCGATGGCATCATAGCGCTTAGAAAACGCCTCCTCGAAATTCGCCGTATCGAGGCCCTTCATGGCCACTTCTTTGGTGGTGCGGACCGATGCGGGAGAGCATTCAGCAATCATTCCAGCCCAACGCAGCGCGGCGTCCATGAGCTCGGCTTGCGGAACCACCTCATTGACGAAGCCCAAGTGCTGACCTTCTTCGGCCATCACGTGGCGGCCTGTAAGCAGCATTCCCATCGCACGTTTCAAGCCAATTTGACGGGGTAAGCGATGCAGCCCGCCCGCTAAGGCGGCTAAGCCAACTTTTGGTTCCGGCAACGCAAAGCGGGCATTGTCAGACGCAATGATCAAATCGCA
>JBCCXW010000232.1:0-4501 GCA_039191105.1 Pseudomonadota bacterium
AGAACGTCTCTGTCCGCTCGGCGCACCTGCCCTGCTATCGCTGCGCAATTGGCTGGAAGCGCGCGATAGCGAGAAATATGGCGATGACAGCGCCGCGTTCGTTTTTCCGTCCCGCGGAAAATCAGGGCATTTGACCCGCCGTCGCTTGGCGCAAATGCTAGAGCAGTTGGCCCGAGCGGTTGGGCTTGCCCCTGCGCGCGTTCATCCGCACGCTTTGCGCCATGCCTATGCTACGCATCTCCTACAGGGCGGCGCTGATCTGCGCAGCGTGCAAACTTTGCTCGGCCACGCCGATATCGCCACGACTCAAATCTATACGCACGTCTTGACTGATGAGCTTGCTGAGCTCCTGGAAACCAGCCATCCCTTAGCGTTTTAGATAAGCTCAATTGAGATGATCTGATTGCACGCTACACTCATAATGGAGGTGAGTGCGAAATGGAGATAATCGATGAAATTGCCTGTCGCAACAGTCCTCGCTTCAGCCTTGATCGGCATGTCAGCGACCGCAGATGTGCCGAAACTCACACGGGGTGATCTCAAAGCTGTGATCGGTGATGAGTGGACCGGGCAATTGACTTATCTCAATTTTCAAGCGCCGTTCAATGACGTGACCATCCGCGCGGCCTTACAGGCCTCCGCCGCAGATAATGGCCTGAAGCTTGATTATCTCTACCCAGATGAGCCGAACGCAAATTCAAGCGTCATCGCCGAAATTGGAGCGGATGGGACGTCCTTTATGGGTGAACCGATCGTTTCAAATGAAATGCTTGCGGATGATGTCCGCCTCGTGAAGACCGGTTACCCGTGTGAGGATATGGGGCGCGCGGCGATGTGTGAGATGACGTATCGTCTTGCGCCAACAGAGCTTCGGATCAAAAAAATGGTCACCTATGACGGTGAGACAGAGGCGTTTCGGCGCAACGAATACGTCTTCACGCGTTAGGCTCACCACCGCTTCTCCATTGCTTCCAGCGGATGGATCGCTAGGTTGCCGATCGAATCGGAGGAGCACAGATGAGCCAAAAAGCGCCGCGCCAGTTCTTCAAACCGCTTGCCGCAGGCGCGCCTGAGCCGATGCGCGAATTGCCGGTTAGGGTCGAGCGGATGATCCACTTCGTGCCGCCGCATTTGGATAAAGTGCGCGCCAAAGTGCCGAGCATGGCGGACAGCTGCGATGTTATCCTCGGCAATCTCGAAGATGCGATTCCCGCGGATGCAAAAGACGCAGCGCGCGCGGGCATGATCGAAATGGCCAATATGCTGGATTGGCAAGCCAAAGGCACAGGGCTGTGGAGCCGCGTGAATTGCTTAAACTCACCGTGGTTCTTGGACGATGTCACCGAATTAATTGCCAAGGCAGGCCACCAGATTGATGTCTTGATGATCCCAAAAGTCGAAGGGCCATGGGACGTTCATTATGTCGACCAATTGGTGGCGCAACTTGAGGCGAAAGCGAATCTAACGCGCCCGATCCTTCTCCACGCGATTTTGGAAACCGCCGAGGGCGTCGCGCGGGTGGAAGAGATTGTGCTCGCATCCCCACGGATGCAGGGCGTTTCGCTCGGCCCGGCAGACCTTGCGGCCTCACGCAAGATGAAAACCACCCGCGTGGGCGGCGGTCATCCGTTTTATCGTGTCATCGAAGATCCGAGCCCAGACGGCTCGCCTCGAGCGGCCGCGCAACAAGATCCCTGGCACTACACATTGGCAAAAATGGTCGATGCGTGCGTGATGGCCAGCCTCAAACCGTTTTACGGCCCGTTCGGCGATATCGCGGACTTAGAGGCCTGCGAGCAGCAATTTCGCAATGCGTTCCTGATGGGCTGTGTTGGGACTTGGACGCTGCACCCGACCCAAATCGACATCGCAAAACGCGTCTTTGGCCCGGATCCAGATGAAGTTGCGTTCGCGCGCCGGGTCCTTGAGGCCATCCCCGATGGCGCAGGCGTCGCCATGCTAGATGGTAAAATGCAAGATGATGCGACCTGGAAACAAGCCAAAGTGATTGTTGATCTCGCCGATCAAATTGCTGCCAAAGAGCGCGCATAAAATACGGTAAAGAAGCCCTGCATAGGGGCGCGCTTTTCGTTAATGTCCTGATCACCCAGAACGTGTCATATTAGAAAAATGCGACTCGGACGTGTCTTGTGTCTCGCCCGTTTGATGGCCCTGGCAGCAATGGTCAGCTTTGCGCCGCCTGCAATTGTGGCGCAAAGCGATGTGTCGCGCGCCGAGCTTGAAGCGCTGGAAACAGAGCGGGCGGAGTTGCTGCAACAGCTAAACGCGCTGGAACAAGCCGGATCCGTCGTTGCGCAGGATCTCGAACAGCTCGAGCGTGATTTGATCGCAGCAGCGATGGAGAGTCAGCGTCGTGAAGAACAAGCCACATCGGCCGAGTTAAAACTGGTATCCTTGCGCTTGCGTCTCGAAGGTGCGCGCGGCGACTTGGTCGAAGGCGAAAGCGCCTTGGAAGACTTAATGGCGTCGCTCGCAATCTCTGGCCGTCACCGCCCTCCGGCATTGGTCACTCAGCCGCAAGATGCCAATCAGGCCATTCGCGCCGCAATTCTGATGGGTGAAGTCGCGCCGGGCGTGCAGCGCAAGACCAAAGACCTTGCGGAAGAGATCGCAAATCTCAGGCGCTTAGAGCGGCAGGTTTTGCGCGAACAGAAAGTCTTAGCGACGGCGGATGCGGCGCTCGCCGTTAAACAAGCCGAGATCACGCAATTGACAGCCGCAAAGCGCGCGGCGTTTGAGGACGTCAACGCCGATGCTGCGGCGCTGCGCGCGCAAGCGGCATCGCTGGGAGAAAAAGCTGGGACCATTCGCGAACTCATCGCCGCTTTGGAGGCTTCTGTGCCGGGCGCGCCGCGTTTGAAGCCGCGCCTCACATTTGCTGAGCGGCAGCGCCAATCCCGGCCGACGCAACAGGCCGCTTTGCCCAAGGCCACTGTCTCGCAGCCGCTTGGGGTCTTGGCGATGCCAACCCTGGGACGCATGGTCCGCGCTTGGGGCGACCGCATGCCCGGCGGAGCGAAATCGGAAAGCGTTGCCTTCGCCACGCGCAGCGGCGCTCAAGTTTCTGCCCCAATTAGTGGCAAAGTTGAGTTTGCGGGCCCGTTTCGGAGTTATGGACAGTTGCTGATCCTCTCGACAAGTGATGGTTACCATGTTCTTTTATGGGGAATGTCATCGAACTATGTGTCCGTTGGCCAGTCGGTGCAACAGGGCGAGCCGGTGGCGAAGATGGCAGATCGCGTGAATGGCGAGCCTGAATTATATATGGAGGTCCGCAAAGGCGGTGAGCCAATGGACCCGGCAAATTGGATGAAACGCGGCTAAGGCTGCAAGAGGAGACGCGATTATGAGAGCTATGCTGACAGGTGCCGCGCTAGGGGTTGTCTTAGGAGCCACAGCCGTCGGTGTGTCAGCCGTAGCCTGGCCCGATTCAGAATACACGTCACCGCGTTATGAGGCCGCCTTCGAACAGCTCTCCTTGTTTACCGAAGTGATGGCGCGCGCCAAAGCCGACTATGTCGAGGAAATTGATGAAGTCGCAGCCCTCGAGGCGGCGATTGATGGCATGCTTGGATCGCTCGATCCGCACTCGGGCTATATGTCACCGGATGAGTTTGAAGCGCTACAGGTCACCACATCGGGAGAATATGGCGGGCTCGGCATCGAGGTAACGATGGAGGACGGCTTCGTCAAAGTCGTCACGCCGATGGATGACACGCCCGCCAGTCGCGCCGGCTTGGAGCCCGGTGATTTGCTGACCCACATTAATTCTCGGGCGATTGTCGGCCTCAGCCTTGATGACGCGGTCAGCGACATGCGCGGCCCACCCGGCAGCGAATTGACGGTCACCGTCTATCGCGACGGCCAAGATCCGTTTGATGTGACATTGGTACGCGAAATCATCGAACCCAAATATGTTGAGTATGCCGACAAAGGTGATGGCATCGCCTATATCCGGATCGCAACGTTCAATAATAAGAAAACCACGACCAAACTGATTGAGTCCTTCGATCAAATCCGCGACGAGCTCGGCCCCAATCCAAACGGCATTATTCTCGATTTACGGAACAATGGTGGCGGGCTGCTGGACGAAGCGGTGTCGGTCAGTGATCAATTCCTATCCGGAGGTGAGGTCGTCTCCACAATCGGTCGCCGTCCGGGTGATGTGATGCGGTCAAACGCGCAAAAAGGCGAAGTGTTTAAAAGTGTGCCTATGGTCGTTTTGATCAATAATGGGTCGGCCTCGGCATCAGAGATCGTGGCGGGCGCGCTGCAAGACCGGGACCGTGCGACCGTGATCGGCATGACCAGTTTTGGCAAAGGGTCGGTGCAAACGGTCATGCCCTTGGGCGCCGAACGCGGGGCCATCCGCTTGACGACGGCGCGCTATTATACGCCGGCGGGCCGGTCCATTCAGGCGACCGGCATTGTCCCTGACATCGAGATCGCAAATCGCCGGGTCAGTGAAGAAGACCTCGCG
>JBCCXW010000233.1:0-4500 GCA_039191105.1 Pseudomonadota bacterium
CGTGCCATCGCCGCTCAAGCGCAGCTGCACCATCAGTATTTTCTCGGTTTGCAGCTCATGGTTGCCGTTGAGGAGGGCAAGCAGACCGTCTATGATTGGATGTTTCGATTGTTCCGTCGCCAGCATGAGGAAAAATTCCTCTCGAGCTTTAAAAAGCTTGGATTGGTAGGCGAGCCCCATGCCATCGCCTGCGCGAAATACCATGTCTTGTCGAATGGCATTGGCGGGGTTGCGGTGGAATATATAGAAGAGCATGCTCAAAAGGCCTGGGTGCGGTTTCGGTATCCAAGGTGGATGTATGCTGGCCCCGCCATTTGCGGCATTCCAGTTGAGGCGAGCCGGGGCTTTTTGCACGGATGGTATGCTCAGAATGGGGTCTCGCTAGGCAATCCGCGACTTGGGTTTGTTTGCGTGTCCGAAGATGTCACCGGACAGTTCGGGCTTTGCGGATACTTTCAAGAGTATGACCACGACCTCACCGCGGATGAGCGCCTGCGCTTCGCCCCCGAGGAACGCCCGCCTGTCTTCCAGCCGGATCAGCAGCCGCAACCGCCCGCACAAGATTGGAGCGAAGACCGACTGGCCAAAGCCAATCGCAATTATGCCATGGAATATGTCCGCAATGGGCTGAGCGCTCTGCAAGATACGATTGGCCGTGACAAAGCCCTGGCGCATGCCAAGCGTGCGGCGCGTTTAATCGGATTGCAAAACTATGCTGCAATGGCGCAGGCTATCGATGCGGTCGATGGCACCGTCGCGGACGCAACTGCTTTTCTGACAGCGATGCTGGCGGGAATGGGGGATGATTGCGACACCGCCGAACTTAGGCCCGGCCAGTATCGCATCCGTCAGACGGGATTGAGGATTGTCCGCGACCTCTCATCTCCGCTGCGCGAAGACCTGCTCGCCGCCTGGATTGAGCTTTGGCGAGGGGCGCTCCACGCCCACCGGATATTTCTCAAGGTCGAGTGCCAGGTGGGTCAAGACGCTCTGGTTTGGTCACTCGAACCGTCGTGACGGCGCAAAACACAAACTGGCGCAGTGACTAAGCTTTGCTTTCTCGTCCTGCCAGAGTAGATCCACGACAGAATTTTGAGAGTGGATCTAAACATGCGCGACGGTGGACGAATAGCAGCGGCGATCGACGTGCTCTCCGATGTCCTGGGCCGGCATCAACCTGTTAAAGTGGCAGTGCGCGACTGGGGGCGGCGCGCCCGATATGCAGGGTCCAAGGATCGGGCTTGGGTCTCTGGCTTAGTGCTCGATGCTCTGCGCAAGCGAAACTCTGTCGGGCATGCTATGGGCGATGACAGCGCGCGCGGACTGGTCCTGGGCGCCTTGCGCTTTGCCTGGGACTGGGACATTCGCAAGATAGATGATGCGATGGATGAGCCGCACGCGCCGTCGGCGCTGACTCTTCAAGAGCGCGAGCGCTTTGTGATGGCGCCGGATGTGACGGCGGAACCGCATATTGCGGGCGACTTTCCAGATTGGCTAACCCCGCACATGAGGCGCGCGTTTGGAGAGCTCGCCACCGTCGAAGGCCAAGCCATGGCGGTGCGCGCGGACGTCGACTTGCGGGTCAACACGTTGAAAGTCGATGCCGAAAAGGCGGGAGGGCCTCTCCGGAGTGCGAAGGCTGAACCGTCGCGTCTCTTGCGGCACGCTTACCATATTCCAGCGCGTGATCCCTCGCAGCGGGAGGCGAGCCTGGAGAACATCCCGGCTTACTCCAAGGGCTGGGTGGAAGTTCAGGATGCCGGATCTCAAATCGCCGCGGCCGCTGCCAATGCCGGCGCGGGCGAACAGGTCTTGGACTATTGTGCGGGCGGCGGCGGAAAAACTCTGGCGTTGGCAGCGGCGATGGGCGGCAAAGGTCAGGTCTTCGCTTACGATATTGATGGCCGGCGTTTGAGCGCGATTATACCGCGGTTGAAACGATCGGGCGCCCACAATGTGCAATTGCTGCACCCCGACATGCCAGACGCCCTCGCCACTTTGAAAGGGCAGATGGATTGCGTCTTTGTCGACGCCCCCTGCACCGGGACAGGGACTTGGCGGCGTCGCCCCGACACCAAGTGGCGGGTCAAGCCGAAATCGCTGGAAACCCGGATCGCGCAACAGGATGATATTCTCAAAAAAGCCGCCATATATGCCAAGCCGGGCGGGCGGATTCTATACGCGACATGTTCCTTTCTGGTCGAAGAAGACGAGGACCGGGTCGATACGTTCCTCGCCGCTCATTCCGGATGGCGCCAGGATGATGCCGTTGCGAGCGCCGCGCAAAGCGGCCTCTTGACCGATGAAGGTTTGGCGGTGATCCGCGCGGCGCAAGGCCCGAACGGGAGTGTCCGGCTCACGCCGCGAACAGCGGGGACGGATGGCTTCTTCTTCGCACTATTGCGCGATAGGGGTTAGGACCAGTGCCAAACTGGGTCGTAAAAACCGCGGTTGAGGCCCGCAAGAGACTCAGCTAAACGGCCACATGGCAGAACACAAACATGAACGTGCGCTGATTATCGACTTTGGCAGTCAGGTCACTCAGCTGATCGCTCGCCGGCTTCGAGAAAGCGGCGTTTATTGCGAAATTCATCCATTCAACAAAGTCGATCAGCCGTTCTTGCGCGCCTATGACCCCCGCGCCATAATCTTATCTGGCGGACCTGCGAGCGTCACTTGGGAGGATAGCCCGCGGGTTCCCGATGAGGTGTTTCAGCTCGGGGTGCCGGTGCTCGGCATTTGCTATGGCCAGCAGGTGATGATGGAGCAGCTCGGCGGTCGCGTGGAAAGTGGCACAAGCCGCGAGTTTGGCCGCGCATTCATCGAGAAGGTCGCCGATGACAAACTGCTCGACGGCTTGTTTCAGTCAGACTCGCAAGAACAAGTCTGGATGAGCCATGGCGACCATGTGTCAGAAATGGCGCCGGGCTTTAAAGTGATTGCAAAGTCCTCCGGTGCGCCGGTTGCTGCAATTGTTGATCCTGATCGACGGTTCTATGCCACGCAGTTCCATGTCGAGGTCGTACACACGCTGAGCGGCGCGCAAATTTTGCGCAACTTCACGCACGGAATCGCCGGTTTGATGGGCGATTGGACCATGGCGGCCTATCGTGAGGAGGCGATTGAAAAAATCCGCGCGCAAGTTGGATCCGGGCGGGTCATTTGTGGGCTGTCTGGCGGCGTCGACAGCTCGGTCGCGGCCGTCTTGATCCACGAAGCCATCGGCAGTCAGCTGACCTGCGTTTATGTCGATCATGGCCTGATGCGGATGAATGAAAGCGAGCAAGTGGTCAGCCTGTTTCGCGAGCATTATAATATCCCACTGGTTCACGTCGATGCCTCTGATCTCTTCCTCGAGGAGCTTGCGGGCGTTAGCGACCCAGAGCGCAAGCGCAAGACAATCGGCAAATTGTTCATCGATGTGTTCGAAGCTGAAGCGAACAAAGTCGGCGGCGCTGATTTCCTCGCGCAGGGCACGCTCTATCCTGATGTGATTGAAAGCGTTAGCGCGATTGGTGGCCCGTCGGTTACGATCAAAAGCCACCATAATGTCGGCGGACTGCCAGAGCGCATGAACATGCAACTGGTCGAACCGCTTCGCGATCTGTTCAAAGATGAGGTTCGGGCTTTAGGCCTAGAACTTGGATTGCCGGATGCATTTATCGGCCGTCATCCATTCCCTGGCCCTGGGCTCGCCATTCGCATTCCTGGCGAGATTACGCGCGAAAAAGCCGATACGTTACGCAAAGCAGATGCAATTTACCTCGAAGAGCTGCGCAATGGCGGCCTCTATGACCAAATCTGGCAGGCCTTCGCGGTTCTGTTGCCGGTCAATACGGTCGGCGTGATGGGCGATGAGCGCACCTATGAGAGCGTTCTCGCATTGCGGGCTGTGACCTCGACGGACGGCATGACCGCGGATTATTTCCCGTTCGAGCACGATTTCCTGGGACGCGTCGCCACCCGGATTATCAATGAAGTCAAAGGCGTCAATCGCGTTGTCTACGACATCACATCAAAACCACCGGGGACGATTGAGTGGGAGTAGGGCGTGATCGCTTTGCTCTGAAAACACTGTATAATCAGGGTTTCGGCGACGCTACAGACCTTGTCTGCCTTGTAAAATACCCCAAGAGGTGGCATATTGCTACCTGAAAGGTCACAGATATGGCTCAATCGATCAAAATCTCTGACGAAGAGATGGAACTGGTGCGGCGTGAAGCGAAGCTGTCCAGCCGCTCAATTGCGGGCCAGATCACGTATTGGATGCGGATTGGGCGGTCGATCGAGCGCTCGCCCCAATTTACCTACACACACATTCGCGAAGCGCTTGAAGGACGTCGCAGTCCTGATGCCCTGACGGGCGAAGAGCAGGAGGTCTATATTGAGGATCTGCTGGTTGAGGCCGCCGGACAAACCGCTGAACAAGATGCCTTCTTTGCTGCACGCAAAAGAGAAGGCAAGGGCGTTGGTCTTGGCGCCGATGGCGAGGTGACGAAA
>JBCCXW010000234.1:0-4463 GCA_039191105.1 Pseudomonadota bacterium
GATCCGAGCGAAGGCGCCCACGGCAGGAGCCGTTGTGTAAAGCGCCGCGATAAAGATCAGCGCCCAACCGGCAGAGAAGCGAGCCGCCTTGGCGCTCGGCACCGTGAAAAAGCGAATGATCACGTGCGGCAGACCGGCCGTACCGAACATCAGCGCGCCGGTGATCGCGAACACATCGAACATGGATTTGTTGGTTTGCGTATACTCTTGGAAGCCGAGATCGGTGACCACATTGTTCAATTTCTGCAGCATGGAAACATCTTCGCCGACCGCATTTCCGATAAAGCCCAATTGTGGGACCGGGTTGCCGGTAATGATCAACGACATGAAGATCGCAGGCACCGTGTAAGCAAAGATCAGGACGCAATACTGAGCAACTTGTGTATAGGTCACGCCCTTCATTCCGCCGAGGACGGCGTAAAAGAAGACGATGACCATGCCGATCACGATACCAACGTTGAAGTCGACGCCCAGGAAGCCTGAAAAGGCCACACCGACGCCCTTCATCTGACCGGCAATATAAGTGAATGACACGAACAGAGCGCAGATCACGGCAATGATTCGGGCGATGTCAGAATAGTACCGGTCACCAACAAAGTCTGGCACCGTGAACTTACCAAACTCACGTAGGAATGGCGCGAGCAGAACCGCGAGCAGCACATAACCGCCCGTCCAGCCCATCAGATAGACGGAGCCGCCATAGCCTAAAAAGGCAATCAAACCCGCCATGGACAAGAAGGACGCCGCTGACATCCAGTCAGCTGCGGTGGCCATGCCATTGACAGTGGGGTGAACATCATGGCCCGCGACGTAAAAATCGTCGGTCGAACCAGCGCGCGCCCAAATCGCAATGCCGATATAAAGCGCAAACGTCGTAATGACGAAGAAGAGGGTCCAATCCATCGGTCTAGCCCTCCACGCCGAATTTGCGTTCGAGCCGCGCCATGGCGAAGCAATAATAGAAGATCAGACCCACAAAGACGTAGATGGAGCCTTGCTGGGCAAACCAGAAGCCCAAGGGGGCGCCGCCTATGGCGAATTGATCTAGGAAATCCCGGAATAGAATGCCGGCTCCGTAAGAGACGACAAACCAGATGGCGAGCAGGCTGAGTGTCAGGCGGACCGTGGCCGCCCAATAGCCTTTCGCATCGATTTGTTTTTTCTCGGACACTTTTTAGTCCTCCCTGATTGTTTTTGGACGGCAGGTTTACCGCAGGATCAGGTTGGACCAGAGTTTGGCAATTGTTGAGACCGACTTTGGTCTAACGGTCTTGATTTTGACTTTGCTCACGGACATAGCGGCGCTCTTTCAAGCCGCCAAAAATCAGCACCACCGCGATGACGATGCCGCCAAAAAGATAGAGCTCAGGCAGACCCCAGCCGGGTGTCAAAATTGCATTTGCCAGCCGGTAGGAAAAGATACAGGCCATTAATATTCCCAGCGCGATCATAATATGATGCTTCATATTTGCGTCCTTTGCCGCCGGTCTTTGGATTATGCATCCTAGCGCAAGACGACCCGTTGACCAACTCGACATTCGTCGTAGGGCGCACACGGCTTCATTTGAACGTTTTAAGAAAGAGGTCTAGCCAAGGCAGCGCTTTCGCGCCATCGGGCACCACGGACTCGATGTTCAATTGCCCTGCAAGCCCCGCGGCGCGGTGGACCGCGATGTCTTGCCAAGCCTGCGACGCGGCCATTTCCACCAACGCCCGGCGATTTGGATAGGCCGCGATCGCAACTTCGTCCCATAACACTTCGACTTGGCCGAGCGCCAGAAACGTGGTGTTGGCCACAAAAAACACTTGGCCGCCAAATTCCGGCAAGAGCTGGGCAACGCCTTGGCCGTAAATGCCATACGCCTCGCGGCCTGTGAGCTCCGTCTCGCGGCCATCAGCATATTCGGCTTTGTCTTTGAACTTTAGCAGATTGACCATGAAAATTGGTCCGTCTGGTCCGTCTTTCATCATCTCCGCGATTTGCGCCGGGTCTGATGGCGCGACTTCATTGATCACTTTCATGCGCGATCCTCCTCTGTCATACTCTTTTTCAGCGCGGCGTCGATGACCCACAAGCGATCCTGGCCCCAGGCGGTCACCTCACCGATCCGGAAGCTCGGCACGCCCCAGACCCCAAATTCAAACATTTCCTGACGATTGGCTTCGGCTTCGGCGCGCCAATGATCGCCGCCGATTAAGGCGCGCATTTCGGGCCAATCGAGACCTGCGCGCTCGGTTATGATTTTGAGGTCCTTATCGGACCCAGCATCCAATCCTTGGCGCCAAACGCCAGACAAAAATGACTGCGCGAACGCATATCCGCGTCCACGTTTGATGGCCTCGCTGAGAATGGCGTAGCCTCGTTCCACTGGAGCGCCGACCGGATCCATGGCATTGCCGAACGGCACGCCGAGACGCTCAGCCTCACGCACAACATCGCTCATAATATAAAAACCTTTCATGCGCGGCACCTGCATTCCGCGCATCACCATTGGCAGCACGAAACGCAATTTGAGGTCGGCATGATAGGCATCGGCAAGGGCCTTTACCCGCTCTGCGACAATGCCCGTATACGGACTGCGAAACGACAAATACCAGTGCAGCTCTCGGCCGGCATTTGCCGTGGCGGGTGTATGAGCGGGCGCAGACGGCACAACCGGCGGCGGATACACGACCTCGACGGGCGCGCCGGGTCTCATGGCGCCGAGCGCACGCAGGCGCGCTTCGAGATAGTGCAATCGGTCCGGCCCCCAATACCACTCGCCTGCATAGTAAAGCGTCGCGCCAAGATAGTGCCCAAGCCGACTGCGCGCCGCGGCCGCTTGGGCGAGGACCTGCTCGATCTCCTGCAGCGACAGCGCTCGCTCGGCCAGCATATCGCCTGACCAAAGCGCGTCGCCAATCTTTTGCGCCTGGGCGAGAAAATCACCGGACTCGGCCGCAGCAATAAGCGCTGCATTGGCCTGTGCAAGCCGGGTTGCATCGGGCTGATGGCCTGGGTCCACGAAGCGCCAACCGGCTTGGCGCGCCAAGCGCGCGGCATCTATACGGCTATAGGCGTCCAGGCGCGTGCGGTCCGGTGCGGCCCAGTCTGGCGGTGGAGCCGTAATGTGAACGTCCAAGTTAATTTCATATCGAGCTTGGAAATGCGGCAAGACTTGCGACATGAGATGGGAATACGGGTCGCCGGCTTGATGAAAATAGTGAACCGTATGCGGCAGATTTCGACGCCGCCGCACCCGCTCCGCTTTCCCTCTTTTGGCATTGCGTCGGTCAATACCAAAAAGGGATCTCGCGATTCTATTCTGCAGCGCGGCCCGAACTCGCATGATATCCTCACGTGTTCCCCATCGCGTCTAACATCCACGTTTCAAGGCGTGCAGACAAGCTGAAATTTTAAAAGACCGATGGCGGATCCGCTTACCATGTATCGGAGCCCCTCAAACTGCCAATTGATTTTGGCACTTCAAACGCCGATAATTTTGCTATCGGTTACTGATTGCAGGGTATCCGCGCCATGGCTTGACGGTTTTCATCACCAAAGCACTTTGGATGCGACTGACATGCGGCAGCGCGGCGATGACTTTGCGATAGGTGGTCTCATAATCCCGCGTGTCCGAAGCGGCAACTTTAATAAGATAATCGGCCGTGCCGGTCATCAGATGGCACTCTAATACTTCCGGTCGGCGCTTCGCAGCTTTCTCGAAGGCCGCCAGCGCCGCATCCGTCTGACTATCTAGCGACACTTCGACAAAGAAGGTCATCGCGTATCCCAAATGCTCGCCATTCAGGCGGGCGCCATAGCCTTCGATGAAGCCATGCGCTTCCAATAGCGAAATCCGCCGCGCGCAAGCCGATAAGGAAAGCCCGACACGGTCAGCGATCTCACCAATTGGTCGCCGGCAATTGGTCTGCAGCTCCACAAGGATCTTTTGGTCGATTTGGTCCATCGTGATAATTTTTATCGCTCATATATAAAAATGTCCAAATTTTTCGCGTAAATACTCTCAATCTTCGGAACTTAGAGAAAAATTTTCGTACGATTCGGTGTACGCTTATGCTGATAAAGGAGACGGCGCGATGCTGATTGGTGTGCCTAAAGAGATCAAAAACCACGAATATCGCGTTGGCCTAACGCCAGAGAGCGTGACCGAACTCATTGAAGACGGCAATCAGGTCCTGGTCGAAACCCAAGCGGGAATAGGGATCGGCGCCAGCGATGAGGTGTATCGCGCGCACGGCGCTGAAATTGTCACGTCCGCAAAAGACATCTTCGCGCGCACTGATATGATTATCAAAGTCAAAGAGCCGCAAGCGGTCGAACGCGCCATGCTCCGCAAAGGGCAGGTTCTGTTTACTTATCTTCATCTCGCCGCCGACCGGGCGCAGACCGATGATTTGCTCAAATCGGGCGCGGTCTGCATTGCCTATGAAACGGTGACCGATGATGACGGCGATCTGCC
>JBCCXW010000235.1:0-4434 GCA_039191105.1 Pseudomonadota bacterium
AGGACGTTCAACCCGCCGGACACGTTCCTGATCCTGTTTTGGTTGGCGGCGATCGCCTGGCTGGCAACATTTATCGTTCCGGCGGGCAAATTCACCGATGCTGATGACGGCATTCAATTGGCGAACTTTGAGTTGGTTGGGGTGCAACCCAAACCCATCTTCGCCGCCGGCGGTGACGCAGGCTTCCTCAATATGTTGTTCGACGGCATGGTGTCGGGCGGGCCTTATTCATCAGCCGTCGGCCTGGGTGCCTTTTTACTCATCATTGGCGGCGCCTTTGGGGTGATCCTTCGAACGGGGGCGATGGAAGCCGGTCTCAATGCGATCCTGACAGACCGGGACAAACCCGCGGACTGGCTGCCGCCTTTGCTGTTCGGTCTGTTTTCAATCGGCGGTGCGACGTTCGGTATGGCCGAAGAGTCAATTGTCTTCACGATCATGCTGATGCCGACCTTTCTGCGTATGGGATATGACAGCCTGACGGTGATTTTCATCACCTTTATCGGCACGGTGACCGGCTTTTATTCGTCTTGGATGAATCCATTTTCGGTGATTGTGGCACAAGGAATCGCCGATGTGCCGGTTCTGTCAGGGACCGGGTTCCGCGGTGCATTATGGCTGCTGTACACCTCGATCGGGGCGGTTTGGATCTGGCGATATGCGCGCCGCATCCGTTTGCGGACCATCCAATCGCGCGCTGCATCTACCGATCAGACCTTGATTGCCGATCTCCCATCTGTCCCAGATGATATGCGCTTTGGGCTCGGGCATATTATGATTTTAGCGACGATGGTGCTCGGGATTGCCTGGGCGATTTGGGGGGTGTCGACTCAAGGATATTACTTCCCCGAACTCAGCGCGCAGTTCCTGACCATCGGCCTGGTCTCAGCGATGATTGGCGCCAGCTTGCGCTTGAACGGTATGGACTTCAACCAAGCAGCAAGAGCCTTTCAGACCGGTGCAACGCAGTTTTTGCCGGTTGTCCTGATGATTGGCATCGCGATGGGATTGATCATTATCCTTGGCGGGGATGATCCGAGTGAACCGAGCGTGTTCAACACCTTTATCGCCGCCATTGGCACATTCGCCGCAAGCGTGCCGGAAGCGCTGGTCGGGGTCAGCATGTTGCTGTCGCAAGCGCTGATTAATATTTTCGTCACCAGCGGATCCGGTCAGGCTGCGCTAACCATGCCGATCATGACGCCGCTTGCAGATCTTGCGGGTCTGTCGCGCCAGAATGCGGTCCTTGCCTTCCAACTGGGCGATGGCCTGACAAATATGGTTACGCCCTTGAATGCGGTATTGATCGGCTGCCTCGGCGTGGCGAAACTCTCTTGGACGGTCTGGATCCGGTTCATATGGCGGTTCTTCGCAATGATGTTTGCCATCAGCTTTGCTGTCATGCTCTTCGCAGTCGCGATCGGATTTGCGTAGCGTTTCTGCGCGGCGGTTACGTGTTGTCGCCGAAACGTGTCGGTTGCGCCAACCTGTCTTCAGGACTGCCAAGCGGACCGCGTTAATCTGCCTGCGGCCAAGTCCGGTCAAGTCCGGTCATCGCCGGCAAAAAGCGCATCGCATCCTTGCGACCTACGATTCAATGCGCCAGGCGAGGCAATGAAGTCAAAGCCATTTGGTAGGAGGAATACTGTCTATGTCTTCGCGTCTTGGAGGAGGATTCCTATGTTTGGCGTGCATCGCCATGCCAATCATTATTGTCGATTATCTGATGATCATGTCAGGCGCTGAAGCCGGTGCGGAGATCACAAACGTCGAACGTGCCAGTTACGCAAAAAGCGTTTTCTCTGCCGCTGCGCGCGGATGGACGTTCGAAGTCCTCGCCATTTCGCTGATAGCTGCGGCGAGTTTCATCTTAATGACCCGTCCCAGCCGCGCCGGTTGGGCCTTGGCGGCGGTCGGCGCTTTGGTGACGCTGCCGATGTATCCGATCATGCTGGGCGGCTATGGCGAAGTGTTCGCGCAACCCGACTTAAATGCTGACCTATTCATGGTTCTGCGCGCGATTTCGCTCATCGTCTTCTATGTTGGCCAAGGCTTGATGATGGCTGGCTTTGGTTTGGTTCTGTTTTTAGAGCTTCGGTCGTCAGATCGGCTGATGCCGAATTGGCTTTACGGTTTAGGTGTGGGCGCGAACGCGATTGCTGGCGGAATATTTTTATTGTTGCACTTCGGTTTTCTCAACAATTTCGCGATTGGCGGTCCGTTTGGATTGGTTGGTTTTGCGATTGTTGCCATTTTCGGAGCGCGACTCGCCCTGCAATCCGCTCCGCCGGTTTGATGCGGTGAGCTCACGGAGGGTCGCGATCGATGTGTGCAAGCGTGCCCATAACACCGTCGACGACACGCTCGAGCTGATCAAGCAAGGGGCCATGCTCATCAGTGTCGAGTTGGGATAGCAAGACTTGCATATTCAGAAGATCTTGCGCGAGGATGGCATTGGCCGTTTCAACCCCGTCAGCGCTGAGGGCCAGGCGTTTTGCACGACCATCCTCTGGATCGGGCGTGTGCGTCAGCAATCCGCGTGACTGAAGCGCTTTGGCCGCCGTTGAGAGCGTTGTCTTCGGCACATCTAAGGCCTCCGCTAAACGACTTGGTCGGGTCGGGCCGTGCTCGCGAATATGGCCAAGTATGTGAAAATAGAGCGGGTTAAACGGCAATTTCCCCTGGGCCGGGCGTCCTGCCCGACCGGAGACCAGAAACGCACGGATCAATAAATGCACTACATGCCTTAGCCGTTCAATATTTTCCGCTTTCGGCCTTGTTTCTGGAGCCATGCGTTCCATTTAGTACGTAGTCCGTATTAATTAAGGAGCCTCTTATGCGTTTGTCTCTCATAGCCCTCACGGCGCTTCTCGCAAACTGTACCTCGGCCGTGACCCCACCTGAGACCCCGCCCGCTTATTCCGAGCCGCCACCTTTGGCGGACGAGGGTTACATCTCTGTCGTAACCTCTGCCGATGTCCCGATGAGCGTCGCCGAGCTACGCGCGTTCTTACTCGACCGGCCGTTTATCTCTTTTCTAGAGGCCACCGAGACGATCTCGCCGCCCGTGGCCGAGGAGCCCTTGCGCGGCGATTGGCTAACCCCGGGCGCCGTCAGGCGGTTGCAATTGCAAGATGGCCACTACGTGATCGAGCGGGTCCTTGAGAACGAACCCGAACGCTTCACCTATCAAGCCTGGGTCTTCACAAATGCTGCCGCGCGCGGCGTCAATCACATTTTCGGCGAGCAGCGCTTTGTCGCGCTGGGACCAGATGAGACCCGGTTTGAGTGGACCTATAATGTGAAGCCGAAATCGAGCGTAACAGCGTTTTTCGTGCGGCGCCAAGTACCTGAATTGACGGAGTTTATGCAGGTTGGAACCCAATCTATGGCGGCCGCAGCAACGGATTTTGCACGCACCGCCCAGTGAACGCGAGCGGCTTCCGTGGCGGCGTTCCGATGGGCAGCGCAAGCGTCCTCCATCCAAGTCTCGCCGATCGGAGTTGTGTGCGCCTGTTGAAGTGTTCTATGACGTCATCAGCGCATGGGAGACGGTTCTACGATGACGCGTATTTTGATCGGGGCGGGTGTCGTTTCGTTGCTCCTCATCGTTGGGGCTGTGCTTTTCGTGCGCGCGGAAATACCCAAATACCGCGCCGCTTTCTTATACGCTTATGGGCCGTATGAATTCACGCGGTCCATTCAGGACTTTTCTGGCCAAAGAGAAGGTGAGGGCGGTTTGTTCAATGCCGGCGCGATTCGCTCTATGGATCCGGACTGGTCCGGCGGCGCTGTTCTCAACCGGCATATGCACAACGTGAACCTAACAGATTATACGCTCCGGACGGTCACGACACCAAACAATGATACATTGTACACCTCGGCCGTATTGGAACTCTCTCAAACGCCCGTCGAAATCATCGTTCCTGCGGTGGGCGAGCGATACCTGTCGATCGCGCTGATGGACATTTTTACTGACCAGTTTGCGCATATCGGACCACGTGAAACGGCCGGGTTGGGCGGGCGATACTGGATTATCGGCCCGGATGATGCCACCATTCCGCCCGACGGTGTGTCGCTGATCCGCGCGACCGGGAACGATGTCTGGTTTTTGGCCCGAACCTTCGTCTCCGGCAGACGCGATTTGGAGGCGGCACGCGCGGCGCAGCAGGGGATCATCGTGCGCCCCGTAGACCCGGACGCGCGCCCAAACTCATTCTCTATGAAGGTGACAAATATCCGCGATCCAGAGAATTTTGTTGCGGTGGTAAATGAGACCCTGTCCCGCAATCCTGACCATCCGCAAAGTGCACGTGCTGCGGAATTTTCGTCGCTTGGGCTGGGACCGCAGGCGAGGCTCGGGCCGCTTAACCGCCGCCTTTGGGCGCTGGTCACGGGGCGCGCCGAAGCGGCCATTTCAGAGCAGGTCGAACA
>JBCCXW010000236.1:0-4429 GCA_039191105.1 Pseudomonadota bacterium
ACGCGGCTGGTGACTTTATCGCCTTCGGTGCCGGCGAGCGGGCTGTCATTGACGCGAAACGTCATTGACAGCGTGGGCGGGTCGATGGGTTGTGCTTCAATGGGTGTGTCGATGCTCGGATCCACGAACGTGTCGGCGACATTGGCTTTTTGCAGGCCCGAAATCGAAACAATGTCCCCGGCCTCACCACGCTCAATCGGCTCACGCTGAAGGCCCCGAAACGCCAACACTTTCGAGACCCGGCCGCTCTCGACCACGGCGCCATCGCGGGCCAGCACCTTAACCGTTTGGTTGGGTTTGACCGTTCCAGATCGGATCCGTCCGGTGAGGATGCGGCCGAGAAAATTATCCGCACTGATGGTCGTGGCGAGCATGCGAAACGGTCCCTCTTCGACCCGCGGCTCCGGCACATGCTGAACAACCAGATCGAACAGTTCGCTCATATCCTGACGGGCGTTTTCATATTGGGTCGACATCCAACCATTCTTGGCCGAACCATAGAGGATCGGAAAATCAAGCTGCTCATCATCGGCCCCGAGCGCATCGAAAAGATCGAACACTTCATTGATGACGTCATCAGGCCGACTTTCTGGCTTGTCTATTTTGTTCACCGCCACGATCGGGCGAAGTCCGATTTTGAGCGCCTTCGAAACGACAAATTTCGTCTGCGGCATTGGCCCTTCAGCAGCGTCGACCAAGACAATCGCGCCATCCACCATAGATAGAATCCGTTCGACTTCGCCGCCAAAGTCAGCGTGTCCGGGTGTGTCGACAATATTGATCCGCGTCTCGCCCCAAACCACGCTGGTCGTTTTCGCCAAGATGGTGATGCCACGCTCTTTTTCGAGATCATTGGAATCCATCATCCGTTCGCTTGTCGCCTCGTTTTCGCGAAACGTCCCAGACTGTTTGAGCAGGCAGTCGACCAGCGTCGTCTTGCCATGATCGACATGGGCAATGATCGCAATATTGCGCAAAGAAGTGGGCTCAGTCATTGGGAGGGGCTCTCAGGCGGCTTTTGTCTTTGCGCGCGCCATACACGGGACCGCGTGATTTGGCCATGGTTGGAGGTCATCCGCGGAAGAGACGCGTGCTCCAGCCGGAACTAGGCGGCTTGCGTTTTCAATAGCGCCGCGATCCGGAAGATGTGTTCTAACGTCGTTCGATCGTCTCTTCCGCGTTCATAATGATCGCGGGGGCGCCATCGGAAAGCCGCTCGACCGATCGCTCTGCCTCAACTTTTGCTTGCGCCGGTTGCCAATCGCCGATCTGAAGCCGGACCGTATGAGCCCGCGATTGAGACAGCTCGTCTCCCAAATCGACGGTTGCCACAACACCGAGATAATAGACACCATCGGCATCGGCAGAATAGTTGACCTGCCAGGCATGGGTGGTGGCATCGGCCATATCGACCCGCTGCGTGACGGTCGATCCAAACACTTCAAGCCCGCGATCGCCGATCGCTTTGAGGGTCATCGTCCCGTGCGGATAACCTTCACTCACATACAGCGTGACCGCACCGTTTTCGCCGGCATTGACGGCGACAGGCGGATCATGGCGAAAGCTCACGGAGGCACCCGGTTTCACCGTTTGGAACGGCGCGCCGAGGCGGACTTTTTTCTCGGCCTTGTCCTGCGGCGCTGCAATCGGTGTGGCCACGACGGGCGCCTGGACTGCGTTAGATCCATCGGCTGTGGGGTCAGCGCAGGCAGCGGCGGTCAGTATAATTAGCCCCAATCGAATTGGCTGTTTCATGGCTGTCTCCCTTGCCGTCTAGGACACTGTAAAATCGAAGCAACTATCATTTGGATCGGTCTCGAACCGATTGCCCGCATCATAAAATTCGATCGCATACGTTCCGGCATCGAGTGTCCCGGTCCAGGTCTCTGAATTACTTGTAAAACTATCAGCGATGCGGTCCGGCACGGAAAACAGCAAGCCTTGCTCCCAAATTCTGAAATCGGGATCGGTTGAGGGGGCGCCGCTGCTCCGCGTCGCCTGCATTGTATAGGTGCCGGGCGAATTGATCGTCACCATAACATAATCAAACACGCCAAGCTTATTGGCGAGGCCGGTTTGCGATCCTGTGTTTAAGTCGGTTGAGCAAACCGTAATCGCCGGGCCGCCCACCGTCGCGGTTTTGTAAATCGGTAAAGCCTGCGCCAAGCCGCCACTATTGGTCTCTCCCGTGCCGCGCGCACCGGCGCCGTTAATGTCCTCGGCGGCGAGCATGGTGTCCAAGACTGTTGGATTGATCCCAGCGACCGTCCGAATTTGCGCGGCAAAAGAGAAAATCGTCGCGAATTCATCGCTATTGATATAGTCGGGATCGGTAAAGGCCGTATAGATCGGCGCCAGACCACCTGAAATTGTGTCGGCACCATCATTCGTGCTGTCATAAAGATCATACAGGATTTGCTGCAAGCTGGCTTCGTTGAACCAACCTGGATCGCGCGTCCCGCCAAAACCAGGTGTCAGATCTGCTTCGACACTGAAATCGAAGCCACTCGCTTGCTGCGCATCAAGGGCGTCGCGATAGTTCGGGTCATCTAGGATCATCCCGGCAAACGCGTTTCCCCAGCCCTCGCTGAAGGCCAAGCGCGCATCGAGTCGATCATTCAGGCTGTGCGATCCGCCCGGGGAGTCAGACCGCGACAACTGGTCTTCAAAATAGTGCCCGAACTCGTGCACCACAACATGGATGTCATATTCGTCGGTATCGACATTTTCAGCCCCGAGAATGCGGATTGTCGGCACCCCACCGACACGGGTATAAGAGGACGTGCCGACATCCCCGGTCGCATCATCAATGGTGTTTGAAGGACGGTTATTGACGCTCCAAAACACTTGCAGTGCTGGAAAAGTCACATCCGGATCAACCGCTGCAATATCGGTCACGGTTTGATAAACAGCGTCGAGTATCGAAAACGGCCCAGCCGCGCGCGTTGCCGCATATCCGCCGACACCGCCATTGGCGCTCGGATCCCAACCTGAGGATGCGTTAAGGTTGCGCGTGGAATTCGTCGTCCCCGAATCCACCAGCGCGCCACTCAGCACATAAATCGCATTGCCGCTGGTATTGTCGACCACTTGGACGTCCCAGGTCGCACCGCTGGTTTGCTGGAGTTCGCTCCGCACGCGGATCTGAACGTCTGTCGAGGCGTCGACTGTCACCGAATAGGCGCCAGCCGCGTCGGTCGTATCGGTGTCGAGCACGGTCCCGCCCGCATTTACCGCTTCCACAACGACGCCGCGTGCGGGTTCTTGGGTGATCGCATTATAATCCAGACCGCGAAAATTGCTTCGATGAGGCACTTTGTCGAACGAGATCAAACCCGAAATCGACACTGTAGAAGATGTCGGTGGAGGCGGAGGCGGCGGTGAAGGCGGCGCTGGCAGTGTTGGTACAGTCGGCGTCGGCGCCGGGTCGTCACCGCCACTGCCCCCACACGCGGCCACCAATCCGGATGCCGCCAGCATCGCCAAGACGCTCGCCGCACGCCGCATATTCGAAGACCGCACCCTCGACATGTATTCTCTCCGTGGAGTTCGCTCCAACTTTAAGAAGGGTGTAGCTTCTCAATTCCTAATGGAGAATGATCAAATTCTTATCAATACGCTGCTCCAAGACTCACTCTGTGGCAAGCACAAGGATAAGAAGATGACCAATATTTGAGCTTCGCGCGCATTGCTCTGAGCCAAAATCAGAAGGCGCTGAGAAACCCTCAGCGCCTTCCTCACTTGCCCCGCGCGATCGTCCCGAGCCTGCGGGGAAGCCGATATCTAACGGTTCGAGCCGTTGCGCTCCTTGACTGCTTCCTCTTCAGCAATGGCGCGGTCTTCGGCGTCAAACTCGATGTCTTCGGTTTCGCCCTTGCCATAGTCGCGGGCTTTGCGTGCCAAGCGTTCTTGCGTCATCGCCAACGAGCCTGAGCTCACCGCCATTTGCTTCGAACGGGCCACGCCAACGGCGTCAGCATCGCCAAAGCTGGAGAACTCGGCCCCTAAGAACACGACTTCCCAGCCGCGCGCTTCGGCGCGATCAAGCGCCGCTTTTGCACCGGCGCGCGTCACTTCACGGGACGAGTTTTCGTGGCCATCCGTCATGATCACAATCACCGCCTTTTCGGGATTGTCGGCCTCGGCCATGGTGATGGTGCGATTGATCGCGTCGAACAGAGGCGTCATGCCGCGTGGGCTGACATCATTCTGGGTCACCTGCGTCCAAGCCTCTGGCGTCACCCGCTCGCGCAAGACATCGAACTGGAAGCCTTCCTGGTAATCAAACACGGCGAGCGTTACGGAGGTTTGTAAGTCATCCGCTTCGCCCTCTTCGACTTTTCCGATCGCCGCGGCATAGGCGTTGACCGAGCTCAGCGCCTCATCCCAAATGTCCGACATAGATCCGGTTCGGTCGAGGAGGATGTAA
>JBCCXW010000237.1:0-4270 GCA_039191105.1 Pseudomonadota bacterium
TAACCGAAAGTAAAGTGGAAATCACGCAACCCAAAGTCGTGATTTAAGAGGATCTTAAAGCGTTAAGCCAGACTTCTTGCAAACCGTTCTCAGCGACGTGACGCCTGGTCGCACGATCAGAGGGGAGCCAACTTTGGGAAAAAGGTTAGGATGCCAATGGACCGATATTGCGCCGCAGCGGAAAGCGCCTTATTCGAGAAATATATCTTGTCCGTCACACGTATGGAAAGGTGTGTAAAATGTCTGAAGTCGAACGCCTCGCCTTAGATTACATGCCGGTTCTTTTGTTTATTGGAATTGGCCTCGCTGTTTCGCTGCTTTTTATCACCTTCAACGCTATCCTTGCGCCCAGCAATCCGGATCCGGAGAAAAATTCAGCCTATGAATGCGGGTTCAACGCTTTTGATGATGCGCGTATGAAATTTGATGTTCGATTCTATTTGGTCGCCATCCTCTTCATTATCTTCGACCTCGAAGTCGCGTTCCTATTTCCTTGGGCGGTGAGTCTCGGGGCGATTGGTGTGTTCGGGTTTTGGTCAATGGTAATCTTCCTTGGCGTTCTCACGGTCGGCTTCATTTATGAGTGGCGCCGCGGCGCGCTCGAGTGGCACTAGGAGATCGCGACCCATGTCTAGCGATTTCAAACCTTATGCGCTCACCAGCGCGCGCGCTGGGATTGAAGGCGGCTATGATGTCCGCCAGGATGACCCATTCTATGCTGGCCTCTCTGACGAGCTCGCGGATAAGGGGTTTTTCACGGCCAAAGCAGATGACTTGATCGCTTGGGCCCGCACTGGGTCTCTGATGTGGATGACGTTCGGATTGGCCTGCTGCGCCATCGAAATGATGCAAGCCGGCAATCCGCGATATGATTTGGAACGGTTTGGCATGGCGCCGCGCGGCTCACCGCGACAGTCGGATGTGATGATTGTGGCCGGGACGCTGACCAATAAAATGGCGCCGGCGCTGCGCAAAGTCTACGATCAGATGCCTGAGCCGCGCTATGTGATCTCGATGGGCTCCTGCGCCAATGGCGGTGGCTACTATCATTATAGCTATAGTGTCGTGCGGGGCTGCGATCGCATTGTGCCCGTCGACATTTACATCCCGGGCTGCCCGCCCACGGCAGAAGCCTTGGTCTACGGCCTCCTTCAACTCCAGAAAAAAATCCGCCGCGAAGGCTCGATCGATCGCTAGAGAGCATTCACCATGGCTGCACAAACCGAAGCACTGATCGAGTTGGGCGAGCATATTGCGAGCCAATTGCCCGATGCTGTGCGTAAGTTTGACGTTCGCGTCGGCGAACTGAACCTGTATGCGGAGCGGGACCAGATCCATCTCGTCATCGATTTTCTGAAGCGAAATCAGATGTGTATGTTTGAAATGGTGGTTGATATTTGCGGCGTCGATTATCCTGAGCGCAGTCAACGCTTCGAGGTGGTTTATCACTTACTGTCGATGCGACTCAATCAGCGGATCCGGGTCAAAATTTCGACCGACGAAGACACGCCTGTGCCGAGCATTGTCGATCTGCATCGCGGTGCCGATTGGTTTGAGCGTGAGGCGTTCGATATGTATGGGATCGTTTTCGCAGGCCACCCCGATATGCGCCGAATCCTCACAGATTATGGGTTTGAGGGGCATCCGCTGCGAAAAGACTTCCCGCTGACCGGATTTACGGAAGTGCGTTATGACGATCTTGAAAAGCGGATTGTCCACGAACCGGTGCAATTGACGCAGGAATATCGGAATTTCGATTTCCTCTCGCCTTGGGAAGGCATGACCTCGCAAATCCCTGGCGATGAAAAAGCGACCACCGAAGAGGAGGGCGTATAATGGCAGACGACATTAAAGCTGTCCCGGGTGAAGATCGGACCTTCACGCTCAACTTTGGACCGCAGCACCCAGCCGCACACGGCGTGCTGCGTATGGTGATGGACCTGGATGGCGAGCTCGTCGACCGGATCGATTGCCATATTGGTCTGTTGCATCGCGGCACGGAAAAGCTCCTGGAATACAAGACCTATCTGCAAGGCCTGCCTTACTTTGACCGGCTGCATTACTCGGCACCAATGAACCAAGAGCATGCTTGGTGCCTGGCGATTGAGAAACTGCTCGCGCTGGACGTACCGCGGCGAGGCAGTTTCATTCGCGTGCTCTATTGCGAGATTGGCCGGATACTCGAGCACCTCTTGAACATCGGAACCTTCATCCTCGATGTTGGCGCGCTGACACCGATCACTTGGGCGTTTGAAGAGCGTGAGAAACTGATGGGCTTCTATGAACGCGCTTGCGGAGCCCGCTTGCATGCGGCTTATTTTCGACCCGGCGGGGTCCATCAAGACCTGCCGCAAGATTTGATCGATGATATCATGACATGGTGCGAGGAATTCCCAGCCATCATGAAACGCCTCGAAAGTCTGATCACTGAGAACCGGATCTTTAAGCAGCGCAATGTCGATATCGGCGTTGTTGATGAGAAGACGATCATGCAATTTGGCTTCTCTGGACCCATGGTGCGCGGCTCGGGCCTCGCCTGGGATTTGCGGCGCAGTCAGCCTTACGAGATTTATTCAGAGATCCCGCAGGACGTTTTTCCCGTCGTAATTGGTAAAAATGGCGACAATTACGATCGCTATGTCGTCCGCATGGAAGAGATGCTGGTGTCCTGCGACATTATGAAATGGTGCATCGAGAATATGCCAAAAGGCCCGGTGCTGGCAAAAGGCACAAAAGTATCGCCGCCGCGCCGCGCTGAAATGAAAACCAGCATGGAGGCGCTGATCCATCATTTCAAACTCTATACCGAAGGCTTCCATGTGCCAGAAGGCGAGGTCTATGCCGCGGTCGAAGCGCCCGCTGGGGAGTTTGGCGTTTACTTGGTCTCGGACGGGTCGAACCGGCCTTATCGCGTCAAGCTACGGGCGCCGAGTTTCGCGCATCTGCAAGCCATGGATCATATGTGCAAAGGGCACCAATTAGCAGACACGTCGGCGATTTTAGGTTCGCTCGATATCGTGTTTGGGGAGGTCGATCGATAATGGCAGCTTTTCCAGAACACCGCTTATCGATTATCACCTTAGGCGTTCGCGATCGCGCTGCAATGACGGCATTCTACGAGACCGTTATCGGGTTTAAGAATATCGGGCCTGATGGCATGGCCATGTTTGATATGGGCGGTTTTGTGCTGGGTCTCTGGGAAGCCGATAAGCTCGCAAAAGATGCCGGTCAGGCGGCAAAGCCCACTGAGGCCTTCCGCAATATCGCGCTCGCCTATAATGCCCGCTCGATTGACGAGGTGGACGAGATCTTCGATCGCCTAAAGCAGGCCGGGGTCGACATCACGACGGCGCCGCACAAGGCCTTTTGGGGCGGTTATTCCGGCTATTTTGCAGATCCGGAGGGCAATGCCTGGGAAGTTGCGTTCAATCCGTTTTGGACCTTTGATGAGGCTGGCCGAGTTGTTCTGCCGAGCGGGGAAACCGCGTGATGGCATTGCGACGGTTTAATCTCGAGGCGGGCGGCGACCATTTCGCTTTCGACGCGGAAACTGAGCCCACCATAGCATTTTGGCTTGGCAAATATCCCGCCGACAAAAAACGATCCGCGGTCATCCCACTGCTCTGGCTGGCCCAAAAAGACAATCAAGGTTGGCTTTCTGAACCGGCCATGCGCGAAGTCGCAGATCGGTTAGAAATGCCCTATATCCGGGTCTATGAGGTCGCGACGTTCTACACCATGTTCCGATTGCAGCCGGTCGGACGAAACCATGTTCAGCTTTGCGGCACCACGCCCTGTATGCTCCGGGGCGCCAATGATCTTAAGGCCGTGTGTCGCAAGAAAATCGGCGATCCGATGCACGTCACGGATGATGGCCGATTGAGCTGGGAAGAGGTTGAGTGCCTCGGCGCTTGCGTGAACGCTCCGATGGCTCAGATCAATGATTATTACTATGAGGATTTGACCCCAGAAACCTTTGAGGAAATTCTCACCAAGCTGGAGAACGGGGCAGAGGTCAAACCTGGGCCCTTTGTCGATCGCTTGAACTCTGCGCCGCAAACCGGTCAAACCAGCTTAACAGAGGCCGTCTTGTTCGACGGCTCACGCAACGCGGTTACCAAGCTTCCCAATCTCCCGGCAGAAACAGAGAAGGCGCCACCGGCCTCGGCCAAGACAACATTGGTGGATGCGGCAAAGTCGGCCCCTAAACCGGAAGACAAACCAGAAGCGATCAAAGTCGCCGCTGGCGAAGCGGATGACCTAAAACGGA
>JBCCXW010000238.1:0-4233 GCA_039191105.1 Pseudomonadota bacterium
AACTTGAGCGCTCTGAGGCGTTTGACAATCAGGTCAGCTTTCGCGGCATCGGCCAGCGCGCTGACCAAAAACACATCGTATCGGGCCATTTCGACCTCCCTCCATCCCCGTTATGCTTAACGCCCTAGGGTCGCTTGGCCAATAGATTCCAGTTTGAGGAGAGAAAACCCTCTGGTGTTCGCCGCAAAATACGCTAATCCCCGCCGAGCACTGGTTCGGAGACTCAAATGGGCTTCAAATGCGGAATTGTCGGCTTACCAAATGTCGGCAAATCAACGCTGTTCAATGCGCTCACGCAAACGGCAGCGGCGCAGGCGGCAAACTATCCGTTCTGCACCATTGAACCAAATGTTGGCGAAGTCGCTGTGCCGGAGCCGCGTTTGGCGAAACTGGCGGACATTGCGGGCTCCAAAGAGGTCATTCCGGCGCGGATGAATTTCGTCGATATTGCCGGTTTAGTTGAGGGTGCGTCGAAAGGCGAAGGCCTCGGCAATCAGTTCCTGGCCAATATTCGCGAAACCGATGCCATCCTCTATGTGCTGCGATGCTTCGAGGATGACGACATCACCCATGTCTCTGGCAAAGTCGACCCGATTGCCGATCTCAGCATCGTTGAAACTGAGCTCATGCTCGCCGACTTAGAGAGCCTCGAAAAGCGCAAAGTGAATTGGGTCAAAAAGGCCAATTCCGGCGATAAAGAGGCTAAGGCGCAAGTCGCGCTGATCGACAAAGCGCTGACCGAGCTCAATGAAGGCCGTCCCGCCCGCCGCGCTGATATAGATCCCGATGAACGCAAAGCTTGGGATATGTTGCAATTGCTGACCGCAAAGCCGGTGCTCTATGTCGCCAATGTCGACGAAGTCAGCGCCGCGACCGGCAATGACTTTTCCAAAAGGGTGATCGATTATGCGGCCGAGGAGGGCGCGCAAGCGGTGGTTATATCCGCGCAGATCGAAGCTGAGATCTCGCAGCTGGACACCGGCGAGCAAGCGGAGTTCCTGGAGACCCTAGGCTTAGAAGAGCCCGGTCTCAATCGCTTGATCCATGCCGGCTATGCCTTGCTGGGCTTGCAAACCTATTTCACGGCGGGTCCTAAAGAGTCGCGTGCGTGGACGATCCGCCAGGGCTGGACCGCGCCGCAAGCAGCGGGCGTCATCCATGGCGATTTCGAAAAGGGGTTCATTCGCGCTGAGACGATCGCGTTTGAGGATTATGTCGCCCATAATGGTGAGAACGGTGCGAAAGAGGCCGGTAAAATGCGGGCGGAAGGCAAGGATTACATTGTCCAAGATGGCGATGTGATGCTGTTCCGGTTTAACGTTTAGGTTGCTAAAGTCTGGACAAAGTTCGTGTTATGTTCTAACCCGAATCGGGTATAGGATGCGATATGGACCCCATTATACACATCGGTGAGACCGGGCTTGACCTTATTCACCTGATCGCGCTTGTCAGCGGGCTGGGCCTTGCTGCCGCATGCTATAAATTCCGCGAGCTGTTGGTGCAGGAGCAGGCGCAGCGGCGCGAGGCCGAAGCCGACCGCAATCATGCGCAGCAAGAGCTCGCCACACAGCGGGCGATTGCAGACGAAAGCAAATTGCAGCTGGCCGAATTGCGCGGCCAAACCGCCAAGCAAAAAGAAGCCTTTGGGGAAATCGCGCGCGGCGTTATGCAACAGACTCAGCAGCATTTTATCGCCATGGCCGATGAGACCTTCAAAAAGCACCGCGAAGGCGCGAAGGGGGAGCTGAGCGAGCTGATGAAACCGATTGGCGAGAATTTTACCGAGTTTAAAAAGCGCGTGGCGGATATCGAGAAAGTCCGCGCTGAAGACAAATCTGCCATCCAGGAACAAGTCAAAGCGATTGGGGAAAGCCTGCATCGCAATACCGCTGAGACCGGTAAATTGGTGAATGCGCTGACGGCCCCGAAAGGCGGCGGGCGTTGGGGTGAGATGACGCTTCGCAATGTCATGGAGCAGGCGGGTCTGTCCGGCCATTGCGATTTTAACGAGCAAGTCAATGATCAAACCGAAGAGGGCCGCCAGCGCCCTGATGCTGTCATCCATCTACCCGGCAACCGTCAAATCGTGGTCGACTCCAAGGTCTCGCTCGAAGCCTATATGGCTGCGTCATCGGCCGAAGATCCGACCCAGCGCAATGTCCACTTGAAGACTCACGCGACGAATGTGCAACGCCATGTCGATACGCTGGCGTCGAAGCGCTACCAAGCCAATCTCGATGAGCGTGTTGATTTTGTCGCGATGTTCATCCCGGGCGAGAATTTCTTCGCCGCCGCGCTGGAGCATGCGCCCGATCTATTGGAGCGGGCCTATTCAAAGAATGTCATCGTCACGACCCCGTCGACCTTGATCGGACTTGCCAAGACCGTGGCCTATGTCTGGCGCCAGGAGAAAATGACCGAGAATGCGCGTGAAGCGGCTGAGCTCGGTCAGCAGCTCTATGAGCGAATCGCAACCATGGCCGGTCATATTGAAAAGCTCGGCAAGTCCCTCAATGGCGCGGTTGATCATTACAACAAAATGAATGCGTCTTTTGACAAACGCGTCCTGCCCAGCATGCGCAAGTTTGAAGACCTTTCCATCGCCCCACCGGACAAGACGATGCCAGAGCCCAAACGCGTCGAAGTTACGGCCGATGCCGGAACGCCGGCGCAGCTTGAATTGATCCAGAAAAAAGAAGCTTAAGGCGCGCGATCAGCAAAAACACCCAGTCGAGGGCGCGGCCATGCCTGCTCAAGCCATCCGGTTGCGGGCCCAGACCGTCCAGTTCAAGGTCGACGCCAAGGTGACCCAAACCAGATAAGGCGCCATCAGTCCGCCAGCCACGGGGTCGCGGACCCAGAACGCCACCATTGTGCCGGCCACTGCGAGCCACAAAGCGAGCACCACTATTCCCGCGCTTGCCATCCGGCGCAACCCAAAAAAGACCCCTGACCACAATGTGTTGAGGGTGATTTGCACACTCCAAAGTGCAAGCGCCAGCCCGGTCTCCGGGAGCAATGCGATGCGCGCGGCCGCCACCGACATGCAGACATACAAAACGCTCCAAACAATCGGAAACGCCCAATCGGGCGGCGTCCAAGCGGGTTTTGAGAGCCGCTCATACCACTCGCCCGGCTGAAACAACGCGCCAGAGGCAATCGGAGCGATGCAAGCGGCGAGGAATACAGCAAACAGGATCCAGAACATGCAATCCAGATTGGCGGACAGAGCCCACGCGGGCAAGCCTTGCACGCGTTTAAAACAGTTTTTGCAATTGCGGCCTGAGCGGTAGAAACAAATTATAAGCGAGATTGAGCACTGGCCGCGTCAGCGGCGTGCTGCTGATCAGGCCAAGCCATCTCAGCGTCGGCAGTCGCTTCCATAATTCGGCAAAAGCCGCCCCACCATCAATCAGCGTCCCGTTCTCGGTGCGGACATGGAAACGTGCCATGGCCTGGCGGCACGTCAGGCCGTCGGGCACGTTCGCGGGCTGCGAAACGTCGACCCAGTCAATCGCTTCGGCGCCCGATCGTCTTCGATAAAAAGCGATTTCTTTCCGGCACATCGGACAGGATTCGTCATAAAAAACCGAAAATTTCATAAGATCTCTCGCCGCAAATGTACGGGCACAACCCTGATCAGAAGGCAGATGATTTTGTCCCGCTCGCGCCCCAGGTGCGTCATACGAGGCAGTCGGCCAATCGAGCCGGCTGCTCAAACTTTAATTCATACGCCACATCTTCAATTCAAGCAGGGCGAGCGCAATCACACTGCCGAGAAGGGCGAGGTTAAGCTCGGGAAACGCAGATTCATACATCACAAAACCTCTTCTTTGTTGGTGCGATATCAGACGTTACGCGCAAATATACTGGCTGGATCGGGATCTTTTGTCGCGCTCGTCGCACTGACAAAGTCTTTTCCTGATGTCGGAGAGGATATCATACCTCCGCCGCTCATCCCGGGCTTGACCCGAGATCTTTCTCGATCATGCTCGGTCATATCGTACGAGATCCCGGCCTCTGCCAGGATTGTGAACGCTTCATCCGGGGCGATGTCAAACCTAACCCCACCCCCCATCCGCCCAGGCGCGCGACACATATTGACGTTTGAGCCCGCCGCTCATACTTGAGGGCTATGGCGATTAGAGAAATCATCACGGTTCCAGACCCCCGGCTGAAACAGGTGTCAAAACCTGTTGAGGGCGGTGTGACGGATGACATCCGCGCGCTGAT
>JBCCXW010000239.1:0-4231 GCA_039191105.1 Pseudomonadota bacterium
GGACTGAAAATCCGCGTGTCGGTGGTTCAAATCCGCCCCCGGGCACCACTCTCATTGTCTTGTCTTTTCGATTTGTATCTCGATACTTGCGGTCGGGCTGGCGCCTTTGGTCGCTGAGTGATCTAATTGGGAGACGGGCATGATGAGACACTTATTGATGGGTCTAAGTCTGATTGTATTGGCGTCGTGTGCGCCGGACGCTGTCGAGGAAGAGTCTGATATGCCGCTGCCTGAGCCGGTGATGAACCGCCCCGCCCCGCAAACTTTGGAAGACCGCTTTGCGATCTTAGCTTTGGATTGCGTGCACCGCGAATATCCGAACAAAATTAGTCATGTCTTGCAGTCTCCTGAGGATGCAAAACCTCCGCGTGAATTGACGCCGATGTTTTATGGCTGTTTTGACTGGCATTCCTCTGTGCATGGGCATTGGCTGCTGAGCCGGATCTTGTCGACCAGACCGGAAAGCGTTTTGAGCGCTGACATTCGTGCGGCGCTCGCGCAGAGTTTCACAGAAGAGAAACTGGCCGGCGAGCTGGCGTATTACACAGCGCCTGGCCGAGCCTCGTTTGAACGTCCATATGGCTTGGCCTGGTACCTGCAACTGATCGCCGAGCTCGAGGAAAGCGAAGACCCGCAACTGACGCAATGGCGTGAAGTCCTGCGTCCGCTCGAAGAGGCGATCGTCGCACAAATTCTCGATTGGTTGCCCAAACTGTCTTACCCGATCCGGCTCGGTACCCACAATCAATCCGCCTTCGCGTTTGGCTTAATGTTGGATTATTCGCGCACCGTCGGGCATGCCCCGCTTGAGCGCGCGCTCGTGGAAACATCGATCGCATTCTATCAACGGGACGTGAATTGTCCGCTTGCCTATGAGCCCTCGGGGGAGGATTTCCTCTCGCCATGTTTCATGGAAGCGGATTTGATGCGCAGGGTGCTTAGCCAAACGGATTTTGCCGATTGGTTGAGCCTATTTCTGCCGGAGATTCCGCTTAATGGCGCCAGCGATTGGTTGGCGCCGGGAATTGTCTTGGATCCCTCCGATGGCAAGCTCGTCCATCTCGATGGGGTCAATCTCTCTCGGGCCTGGGCGCTCGAAGGCATTGCCAGCGCGCTACCGAGCGATGACGCTCGAATTGCGGCCTTGCAAGCAGCGGCGGATTTGCACCGCGAGGTTGGCATCGCCGCGGTTTCGGAGGAGCATTATTCTGGCAGTCACTGGCTCGCCAGTTTCGCAACATATCTGACCACGCAACGCGGCATCAAATAAAGCGATGGGGGAGGTGAGGCGCGGCTTTGGCCCTGGATTGCTGGTTGCAGCAGCGTTTATCGGGCCCGGCACGGTCACCGCATGCACCTTGGCCGGCGCAAACTTCGGCTTCGCGCTGATATGGGCACTGGTCTTTGCCACCGCAGCGACAATTGTTCTGCAGGATATGGCGGCCCGGCTCGGGGCCGGGGCGCGTCGCGGTCTCGGCGAAGCGCTGATGCAAAGTGCGCCAAATGCGGCAGTTAAATGGGGCATTGGCGGTTTGGTTTTCGCAGCGCTGCTAATTGGCAATAGCGCTTATGAAGGCGGCAATCTTACCGGTGCTGCGCTCGGGCTCGACGCACTGCTCCTGCAGGCCTCGCCTGGCCAAAATACCCTCGTTGGATTGCTCGCAGTGCTGGCGGCTGGCTTGATTCTCGTCGGGACATACGACCTGCTTGAAAAACTCTTGATCGGTTTGGTGCTGTTGATGAGCGCGGCCTTTATTCTGAGTGTGATATTTGTTCCGCCCGATCTCGGGGCGCTCTTGAGTGGCCTCGTGCCAAGACTTCCGGATGGAGCGACGCTGACAGCGATGGCGCTGATCGGCACCACGATTGTGCCGTATAACTTATTTTTGCACGCAGCCGCGGCGCGCCAAAAATGGCCGAGCGGCAGGGCCACGCGGGCAGCACGTCAGGAATCTGCGCTCTCGATTGGCCTGGGCGGCCTAGTATCGATTTTGATCCTCTCAACCGCAGCGAGCAGTCTTTTCAAATCCGGCCTAGGCGTGACCAATGCAGCCGATATGGCACGCGCCATCGAGCCCACTTTCGGCGTGGCCGCGCGCTATCTGGTCGGCATCGGTTTGTTTGCTGCAGGGCTCACTTCGGCGATGACCGCGCCGATGGCCACGGCGTTCGCGCTGAGTGAGATGCTCGGCGGGGACGAACGCCGCCGCATGGTCTTGTTTCGGGCCACCGCTTTACTGGTTGTGATCGTTGGTGCCGCGATCGGTTTGTCCGGCATTCGCCCGGTGTCCCTCATTTTGATCGCGCAATATGCGAACGGGCTGCTTTTGCCCATCATCGCCGCTTTCTTACTTTATGTGATGAACCGCAAAGACCTGCTGGGAGTGCATAGTAACGCCTTGGCGGCCAATTTGGCAGGATCCGCAATTGTACTGCTGACATTCGGCCTCGGACTTCGATCGATCTTACGCGCCGCTGGTTTTCTATAGGGCCCTTTTCCATCCGTTTGGGAGTAGCCATAGATGACCCCTTAAGGATCAGCTGACTGAGGGCGCCGACGGTGTGCCATCGCGCATTATCATACCGGATTGCAACCCGATCTGGTTTTTACGATGTATTGGCGCTACGACCAGGTTCGAAAAGTGAGAGGAGGTCGACCATGCCGAGTGTTTCCATGTCGCCGCAAGAGGTTTCTGATTATATCGCACAGGCCGGGCGCGATGCTTGGCGGGTGCCCGATGTGCCGGAGGAGACCCCGCTCCGCTCGATTGAGAAAGTCGGCGTGATCGGCGCGGGCACTATGGGCGGTGGTATTTCCATGAATTTCGCGACGGTAGGGATCCCGGTGACCATACTTGAGCGCGAACAGAGCGCCCTCGATCGTGGCCTCTCAGTCGTGCGCGGACACTATCAACGCAGCGCTGACAAGGGACGGTTTCCCGTCGAAGAGGTTGATCAGCGAATGGGCAACCTGATCGGGACACTCACGATGGATGATTTCGCTGACTGTGATCTGATTATCGAAGCGGTGTTTGAAGACATGGATCTCAAAAAACAGATCTTCACCGATCTCGACCGCATCGCGAAGCCTGGTGCGATCCTCGCGACCAACACGTCGGCACTCAATATTGATGAGATTGCAAGTGTCACACAACGCCCCGAGGATGTTATCGGCTTGCACTTCTTCTCACCCGCGAATGTCATGAAACTGCTTGAGATTGTGCGTGCGGATCACACCGCCGATGACGTCATCGCGACCAGTATGGCGCTGGCAAAAACCATTAATAAAGTCGCCGCGCTGGTCGGCGTTTGCCCGGGTTTTGTTGGCAACCGCATCCTCTTTGCCCGCCAGACCCAGGCGCAGAAACTGCTCAGCAAAGGCGCGATGCCATGGGATATCGATGCCGCCCTAAACACATTCGGATTCCGTATGGGCCCGTATCAGATGTCCGATCTTGCCGGCCTCGACATTGGTTGGAAAAAGGGGGCGACCACCGCAAATCCGATCCGCGATGCGCTCTGCGAACTGGATCGTCGCGGACAAAAAACCGGCGCTGGTTATTATGATTACGACGAAAACCGTCGGCCGGTTCCGTCTGATGTCACCGCCAAGATCATTCAAGAGGTGACGGGCGTCGCGCCTGGCGGCGCGCCGCGTGAGGACGAGATCGTCGCGACCTGTATCTATCCGATGATAAATGAAGGGCTCAAAATTCTCGAAGAGAAAATGGCCCAGCGCGCCTCTGACATCGATATTGTTTGGCTCAATGGATATGGTTGGCCAGCAGATAAAGGCGGCCCGATGCTATATGGCGATATGATGGGCGCGGAGGCGGTGCTCGAGACGATGAAAAAACTTGGCGCCGATGATGAACGGTTCGCGCCAAGCGCAACGCTCAAACGCCTCGCATCAGAGGGGGGCCGCTTCACAGACGTGCAACCCGGTCAAGCTTAAACGCAACGCCTCGGGGAGATCTTATGCTGACAAATGTGGTGCCCATTCTCAGAGTCTTCGACGTCGGTCTGGCGCGCGACTTTTACCTCGGATTCTTGGAGTTCAACCTCGCCTTTGAGCACCGATTTGACGATGCTGCACCATACTATCTCGGGATCGAAAAAGATGGCTGCGTGCTGCATTTGAGTGAGCATTTTGGCGATGCGACGCCGGGCGCACATGTCCGCATTGAGGCCTCGGGATTAGATCAGCTGGCCGATCAATGGCGCGCGAAAC
>JBCCXW010000240.1:0-4178 GCA_039191105.1 Pseudomonadota bacterium
CGGGTGGAAAGGTCACTTTGACCGGATCTGTCCCGACAGAAAAAGCAGACTAACCCCCTAGCTTTTTCCACTAAACGTCTTCACAAATGAGCTTTCGCCGCCAATCTTGGCGGCGAACGCGTTTTCGGGAGAAGGAGTCCCCCTTGGCTACTGCAGCAGAACAACTCGCGCGGAATATGAACTTTGGCACCTTTGCGAAAGCCAAAGATCTTCAAAGCCGCATTCTGTTCACACTGTTTGTCCTCTTCCTATACCGGCTCGGAACGTACATTCCTCTGCCAGGCATTGATCCGGATCAGTTCGCTCAGCTCTTTGCGAGCCAACAAGGCGGCATGCTCGGCAATATGAACATGTTTGCCGGCGGCGCGATTGAGCGAATGAGCATCTTTGCGCTGAATGTGATGCCGTACATCACCGCCTCGATCATCATCCAGATGATGACATCTTCGGTGCCCGCCTTGGAAAAACTAAAAAAAGAAGGCGAGTCGGGTCGTAAGCAGATCAACCAATACACGCGTTATCTCACGCTCGCATTCGCCGTGGTCCAGAGCTTTGGCATCGCTATGAGCCTGTCCGGGGTGGCCTATGCTGATATGGCCCGCTGGTTCTTTGTCTTGACGGCCGTCACGACGTTCACGGGCGGAACCATGTTCTTGATGTGGATGGGCGAGCAGATTACCGCGCGGGGCGTCGGCAATGGGATCTCTTTGATCATCTTTGCCGGGATTATCGCAGAGATGCCGCGCGCCATCTTCAACCTGTTCAGCGGATCGCGGGAACAGGGCGTTAATGTCGTCTTCGTGGTCGGCGTTGCCGCTTTGGTGATTGCTTTGACCGTGTTCATTGTCTTTATCGAGCGCTCGCAGCGCCGGGTTCTGATCCAGTATCCAAAGCGTCAGCAAGCGGCCAACCAAGCCGCTCAGGGTCAGAGCTCGTTTATGCCTTTGAAGCTGAACACGTCCGGCGTGATCCCGCCGATTTTCGCAATTGCGATCCTGATGCTGCCGCTAACCGCTGTGGGCTTTATGAGCGGCAACACCGCCGCAGCGGCTGAAGCATCGGCGGATGGCGGTTTCGTTGCTTGGATGGCGACCGCGTTCTCGCCCGGCAGTTGGACCTACATCATTACCTACGGGGTGTTGGTGGCCTTTTTCACCTTCTTCTACACCTCCATTATGTTCAACCCGGAAGAGACCGCTGACAATTTGCGCAAGTATGGCGGTTTTGTCCCGGGCATCCGCCCCGGCAAGAACACGGCCGCTTACTTTGACTATGTGCTCACTCGCCTCACCACGATTGGTGCGATTTACCTTGTCTTTGTGTGTTTGATGCCAGAAGTCCTACGCCGCTATGTGCCAGGTATTCCCTTTTATATTGGGGGAACTAGCTTGCTCATCGTGGTCTCTGTGACCATGGATACGGTGACACAAATTCAATCGCACTTGATTGCTCATCAGTATGAAGGGCTGATCAAGAAATCGCGGCTGGGAGGGAAGCGCAAAAAATGAACTTAATCCTATTTGGTCCGCCCGCGGCTGGCAAAGGAACACAAGCGAAGAAACTCGTCACTGAACGCGGCTATATTCAACTCTCGACGGGCGACATGTTGCGCGCCGCCGTGGCTTCAGGCTCGGAGCTTGGCAATAAGGTCAAATCCATCCTTGAATCAGGGGCTCTGGTGTCTGATGAGATTGTCATCGCCTTGATTGATGAGCAGCTGGACGAGAATCAAAACGCTCCAGGTTTCATCTATGATGGCTTCCCCCGGACGGTTGGCCAGGCAGAAGCCTTGGATCAATTGCTAGAGAGCCGTGGCGAAAAAGTCGACACCGTGATCCGCCTGGTCGTTGATGAAGCTGCGCTGCTCGCCCGCGTCACCAAGCGGTTTGAAGAGCAGGGTCGCAAAGACGACAATCCGGCGACTTTCTCGGTCCGCTTGGAAAAGTACAATGCCGACACGGCGCCGCTGGTGCCGATTTATGCGGAGCGCGGCATTTTGAGAGAGGTTGACGGCATGGCGTCAATCGATGAGGTTAGCGGTGGAATTGATAGCGCTTTGAAAGAGGCTGTTTGAAGCTGCGTGAACCGCTGAATCAGTGGTTGACGTGGCATTCGTTGCGTCTATAACCACGCACTTCGTTAAGAGATGAGTCTGCAAGCGTGCAGCGTTTTTGCTGTGCGAACTGCGGCTTTCTTTGTGAGCATTAGGAGACTGGCTTTGGCCCGTATTGCAGGCGTCAATATCCCGACGAATAAGCGCGTTCCGATCGCGCTGCGCTACATCCATGGCATTGGCCCTGCCAAAGCCGACGAGATTTGCGAGAAAATCGGCATCACACCCGATCGCCGGGTCGCGGATCTTTCTGATGCGGAAGTAATCAAAATCCGTGAGACGATCGACAGCGACTATATGGTCGAGGGTGACCTTCGCCGCGAAGTGTCGATGAATATCAAGCGTCTTATGGATCTCGGCTGTTACCGTGGTCTGCGTCATCGCAAACGCCTGCCGGTTCGCGGTCAGCGCACGCACACAAATGCCCGGACTCGCAAAGGTCCCGCCAAGCCGATTGCCGGCAAGAAGAAATAGGATCTTCGAAAGATGGCCCGTCAAACCACCCGCGTTGCCCGCCGCGCCCGCAAAAACATCACCTCTGGCGTCGTGCACGTAAACTCCAGTTTCAATAATACGATGATCACCATCTCAGATGCGCAAGGGAATGCCATTTCTTGGTCCTCTGCTGGCGCGATGGGTTTTAAAGGATCTCGTAAATCAACGCCTTACGCGGCGCAGGTTGCCGCCGAAGATGCGGCCAAGAAAGCCATGGAACATGGCATGCAGACCGTCGAAGTGAACGTTCGCGGCCCTGGGTCCGGACGCGAAAGTGCGCTGCGCGCGCTGCAAGCGGCGGGTCTAACCGTGACCGCCATTCGCGACACCACTCCGATCCCGCACAATGGCTGCCGTCCACCCAAGCGTCGCCGCGTATAGTCCGTTTTTGATTTGAACCAGCAGAAAGGCTGAGCATGACCGAAGCCGAAGAGATCGTCGTTAACGACCGCAACTGGAAAGCCCTGATTCGCCCGAACCGACCGGTGGTTGAGGGCGGACGAGATTCGAGCCGCGTCGCCAAATTGGTCGTCGAACCGCTAGAGCGCGGGTTCGGAACGACGCTCGGTAATGCCTTGCGTCGCATTCTCTTATCCTCGCTGCAAGGCGCGGCGATTACGGGTGTCCAAATCGATGGCGTGGTGCACGAGTTTTCGTCGATCCAAGGCGTGCGCGAAGACGTCACGACCATCATTCTCAACCTCAAACAGGTTGCGGTTGATATGGTCTCCGACTCTCCAAAGCGGATGATCCTCAAAGCCTCCGGCAAAGGGGAAGTCACCGCAGGCCAAATCGAAACACCGGGCGATGTAAAGATCCTCAATCCGGACCATGTCATCTGTACGCTGGATGATGGCGCCAACCTGCACATGGAATTTACCGTCGCAACGGGCAAAGGCTATGTGCCGGCGACCGAAAACCGCCCTGAGGACTCGCCGATCGGTTTCATTCCGGTGGATGCGATTTACTCACCTGTTCGACGGGTCGGATATCAAGTGGAAGACACGCGTGAAGGCACCGTGCTCGACTATGATAAATTGACCCTCACAGTTGAGACCGACGGATCCATCTCGCCTGAGGACGCCGTCGCGTATGCTGCGCGGATTATGCAAGATCAATTGCAGCTCTTCATCACCTTCGATGAGCCAGAGACAGAAGGATCGAGCCAGGCAGAGGAAAGCGATCTCGGCTTCAACCCGGTTCTGCTCAAGAAAGTCGACGAGCTGGAACTGTCTGTCCGGTCTGCAAACTGCCTCAAGAACGACAATATCGTCTATATTGGCGACCTCATTCAGAAGTCCGAAGCGGAAATGCTCCGCACGCCGAACTTCGGTCGCAAGTCGCTCAATGAAATCAAAGAAGTCTTGGCCGGAATGGGCCTTCACCTCGGTATGGATGTGCCAGACTGGCCGCCAGAAGACATCGAGGCGCTCGCCAAGAAATACGACGACCACCTATAGGAGCGTATGCCCGAGAGGGCACGCAAGGAGACCAACATGCGCCACGGCATTGCCCATCGTAAGCTGAACCGCACAGCCTCGCACCGCAAGGCGATGTTTGCCAATATGGC
>JBCCXW010000241.1:0-4130 GCA_039191105.1 Pseudomonadota bacterium
CACGCTTAACCAGCTGACCTTTGTCAACGGCGCCAACACAGTTGTTTCTGCTGGCCTCCTGGCCGAAGCACGCAGCAATATCGGCTCTATCGACAATGTTGACATTGACGGCATGGCCAACCAGCTGACCTTCGTCAACGGTGCGAACACGGTGGTTGCCGCGGGCCTCTTGGCAGAAGCTGAAAGCAATATCGGGTCAATCCACGACTCAGAGATTGACGGGATGGCCAATCAGCTGACCTTCGTCAACGGTGCCAACACGGTCGTCGCCGCTGGCCTCTTGGCAGAAAGCTGCTCGTCCATCGGAACCGTCGGTAAGTCTTGCTAAAGCCTTCCTTCCCAACCCAAGAGCCCGTGTGCTATTCTGAACCGCACACGGGCTTTTCTATTCCGAGCGACGACACATGAAACGCGCACAGCGACTCTCTCTAAAACTGACAGCGATACTTGTGATTTGTCTCTCGCTCCCGATCGCGCACGCCGAAATCAAAAAAGGCGACGCGGTCCCCGTCTTGGATGACGCTGAGATCGTTCTGCATGATCCAACCGATTCCGTGACGGTCGAACCTATACTTGACGAAGAAACGCCATGTTCCTTCATCCTCTTCGAAGACGAAAATATGCTGCCTGAGGCACCGGGCATGCATCCTGAAGAAGAGATTTTGCTTTGCAAAGCGGCGCTGAAAACCTTGAAAGCGCAGCCACCTGTACCGCTTGAGCGCGTGCATGACCCTGAACCGCCGGTCGCCCTTTCCGGAGGCGGCGGGGAATGCTCGGTGGTTGGCGAGGTCGGGGTCTCATGTGCGCCTTAGGGCGCGACTATCATCACGGCTCTGCCAAATGCTAGGCGCGCTGATCTTAGATTACACAATCACGCGATAACACAAACTCTCATGACGTGCGGCGCAGCATTGCTTTTTCGGCAGCGCGTTGGCGACAATCGCCATTCCATGATTGCGGTCGGTCGAAAATTTTAAGCCTGACAGGTGATTGTGCTCCTCAACACATCTGACCGGGCGTTTTCTTGGCAAGACCGAGACATACCAATTTGCTGAATAAGGAAACACATCAATGAAGATGCTCATGCTCGCACTTTCTGTTGCCTTCATCTCGTCATCTGCGCTGGCAGAAGAGTATAATCTCGGAAACGATATCCCCGCAGACGCACAAGCTCTGATCAATCGAGTCCAAGCCGATATCGCTCATAGAGGCGCCGATGAGGGGTTTTATGGGTCTTTCGAAGATGATTGCTCGTCGCTGAATATCGGCGCCAACACGCAAGGCAGCGCCCCTGACCAGCAGGTCATTGTCGCAGACAAAATCATCAATATTGGAGGCCGCTGTCGCGTGGTGCGCTCGCAAGCTGGATTTATGAAATCATCAGGCGTAACGCCTGAGGACACGCTCGTACCATCCTTCTCTGATGACACGGGCACCGGAGCAACATTTGAATAATTTTCAATCGCATGGTTCGCTGAGCCAGGACTGTGCTAAGGTAAACACGATAGACGATCGATGGGGACATAAGATGACTGATATTTGGTCTAACACGGCGAAAAAGCTTTCAATACTACTGCTATCTTCAGCAGCGCTCGTCGGCTGCGCGAGCACGCCGGCGGAGGTTTATGACGCGGCGCAGCCGAAGGCGGAACCGATCGCGAGCTCGACCAAGTTTACCGATGCGCTAACGTGCATGGACAATCTGTTCTATGATTATGGCATTCGCGACATTCGAGTGACCACAAAAGGTATCCCGGACTCAACCGGAGAGATCAATGTTGGTACGCGCGATATGTTCATCTCGGCCGTCAGTCGGATGAGTACCCGTAGCCGAGCTTTCACCTATATCGACTTTGAAGAGGTCAAGACGGCCTTTGGAATCTCGACAGATGGCCGCTTTTATCAAAAACAGGCCAATTTGTTGACGCCGAAATATTATGTCCGCGGCGCGATCACAACCTTCGACGAAGGGGTGACGTCAGATAATCAAGGCGGCGGCATTCGCGTCGACGGGACGGGCCTTGGCGCCAACTTTAATGTCAATTCGTCAGTCGTCGGATTGGATATGAATGTCGGTGAAACCGTAACCGGCTTGATCGTTCCTGGCGTTGCGTCCAGCAATCGCATTGTTGTGTCCCGCAGAAGTATTGCGGCGGATGCGAGCTTCGACGTTGAGGTCGACAGCGAACTCGTCGGCGGCTTCGTGCAAGCGTCACGCTCGAAAAGTGAGGGCATGCATACGGCGATCCGAACCCTGGTCGAACTCAATACGATCGAAACGCTCGGGAAACTCACGCGCGTTCCCTATTGGCGCTGCTTTGGTGCAGATGAAAGCAGCCCGATCGTCCAGCATGAGGCCACCAAATACTATAATTCGATGACGGAAGCCGAGCGCGTGGAATATGTTCAACAATCCCTCTTGGCACTCGGCTTTTACAATGGTGAAGCCGATGGCGCACCGTCGCCGCAACTGACAGATGCGATCGGACAATATCAATCGAGCGTCGGCATTCTCGCCAATGGCCGGATTAATCCGAGCCTGATGTCATCATTGCTGAGCAAAGACATCCAGCTGACCAATCCGATTGACCCATTGGAAGCGCCGCAAGTGGCAGAGACGGAGATGATGGCAGCCCCTCTATACATTTCATTGATGGATGCGCTTGAATTTCCCGCCTACAAAGTTGGGCAACCCTTAGATGTGCAAGTGCGCCTGAATGACGATGCAAACCTCTATTGCTTCTATCAAGACGGGGCGCAGAACATCTCCCGAATTTTCCCAAATCGGTTCCAACCTGACCCACGCGTCCAAGGCGGCATGATGCTGCGTGTTCCGAACGAGTCCGCAGCATTTCGGATCATCTTTGAACAGGCCGGCGCGCGGGAGAATGTGAAGTGTTTTGCTTCTCGCGACGAAATTGACGCCGATTTAAACGAGCTCTTGGCACAAGGGGACTTAACACCGTTAAACGTCAACAGTTTGGATATGATTGAGCAGTCTATCCGCCAATCAACGAACAGCGATGTTGTCGTCGGATCGAAAGAGTTCCTCATTCGATAGGCGTCAGCGCGAAGGGCGCTATAGGAGAGCCTCTTAATCTGCGTGGAGAAAGTCTGAGCAATGCAATCTAAGGACCTCGACGATCTCGATTTAGAATTGGATATCGGGTCGTCCGAGGGCTTGTCCGTCGACCAGATGACCCGAAGTCGGCTTCAATTTCTGCTGGGCCAAAACGCTTATATTATTGGTCAAATGCAATTTGCCGATGCGAAAGCCGGGACACTGCTCGCGATTGTCGGCGTGCTGGCCATCATCGTCGCGGAGCGCCAGACAGAGACGAATGTATGGTTTTTTGCCGCCTTTATTCTGATTGCCGTTTGCGTGGTCGCGATTTGCCTGATGGCCTTGCTGCCACGCGTTCCGAAGAAAAATCATGCAATTGATTTGCGTAAGACTGATTTGTTTTCCTGGCCAGCGCTAAGCAGTCACGGGCTTGAGGCGACCGACTTTGCTGCCACGATGCGGACCAGCAATGCGTCTTTGCTGGTGATGTCGATTGCCACTTCAAATGTATCTTTGGCGCGCATCCTGAGACGCAAATACGGTTTGCTGCGGAGCGCGCTGGTGCTCGCCTTGGTCAATTTAGTCGTGCTCGGTTTGACGCTCTTGCCATCGCTTATATGAGCATCTGGTGTTCAAATGCGCGTGTTTGCTTTTCGGGCGAGCGCGGCGGTGAAGGCGCGATTGAGCAGCTCATTTCTTGACATTCTGAAGGATCAATCGTGCGCTGCTCGGGCTGCAAACCTCTTTTGATCGCGGAGAAAAATATGGTTGAGAGTTCCACGACCGCCGAGCGTTCGAAACGCAATGCCTTCAACCGGTTTTTGGATGGCGTGGAATGGCTCGGTAATCTCCTGCCGCATCCGGTAACTCTGTTTGCCATTTTGGCGCTCGGGATTGTGCTTTTGTCAGGCGTGTTCGGCTGGATGGGGCTGGCGGTTGTGGACCCGCGACCAGCCGGGGCGCCGGGTGTGGCCGAGGATGGCATGATCCGCGCCGTGAGCTTGGTCAATGGAGATGGTCTGCGACGTATCTTTACCAATCTTGTCGACAATTTTACCAGTTTCGC
>JBCCXW010000242.1:0-4124 GCA_039191105.1 Pseudomonadota bacterium
CTCAGGGATATCCTCTTTCCGGCGCCGCAGCGGGGGCATCTCGATGCGCACCACATTCATTCGGTAGTACAGGTCTTCGCGGAAATCGCCGGACTCAACCAACGCTGACAGCGGTTGGCGCGTTGACGCAACAATTCGCGCTCCACCCTCTTCGCGCATCAGTTTGACCAGCTGCGTTTGAGCATCTTGGCTGAGATCGCCGACCTCATCGAGATAGATGGTGGCTTCCTTATTGCTCGCGATGCCAGGCTTGGAGTCGGTTCCAAATAGTTCTGCGCTCACCTCTTGCGGCGGGCGGGTCGCGAGATCGAGCGAGTAAAACGCGCCGGATCGGTTTTGTCCCAAATCATGAATGGCGCGCGCGGCAAGCTCTTTCCCGGTACCAGACTCGCCTTCAATGAGAACCGTCAAATCCGTGTTCATGACGCGCGAAATGATTCGATAAACGTCCTGCATGACGGAGGATCGACCGACAAGCGGCAATCCACTATTGCCGCCATCCCCGTTTGGCAGCTTCATGCTCATGGGCGCGGCCGGTTTGGTATCGGTCAGGGCGCGGCCGACCAAATCGGTCAACTGGTCAATATCAAACGGCTTCGGCAGATAATCATACGCCCCATGTTGGGCAGCGGATGCGGCGGTCAGGATGGTGTTTTGCCCGCTCATCACAATGACCGGCAAATCTGGGCGAACCAGTTTAAATGACGGCAAGAGTTCGAAAATGGGCGTATCGGTTAAGTAAACATCCGTGACAACAATATCGCCTTCGCCATTTCGGACCCAACGCTCCAGCGCTTCAGGTGAACTCGTCGCGCGGACCGTGTAGCCCGCTGTGACCAAGGTTTGATTGACGATTAATCGTATACTGGCATCGTCTTCGGCCAGTAATACCGTTTTTTGACTCATGACTTTTTGGTTCTCGGTAACGGGAGGAAGAGTGAGAAACGCGTCAATCCTGGCTTGCTGTCAACTTTGATTCGACCGTTATGCGCAGACATGATCTCGTTCACCACGCTCAGGCCGAGCCCGCGCCCCCCGGCTTTTGATGACATGAACATATCAAACATCCGGGTTTTCTTCTCAGGCGGCACACCTGGACCATTGTCTTCAACGGTCACACGAATCGCCCGCCCAAGCCGACCCGAGCCATTTTGACCGGCAATCGCGAAACTGGTTTCGAACGCGGTTTCGACCTGAATTTGTGGGCTCTGCGTATACGCCAGCGTCGCCTCGACGGCATTTCTCAGCACATTCTGCACCGCTTCGTGCAGGTGATCCTGGTCGGCCATGATATCGGGAAGCGATGGATCGTATAAGCGGACAATTGACACTTTCCCGCCATGCGCGGCTTCTTCGGCAGCAATCACGCGATCGAGCAATTGGTGAATATTCAGCGGCTCTTTAACCGGCGCCGAAAACAGCTCAAAAGCCGACAAACGCGACACCAAGCGCTCAATCCGCCGGGTTTCAGACTGGATGATATCAATCATTGCCGATTGATCATCACGGGCACCGCGCGAGAGCAATTGCGCCGCCCCAGAAATGCCCGCTAGAGGGTTTTTAACCTCATGGCCCAAAATACGCCCAAAAGCGGCGACCCCTGCCGGATTGTGATTGATGACGGCATCGTCGCTGGCTTCGGTCATGCCGATCACGATCCCACCGTCAGACAGCGGTCGCAGGCGTAGATCGAGCATTTTCTGCTGGCGTAAACCCGGTCCACTGATTGGGATGGCGTGCGCGGTCACATCGCCGTTCAAAGACATGGCTTTGTCGATCAAATCAAACACCGGCGAGTCATGGAACAGAATTTCGCTCAATGGCTTGCGATACATGGCGCGCTCTGAATGGCCCAGGAATGACTGCGCCTCCGGATTGGCGGCACTCACCCGCCGACGTTCGTCCAGGCCCAGCAGAGCAAAGGGCGCAAGCCCGATGAGATCTAATGCCGTCATCATGCCGCGACCTTCAGTGTGCGCCCCTCATAGAGCGCGCGCAGATGGTGGACGATGGGGTCGATCTGCTCAAGTCGGCAGAGATCAGCGCGAACAGATCGCCGCGCTGCATCGGGCATTGGAAGGTCCAGTTTATCGATATGGGCAGCAATGTGTTTGCGCACGATGCGCAGGCCCAAACGCGATCCATACAAACGCACACTGTCTTCGATCTGTTCACACAATCCATTGAGTTGTTGCGACAAGGATGGGAGTTCATAGGGTCGGCCAGCCAGCGCAGCAGCCACTTGGCCCACCAACCAGGGTTGCCCCATTGCCGCACGCCCAATCATGACCCCGTACGCGCCTGAGTGTTGGAGCGCGTCCAAGGCATCCTGCGTCGACCCAATATCACCATTGGCAATCACGGGGACAGAAACTGCATTGACCGTGTCTCTGATCGCCCGCCAGTTTGCTTGACCTTTATAAAACTGACACCGCGTGCGGCCATGGATGGTCACCAATTGCACGCCGCAGTCGACGGCCTGCGCGGCGATTTGCGGTGCGTTTAGAGCGTCATGATCCCACCCCAAGCGCGTTTTGAGCGTAACAGGAACACCGCGCGCGCCTTCGACCGTGGCTTCGACAATCTGCAAGGCGAGGTCTGGCTCTCGCATCAGCGCTGATCCGGAATTCCCGCCAGTCACCTGGCGCGACGGGCACCCCATATTGATGTCGATCACATCGACGCCCGCATCTGAGAGAATTTCAGCGCCGCGTCGCATATCTACCGGCCGTCGGCCTGCCAATTGAACGACCCACAAGCCTTTGCCTTCATGTCTGCACGTCTTGCGCACAACATCAGGCCGCGCCATGGCCAAGGCTTCCCCTGCGACCATTTCTGAAAGCACCGTCGGAGCGCCATATCTGACCGCTTGTCGCCGGAATGGCGCATCGGTTGACCCCGACATTGGCGCGAGCCAGGTGCGTTCTGCCTGAAAAGAAGGCATAATCTCCATATCTCACTTCAAACCACATTTTTGCACTGCACAAAAGTGGAGCATTGATTTTGCTCATATAGTTCACTGTTCAGCTGTGGCTTTTTTATCGCAACTGGTTATGCAACCAACATGCGAAACGCAGCTATCATTGTCGCCGCTGGTCTGGGCCGCCGCGCTGGAGATGGGGCGCAACCAAAGCAGCTGCGTCCTCTCGGCGACAAGCCTGTTTTTCAGTGGTCTATAGAGGCGTTTCGGGCCCATTCACGGATTTCTGAGATCGTTTTGGTGGTTCCATCCGGCATGCAAAACATGTTTTCGAACTGGAATCTGCCTGAAATCAGGATCGTCGAAGGCGGTGAAACGCGTTCGGAATCGGTTTTGAACGGGCTGAACACACTCCGCGCAAATCCGCCCAATACAGTTCTCATTCATGATGCTGCCCGACCGGGTTTGGATCAGGCGACCATTAGCGAACTCATTGCTGCCCTGCAGCATGCGGACGCCGCCGCCCCCGCCTTGCCTGTCGCCGATGCATTAAAGCGATGGAAGCACAATCGCGCGAGCACGCTAGACCGGCAAGACCTATATCGCGTTCAAACCCCGCAAGCCTTTCAATTTGAAGCCATTCACACGGCGCTTTCAGCGAAAACCGGCCTGGTAGACGATCTCGCCGCAATCGAAGCGCAGAACGGAACCGTTAAACTGATCGAAGGCCGAGAAGCTTTAGGCAAAATTACCTTTCCCGAAGATCATATGCGCATGGAGCGATTGCTGATGCCCCCTCTCGCGCCCCCCCGATTTGGCACCGGATTCGACGTCCATAGCCTCGAACCCGGCCATCAGGTGACGCTGTGCGGCGTTGCCGTCCCACACACGCAGCAACTGGTCGGACATTCCGATGCGGATGTCGCGTGGCACGCCCTCACCGATGCGATTTTGGGCGCTGCAGCGCTTGGCGATATTGGTGACCACTTCCCGCCATCAGATCCGCAATGGAAAGGCGTCGATTCAGCCGTTTTCTTGAAACATGCCGTTGAAATCGCGCACACCGCCGGCTGGGCGTTAAGCAGCTGTGACCTCACCATCATCTGCGAAGCGCCCAAAATTAAGCCGCACCGGGACGCAATGCGGGCGTCGACCGCGCAGATCACGGGGCTTCCGGTCACAGCCATTGGTTTGAAGGCCACGA
>JBCCXW010000243.1:0-4048 GCA_039191105.1 Pseudomonadota bacterium
AAAAAGGCGAATAAGTTCTGACGCGTATCAGCTGCTCTCTTGCTCCACTTCGCAAACCCAGTAACCTGCCGAGATGGCATTTGGAGCGATGCGATGAGTGATCGACTGTTTATTGGCGGTGCAGATATGGATGGCGAGGGCGGGCCAAATGATGCCCAATCGCTTTTGCTCAATCGCGCCAATCGCCATGGCATCGTCGCGGGCGCGACCGGCACTGGCAAAACCGTGACGCTGCAAATTCTTGCCGAAGGATTCTCCAATGCCGGCGTGCCGGTGTTTTGCGCCGATGTGAAAGGCGATCTTTCCGGGATTTGCGTCTCCGGCAGCCCTGAGCATAAGCTGCATCCGAAACTGATCTCACGGGCCGAAAAAATCGGCTTTGAGACCTATGGTTATGACGCCACGCCGACGGTGTTTTGGGATGTGTTTGGCAAGAAAGGCCATCCCGTACGAACGACCATCTCTGATATGGGACCGCTGCTCCTTTCGCGCCTGATGGACTTGTCGGAAACTCAGGAAGGGGTCCTCACGGTGGCATTCGAATACGCCGATGATGAAGGCATGCTGCTGCTCGACCTCAAAGACTTACGCAAACTGCTGAATCATATGGGCGATAAGGAGGTCCGCGACGCGATCAGCCGCGAATATGGCAATGTCGCGCCAGCCAGCCTCGGCGCCATACAACGGCGCCTCTTGGTTTTGGAGCGAGACGGCGCGGAGCATTTTTTCGGCGAGCCCGCGCTAAATTTGCAAGACTTTATGCGCACCACGAGAGATGGCCGCGGCATCGTCAACATTCTGGACTCGACCACCCTAATCAACAGTCCGCGGCTATATTCGACGTTTTTGCTCTGGCTTTTGTCGCAATTGTTTGAAGAATTGCCAGAAGTGGGCGACCCCGACAAACCGAAAATGGTGTTCTTTTTCGATGAGGCGCATCTGCTCTTCAACGACGCGCCCCGCGCCTTATTAGAAAAGATCGAGCAAGTTGTTCGCCTCATCCGTTCGAAGGGGATTGGCGTGTTTTTCGTCACCCAAAACCCCCGCGATTTGCCAGACAGCGTTCTCGCGCAGCTCGGCAATCGGATCCAGCACGCACTCCGCGCTTATACCCCTGCCGAACGCAAAGGCGTCAAAGCCGCCGCAGAGTCATTTCGTGAAAATCCGGCATTTGATGCACAAGAGGTGATTACTGATCTTGGCGTTGGCGAGGCTTTGGTCTCAACCCTAGACGAAAAAGGCGCGCCAGGCGTCGTTCAGCGCACACTGATCCGCCCACCCAGCTCGCGCCTTGGACCCGCGACCGAAGAGGAGCGCCAGGCCGAAATGAAAAACAGTCCTGTCCTCGGCCTCTATGATGAGCCAATCGACCGTGAGTCAGCCTACGAGATTTTGCTCAAACGCGAAGAGGACGCTGCCAGAGCTGCAGAAGAACTGGCCCGCGAGGAAGACCGCGCCAAACGCGAGCTGCAAGAGAAAAAGGCTCGCGAAAAGAAAAACCGATCGCGGCGCTCGACCCGCATGACGCCGACGGAGCGGGCGATCAATACAGCAACCAACACGATTGCCCGGCGCGTGACCGACTATGTTTTGCGCGGTATCTTAGGCAGTCGACGGCGCTAGAGAGGGGTCGTGTGTGACGCCAGCCGCCGACAAACGATCTGAGCTAATCGACAAGCTTGCCGATCATATCCTGGCGGATGGTCTTTTGAATGCAAGCCTGCGCCCGCTGGCCAAAGCCGTCGGCACAAGCGACCGTATGCTGCTCTATTATTTCAAAGACAAAGACGCGCTGATCGAGGCGGTTTTGGACCGGATTGCCGATCGCATCACGGCCATACTCGAGCAATCTGCAGCGCCCGAACCTCTCCCATTGGAGGTTTTGGCACCGTTCCTCATTGAGTCAATGAAATCAGAAATCTTCTGGCCTTATTTGCGCCTATGGCTCGAAGTCGCAGCGCTCTCAGCCGGCGGCGATCCGCTTTACAAAGCCTGTGGCGAGCGGATCGGCCGAGGCTTCGTCGCATGGGGTGCGCAGCAACTCGCCGCGCCGCATGAGGGTGGGCGTCGCACAGACGCCGCGAAACTGCTGATTCAAATCGAAGGCAGCGTGTTGCTACGCAGCCTCGGCCTCGACGATGTAGTGGATAGAGCCTTCACGCCGTCAGATTCCGCTCAGACGTGATATCCTCGATCCTACCTGCCGTGCGTGCCCATCTGACCGCGATAGACGACCGGGCGCCCAACGGCCTATAAACGCGACTCAAAGAGCACAATCGTGCGCCAATTTGCCAGCATAACGAGGAGTCGCAATGTCCAAAAAGACAGTCGAAGGCTTACTCATTCTGATCGTGTTCGCTACTCTCTGGGTCCCGTTCGGACAGACAGACTTCCTGATTACGCACTGGATGAAGGTTGGAAGCATGATGCTTCCCTTCATCATCTTTATCGCCGTGGCATTTCAAACGCCAAAACAGACCATCAGCATAGGCGGGCCGAAAGCGGTCGCCCTGGCGCTCCTAGCGGCCTATATCCTTCATCAACATGAAGAGCATTGGATAGACATTTTCGGGAATGTCTATGCCTTTCAAGGTAGCATTAATGCACTTGTTGCCAGCATTTCCACCCCGCCACCCGGCCAGACCGGACCCCTGACGGCGGAGGCTATTTTTGTCATCAACACTTCATTGGTCTGGCTCGTTGGACTGATTGCGATCTGGCAGGCGCCAGAAAGGCGGTTTCCGAGCCTCGCGCTGGCAGCGATTGTGCTCGTCAATGCGCTCGTGCACATCGCCGGGAGCATCGTCACAGTGAGCTATAATCCCGGTCTTTTAACTTCTATTTTGGTCTTTTTACCGATCGCATTTTGGGCATATCTGAGATTGGCGGGGAAGCGCAATTTGGTGCTGCTAAGTCTGGCTTGGGCCGTCCTAGCACATATCATCATGGGTTTGGGGATGATGGCATCGACGTGGTGGGGTCTCATAGCGCCGTTGGGCTATTACTTTGTGCTGGTGGTTTGGTCGCTCGTTCCACTCGCCGTCCGTTTCAACGAGAGATAGCGCGCGCCACGCTCCAATCTCCATGGATGTTTCCCCGGCGTGTAGGCTTCCCTAGAGGCATTGCTGTGCTTAAATACACCTTGACGCGCGCGTCGGGCGTGGGCGCGAGCAGAGCTAGACAGGAAACGGGAGGCGAAAGCCATGAAAGAGTATCTGAAATTCTACATTAATGGCGAATGGGTCGACCCGGTCGAGCCACGTACGCTTGACGTGGAAAATCCAGCAACAGAAGAACCGATCGCAAAAATTTCGCTCGGCTCGGCAGCTGATGTCGACAAAGCCGTAGCCGCGGCCAAAGCCGCCTTCGCAACCTTCTCGCAAACCAGCGTCGAGTACCGCGCCGATTTGCTCGACAAAATCACCGCCGGAATCCAAGCTCGGATGGGTGATATGGCCGAGGCGATCTCAGACGAAATGGGCGCGCCCATGTGGCTCGCCAATGCCGCGCAAGTTCCTGCCGGCATGGGACATATGGCTACGATGAGCCAGATCCTGCGCAATTATGAGTTTGAAGAGCAACGCGGCTCCACATTGCTGCGCAAGGAACCAATTGGCGTCTGCGGGTTCATCACACCCTGGAATTGGCCGCTGAACCAGATCACCTGTAAGGTCGCACCCGCAATTGCAGCTGGCTGCACAATGGTCCTGAAGCCCTCTGAAATCTCGCCCATGAATGCGATGATCTTTACCGAAATCATGCATGAGGCGGGTGTGCCGCCGGGCGTGTATAATCTGGTCAATGGCGACGGCCCGAGCGTCGGCGCCCACCTTTCCGGTCACCCCGATGTCGATATGATGAGCTTTACCGGCTCGACCCGTGCCGGCATTCTGGTCGCCCAAGCCGCGGCGCCGACGGTCAAGCGTGTTGCCCAAGAACTTGGCGGGAAATCCCCGAACATCGTCTTGCCAAGCGCCGATTTGCAAACCGCAGTTGGCGGCGGCGTCATGCAAATGATGACCAATTCTGGTCAGTCCTGTAATGCGCC
>JBCCXW010000244.1:0-4001 GCA_039191105.1 Pseudomonadota bacterium
AATCCAAGGTCTTGGCCGCGGGCATCGCGCTGGTGGAATAGCGGCGCATCTGTGCCGGACTCCACGAGGCGCGAATAGTGGAACTCGTGCCCGCTCAAAGGCGTCGTCCAAAACGCGGGTTTGACCGGTATCAGTTGGCGATACCCGAGATGCATTTTTGGCTCGGCGAAACTCGTGACGTGATCCAACAATCCGGCCATCTTATGCTGGGTCCCCTCCTTATCGATGAGACCGCGCCCAAGAACCATGTAGCCGCCGCATTCGCCATAAATCAAAGCGCGCCGCGCCGCTGCCGCTTGCAAGCTTTCGAGAAACCGCGCAGCGCCTGCGAGCGTCCGACCGTGAAGCTCCGGATATCCCCCCGGCAAAAACACAGCGTCGCAGTCGCTTGGAACCGCTTGGTCTGCGAGCGGTGATACGAAGACCAGGTCTGCGCCTTGTGCGCGCCAATCCAGGAGCTGATGCGGGTATGCAAAAGCGAAGGCTTCGTCGCGCGCCACAGCGATGCGTTGTCCGAGCGGTGGCAAGCGCTTCGGCGCCGTGGTCTTGGGGAGCGGCGCGGCGATGGATCGCACCGTCTCCAAGTCGATATGATCGAGCACTGCCTGGCCTGCCGCTGCGACGAGCTCGGCCGGGGCTTTGTGCTCCAAAGCCTGTACCAAGCCCAAATGGCGCGATGGGACCACCAAATCGGGCGATCGCGGAATGGCGCCAAGGTATGGGATGGGCGTTTGAGCAAGCGCCTCGCCCAACAACTCCCCGTGCCTAGCGCTGCCGGTTTGGACGGCGACGATCCCGGCGACGCCGGGTCTGTCTTGAAAAGTCGCAAATCCATGCACGAGCGCGGCGATGGATTGTGCCTGACCGCTCGCATTGACCACCAAAATGACCGGCAGGTCCAGGGTTTCGGCAATATTCGCGGTGGAGCCGTCAGTACTGGCGGCGCCATCATACATCCCCATCATGCCTTCAATAACCAGTAAATCGGTATCGGTTCCAAGCTCTCGCGCACGGGCGCACAATTGCGCTGCGCCCATCGCCCATTTGTCGAGACTGAAACAGTCGGTCTGTGTTGCCAGCCCTAAGAATTGTGGATCGATGAATCCGGGGCCGCCTTTGGCGACTTTTACCGCCATCCCGCGCGTCGTGAGCGCCGCTGCCAATCCCATGGTGAAAATCGTTTTTCCGGAATTCGAATGTGGGGCGGCGATGACGAGACCGCGAGGGAGTTTTGGCGCCATATATAGTCTTTCTTGGATCGATGGGCCGCCGCCGTTTTGAGGGACTCACAAGCTGCACTTTCTTGATGATATAAAGCCGCCTGTTCAAGAGTGTTTCGGGACTTCAAGATTGGTCGAGCGGAAAACATATCGTTGTTCTATTTTTGTTCTTGTCTTGCCTGACAAACCGTGAGAGGCGGGATTTACGCAGAGGCGCATGGAGAGGTATGCGAAAGCTATGACAGATCTGTTTGCTGCCTCCGGCTTATCTGACGACGCACCGCGACCTTTGGCGGATAAGCTGCGCCCGACATCGCTTGGTGACGTGGTCGGGCAAGATCACTTATTGGCGCCAGATGGCCCGATCGGGCGGATGTTGGCGACGAAGGCGCTGTCATCGATCATTCTATGGGGGCCGCCCGGCGTTGGAAAGACGACCATTGCGCGCCTCCTCGCCAAAGAAACAGATCTCCACTTTGAAGCCATTTCGGCAATATTTTCGGGCGTGAGAGAGCTACGCGCGGTGTTTGAAGCGGCGCAACAAAGGCGCGATTTAGGGCAGGGGACACTGCTCTTTGTCGATGAAATTCACCGCTTTAACCGCGCGCAGCAAGACGGTTTTCTGCCCTATGTCGAAGCCGGAACGGTGACCCTGGTGGGCGCGACCACCGAGAATCCGAGCTTCGAGCTGAATGGCGCCCTGCTGTCGCGTTGCGCGGTTTTGGTGCTCCATCGCTTGGATGACGTCGCTGCGGAGACGCTTGTCCGCCGTGCGGAAGCTGAGCTCGGGCGCGCGCTGCCATTGGTGGAGGCTGCGCGCGATGCATTGATCGACATGGCGGATGGCGATGGGCGTTACTTGTTGAACCTGGTGGAGCAAATCTCTGCGCTTCCGGAAACACAGGACCCGCTCTCGCCCGAGGGACTTTCCAAGGTCCTGCAAAAACGAGCCCCCGCTTATGACAAGGACCGCGATGGCCATTACAACCTCATTTCGGCGCTGCATAAGTCGGTGCGCGGCTCTGATCCAGACGCTGCTCTTTATTGGTTTGCGCGGATGTTGGAGGGCGGAGAAGATCCACTCTTTATCGCGCGTCGGCTGATCGTGATGGCAAGCGAGGATATTGGTCTTGCTGATCCGACAGCGATGATGGTGGCTGGCGAAGCGGCGCGCGCGTTTGAGCGATTGGGGGCGCCCGAGGGCCTTATTCCGATGGCGCACGCTGTCGTGCATTTGGCAACCGCGCCAAAGTCCAATGCGGCTTATCTGGGTCTTAAACGCGCACGGGCAGCGGCGCGCGAAACCGGATCTTTGATGCCGCCAAAGCATATTCTGAACGCGCCGACGCAACTGATGAAGGATCAAGGCTATGGCAAGGGATATGCCTATGATCATGACGCCGAAGGCAGCTTTTCGGGCCAAGACTATTTTCCTGACGGGATGGACCGCGCCCACTTTTACGATCCCAAAGGTGCTGGGCGGGAGGCGCAAATTGCAGAACGCTTGCAATATTGGCGGCAGCTGCGCGCGCGCCGCGCAGACCCGTCATGACGCGAGCGGCTCTGCGAATCTCAAATCGCGATGCGCGGCGTCTATGGCTCGGCGCGCAAGGCTTGGCGGAAACGCCGACCGGCCCGCTGGACCTCGACCAGCTGATCCAACGTTTGGGCTTTGTCCAACTCGATACGATTCAAGTGGTGGCCCGCGCGCATCATCACATCATTTGGAGCCGTAACCAGAATTATCGCGAGCGCATGCTCAATCGCCATTTGGCCGATCATCGCAAAGTCTTCGAGCATTTCACACATGATGCATCCGTGATCCCGATGGCGTTTTATCCAATTTGGCAGCGCCAATTTCGCCGCCTGGAAGAAAAGGTCCGCAAATCGCAATGGCACAAGAGCATGCTTGGGCCGAAAGATCGCGCGGCGATCAAAACCCGCATTCACGAAGAAGGCCCGCTTTGCACCAAGGCGTTCGACACAAAGATCACGGGTGAGAAAAAGATGTGGGACCGCCCCCCGCACAAGCTTGCGCTCGATTATATGTGGTATGCGGGTGAGCTTTCGACCTCGCACAGAGAAAATTTCACGAAATTCTACGATCTAACTGAGCGCGTGATTCCATCCGAAATGCGCCAAACGGTGCCGTCCGATGACGCGCAAGTCGATTGGCTTTGCCAAGCCGCGCTCGACCGCATGGCGTTTGGCAGTGAGGGCGATATTCAACGGTTTTGGGCGGCGGTCAGCAATCAGGAAGCGAAGACCTGGGTTGCCGAAAACAGAGCTGGCCTGGTGCCAGTGGAAATTCAGACCGCCGCTCGCAGCGCGCTTACAGTTTGGGCGAGTGGCGACATCGAACACCAACTCAAACGGGTGCGCGCGCCAACGACGCGATTGCGAATCCTAAACCCGTTTGACCCGGTTATCCGCGATCGTCATCGCTTGAAACGCTTATTTGGATTTGACTACACGATCGAAATGTTCGTGCCTGCTGCCAAGCGGAAATGGGGGTACTATGTGTTCCCGCTGCTCGAAGGCGACCGCTTTGTCGGTCGTATTGAATTGAAAGCAGACCGCGGCGCTGGTCGTCTGCGCGTTCTCAATCTGTGGGCCGAGCCAAACATCCACTGGAGCGCGGCGCGTGCGGCAAAGCTTGATGCAGAACTTGCTCGAATGTTGCGCTTTGTTGGGTTGGAAGAGGTGATCTGGGAGGTTCCGTCCAAACCTGCCTTGCTTTGACCTGTATCTTGTTTAGGTCGATGGCGAGGCGGAGGGAAA
>JBCCXW010000245.1:0-3998 GCA_039191105.1 Pseudomonadota bacterium
AGCTCGAGCGACCGGCGCGCTGCGGGCGTCAGCCCGCCCAGCGATGAGTGTGGCCGGATATGATTGTAGTCGTGGCGCCAGCGCCCGAGGATCGATCGGGCATGGGCCAGACTATCAAACACTTCTTCGTTGAGGCACTCGGGCTTAGGTAGCAAATGCACCAAAATAGCCAGTATCCCATTGTGGGATATGAAGATTTCTTTGATTGCAGCGCTTTCCTTGCAAACTCGACCGGAAAAGAACATAATGCGAACAATGGTTCTTCTTTAATGTGATGGCTCAGCACTTTCTTCTTTCGGCGGCTGCCCACTCCCTCTCGCTCCGAGACATCTATCGTCGCGGTGAGAAGTCAGCGTATCGGCGGTTTTGCCAGCTGCGTTGGCCAGAGACAGACGGAGCACCAATTTGCCCTAAATGCGGTTGCCTTGAACACTATGATCTCAAGTCTCGTCAGCGTTTCAAGTGTGCCGCGTGCCATCACCAGTTCAGCGCAACGTCGGGAACGATTTTTGCGTCTCGCAAACTCTCCTTCGTCGATCTGCTTGGCGCGATTTGTCTGTTTGTGAACGCCTCCAAGGGGCTGTCTGCGGTCCAACTTTCTCGGACTGTCGGCGTTCAATACAGTTGGAGGTGACCGTGGCCCTTGCAGGGCCGCGTAAGCACCGGAAACGTTTTTGTTCTTATGCATAAGTTGCGAGAGGTGATGGCGCGCGAGACCGCGCAGGCCCGTCTCTCGGGTGAGGTTGAAGTGGATGGCGCCTACTTTGGCGGCCATGTGCGACCTGCAAATTTACGTTCGCAGAGGCGGGACCGATGCTTGCTGAAAAACAGATGCTGTCCGACCACGCGGCAAGCTCGGCGCACTGAGACGCCAAGCTCTTCTACCACGTGATCAACTGCAATGAGCTTACGTGAGGGGCTTAGAACTTTCCCCGCACGACTTCTTGAAGGATTTGATTATCCAGTGTGAGATCAGAAACGGCTCGCCATAAGCGGGCGTTCTCCTTCTCAATCTCCTTCATTCGTTTGGCCTGGCCAATTTGCAGACCGCCATACTCCTTGCGCCAGCGATAATACGATTGCTCACCGACGCCGATCGCGCGCACAGCATGCCCAATCGTTTCGCCCTGGCTTAGGCGCACTTCAACTTCACGCAGCTTTGCAATGATCTCTTCAGGCTTGGCTCTCTTGCCCATGGTTCAACTCCATATCAGAGCCGATCCTAACTCAAACTATGGGCCAGTTTTTCTGCGGCAGACCAGCGGCAGCGAACTTTAGTTTCTTTGACAGCATCTTACGGCGGGTTGGATGATCTCAGGCGATGTCTTGAAACAGTGAAACGTGTTTTTGGTCATCGGCAGAGCTTGGAGCAAGGCAGTTAAAGCTCACTTTCCGTTGACCATTCCGTACGAAAGGCTTCACGTATTTGGAGTGCATGCGGTATTCTGCTTATTGGTCACCAACATGCCTTGTTTCCCGGAGCACTGACGTTTGGCCCATAGTAAAACCCCATCAACTGCGAAGATCGAAAAGATCGCGCGAACCGTCCATGAGGCGATCCGCGGTTGGCGGTTGGCCAATGGGCAGGAAGGCATTCCAGTCTGGTCGGAGGCGCCGGACTGGATGGTTGCGGCGACGAAAGAAAGTGTCCAAGTCGTCCTTGAAAATCCGAAGCTTTCTGCCTCCGCCCAACATGAGCAATGGATGGCCGCGAAGCTTCGTGACGGTTGGACCTTGGGCGCGCAAAAGGATCTGGATCAGAAAACCCATCCCTTATTGGTCCCGTTCGATGATCTCCCGGAAGTCGAACGTCTAAAAGACATATTGATCAATTCGATCGTCGCGGCGCTCGCTGATATCCATGCGTAATCGGGCATTTCATCCAAATTCCTCGCAGGGGCGCCCTCCGAGTAAATGGCGCGCGCCTTACAATCTCATTCGGCGGGCTTGCTCGCGACATCTTGTGGGTATTCACTAGATGTCGAGCGAGCGCTTAAGGCGGGACAGACAATGCGTAGAACGTTTGAGCAGCACTTAGACCCAAATTTTGGACCGAAACGTATATTATCGCTCTCAGGGGGCGGTGTTCGCGGTCTGGTGACACTCGGGGCTTTGGCGCAACTCGAAGCAATGATGCGCGCTGATCTGGGCGATGAGAACCTGGTGCTCGCCGATGTTTACGATTTGATTGCGGGGACCTCGACTGGATCGATCATCGCCGTGAGTCTCGCTCTGGGATGGGACGTTGCGCGCATCAAATCACTTTATGACGTGCTCTGCCCCATACTGTTTCGGCCCAGTCGACGGCTTGGATTTTTTAAGCCTCGCTTTGATGCGCAAAAACTCCGATCTGTGCTTGAAGAACATCTGATTGATGAAAACGGGAATGCGCTCGAACTTGGCTCGCCGGCGCTCAAAACTGGTTTATTGATTTGCGCAAAGAGGATGGACACAGATTCAGCGTGGTTGTTGACCAACAACCCCAAGGCGCGTTTTTTCGAACCTGAAGGCGATCAATCCTTCTTGCCGAACCGGCACTATAAACTCAAAGATTTGGTGTTGGCGAGCACAGCAGCACCAACTTACTTATCGCCGGTGCGCATTACAATCTCCGATGGAACAGCAGGCTTTCCGAGAGAAGAGGGCGTCTTTGTCGATGGTGCCATTGGGGGACAAAACAATCCATCTTTGGCCGCGTTGCAGATTGCGATTTTGCCCTCCTACCAGTTCAATTGGAAGCGGGGATCAGATCAGATTAGCATTCTTTCAATCGGGACAGGCTACTTCCGCCAGCGCGTGGGGACCGACGCTTTTCTGCGGCGTCGAACCGTAGAACAGGGTATTGCCGCGCTTGGTAGTATGATCTCCGAAAGCGAGCGAAACACGCTGATCATATTGCAAGCCTTGTCTAACCCGAGACGGCCATGCAAAATCAACAGTGAAATCCAAGGTCTGGATGGCGAACTATTAACGCCTGACCCGATTTTGAGCTTTCAGCACATCGATGTCGAACTGAACAATAGCGTCCTTCGCAAACGCTTGAAGCTGCATGATTTGAAAAGCGCGCGGATCGAAAAGATCCGGAATGGGCTGCGGGACATGGCCAATGGTCGCAAAACCAATTTGGCTTTTTGTTACCAGTTGGGCGCGTCAATGGGGACCGATCTGACGAAGGACGATCTGTTTCTATAGGCGACGTTTGGTTTGCTCATCGACGACAAGATCCGCAGGCAAACGCCCAGTGGGTCTGCTCGTCGTATGTAGCGTTCTCGGACGAGGTCGCAGGATCTGTCCGGCGAGCGATGCTTCTAGAGACGGCTCTGCGACTGCCGGATGATGAACACGGCGCCCCTCACGTCCGTGACTCTGTACGAAAAGACATCTTTATGCCTATTGACCAGGCTCTTTCGTGAACGGATCAATACAAAACCGTAATATGGGGACGATGGTTTGCCGAAACGTTATCGAGCGTTCATTAGCTACAGTCAAAAAGACAAGCGGCACGCCAAACGGTTACATTCCGCCCTTGAATCATATCGGCTTCCCAAAAACCTAGCGGCGCCCAGCACAGAGCCAAAAACCCGCGGGCTCGGACGCTTTTTTAGAGACGATGAGGAAATGGGCGCAGCCACCGATCTCGGCGAGACGCTGCGCGGAGCCATCGCTAATTCCGAGAGCCTAATCGTAATATGCTCACCGCGCTCCGCCTCTTCAAAATGGGTCAATGAAGAGGTTCTGCAATTTAAGCGGACAGACCGCGCGTCAAATATTTTCGCAGTGATCGTGGATGGCGCTCCGAATAGCGGCGATCCGGCGACCGAGTGTTTCCCGCCCGCTCTGCGGTTTGAGGTCGACCCCGACGGGAGCCTGACAAACCGTCCGACAGAGCCACTGGGCCTTGATCTACGCAAAGAGCGCTTCGCGCGAATAAAAACGCGCCTCGTCGCGGGTCTTGTGGGCATCAATTTTGATGATCTTTGGCGCCGCGACCGCAGGCG
>JBCCXW010000246.1:0-3989 GCA_039191105.1 Pseudomonadota bacterium
GTGCGCTCGGCCCCGCCTGCCGCGAGTTCGGGGATGACTTGCAGCACCGTTTTCCCAGATAGATCAAGACCGGCAGAATCGCGCATCGCCAGACTTTGACTGATTTGGCACCCGAATGAAATGAAGAAGTTGCCTGCATACACAACCGCATGCAGTAGGAAACCAAAAGGAGCCGATGATGGATCATCTCTATCTGACCTCACCACAAGGACGCCGCCTGGCCTATCGCGATACAGCACCGAACACTGGGCTCACCTTTGTTTGGTTGTCAGGGTTCAAATCTGATATGAGCGGGTCAAAAGTCACCGTGCTAGAAGCGTGGGCGAAAGCGCGAGGTCATGGGTTTTTAGCTTTTGACTATTCCGGGCATGGCCTATCGGGCGGTGCGTTTGAAGACGGAACGATTTCCGCTTGGCGAGAAGATGCTTTGGCGGCGATTGAAGGACTGACGTCTGGCCGATTGGTGTTGGTCGGGTCGAGCATGGGCGGCTGGATGGCGCTTCTCGCGGCATTGGCGCTGAAACCGCGGGTCGCGGCCATGGTGTTGATCGCCCCCGCGCCAGACTTCACACAAAAGCTGATGTGGCCTGAGTTTTCGGGTAAACAGCAGAGCGAGATTAAGGAGCAGGGGCGCACGCTGCGACCCACCGATTATGGCGATCCTTATCCGATCACGCGCGATCTGATCGAAGATGGAAAAAACTGGACGCTTTTAGACGCATCGATTGATCTCGATATGCCGATCCGGATTTTACAAGGACAGCAAGACCCGGATGTCCCCTGGCAGCACGCGTTCAAATTGGTTGAAACGCTACGGAGCGAAGACCTGGTGTTCCATCTGATCAAAGACGGCGATCACCGCTTGTCGCGGGAGCAAGACATCGCGCGGCTCGTCGCGACGTGCGGGGAGTTGGTGGGTTTGGTCGGCTAGTCTGACTGCCCGCTTTCGGCATCGGAACGAGTTGGTTTAATCGCAAATTATGGGTCTGACCGAGCCTTAGGGAGCACCTGCCGCTGTTGAGACAAATGCGCCCGGAAAGACAGTTGCGAAGACGACAGCGCTCGCTTTCGAGGACTGCTCCAAACGATATATTTGAAAGAATCCGGATTGCCTTAGGAGGCAGCCTCGCTATAGCTTACCGAATAGTTAATTTGAAACTCTTCAATAACTTAAGGTGGGACAATGAAATCAGCATTTTCAAAGCGCGCGTGCGGGTTTGCAGCAATTTTGGCACTGGCTATGATTGGTCCGGCATTGGCAGACAATCCGTTGTTGCAGCAAAACGAATCTCTGAACGAGGCAAGCTCATTTGAGGCGCGAGCAAAAGCAATCGATCTAGCAGCCACCAAAGCACCCGATCACCCAGTCTGTCAGAACATTCGAGCGAACTATGATGAAGAACTCGCGAAAATTGTGAACGCATCGCAAGCGTCTGAAGGCATGTCCATGTCGCAGATCAATCAGTATTCGTATAAGGGCGACGGTGTGGTCCAAAGACTGAATAGAATTAATCGGAACGCCACTGGGAACTATAGTGAATCTCTCGGCAGAGCGTCCAACGCAATCGGACGGGGAGCTGCGATCGCTAACGATGCAGCGGAGATCGGAGGAATGTTCGGTCTGACCGGAAAAATGTCCCAAAAGAAAGCCGAACAAAAAGTCGCGACGTTAGACGCGCAAGCTTTGGATGCTGTCGAGCAAACAGAGTGTCCGATGTCGACATTCAATTAAGTCGTAGTCCAGTTTCACATTATCAAGCCGCCTGCGGGCCGCTTGATAATGTCGACTTTCTAAACTTACGTTTGGCGACGATGTCGCGCAGTCTCACAAGTGTCAGATTTATTTTTTAAGTTGGATGGCTAGAAGGTGATGATTCGGTTGCCATTTTAACTCCCTCAAAAGTGTGTGACACTGGTGTTACATGCGGCATCTTAAATGTAACCACGCGTGATTGCGCTCGCTAAGAACCGCAGAACGACGACCGAGCGCGATGTTCGCCAAACGGAGCGGTCTATTCTAGGGCGTCCAAAGTCGGTGGGCGATTGTTGGTTTCAACATCGACGGGGTTCGTGCTCTAGTCTCGTCGCTACGTCAGCGCGCCAACGCATCTTCGATCAGCGTCGCCGTCTCTTCGACGCCATAAAGCGCAATGAATCCGCCAAATCGAGGGCCTTGGCTTTGGCCGAGGAGCACTTCGTACAAGGCCTGGAACCAAGCCCGAAGGTTTTCAAACTCATGCGCTTTGCCGACCGTAAAGGTAAGCGTTTGCAGCTCGCCTGCATCGACCGGGTGGTCCCAGGCTCGCAGCCGTTTCGCTAAATCATCCATAGCGGCGCGCTCTTGAACACTCGGGGCGCGGTAGGATTTGGTTGGCTCTACAAAGTCGCGATAATAGGCCATGGCATAGCCCGCGAGATCATCGAGCAGGGGGTGTGTTTCCGCCGAAGCATCAGGCGCATATCGTGAGATGTATCCCCATAGCTGTTCGCGGGTTTGCGCATTGGCGACGCTGACCAAATTGAGCAAAAGCGCAAAGCTGACCGGCGAGGTCCATTCCGGCGGGTGACCGCCATGAATATGCCAGACTGGGTTTTCGACTTGGCGTTTTGGCTCTTCTTGCGGGAACTTTTCAAGAAATGTCAGATACTCGTCGACCGCTTTCGGGATCACGTCGAAATACAGCTTCTTCGCCACGCGCGGCTTTTGGAACTGGTAGAGGGATAAGCTCTCTTGCGGCGCATATTTCAGCCAGTCCTCCACCGCGATGCCGTTGCCTTTGGTCTTGGAAATCTTGGTGCCGTGCTCGTCTAAGAACAGCTCATAGACATATTGCTGTGGCGGTTGGCAGCCCAAGATCCGCGTGATTTTCGAATAGATGGGCGCATTATCCTGATGGTCTTTCCCAAACATTTCGAAGTCAACGCCAAGCGCCGCCCATCGCATGCCGAAATCGGGCTTCCATTGCAGCTTTGCATGACCGCCTATGACGGGCAGGGTGACATCAGTGCCATCTTCGTCTTCGAACGTGATCGTGCCAGCGTTTGAGTCGGTGGCTTTCATCGGAACGTATAAGACCCGACCCGTCGTCGGCGAGATCGGCAAGAAGGGTGAGTAAGTCGCCTGACGCTCCGCCCCGAGCGTCGGCAGCATCACCGCCATAATCTCATCGAACTTTTCGAGCGCCCGCAGCAGCATCGGATCAAACGTGCCGTCTTTATAGCAATCGGTTGCTGACAAGAACTCATATTCAAAGCCGAAGCTATCGAGAAATGCACAGAGCCGTGCGCCCATATGTGCGCCGTAGCTGCCATGCGTGCCGAACGGGTCCGGCACATCAGTGAGCGGCTTCTGTAAGTAAGCCTCAAGGCGTTCGGGATTTGGCACGGTTGGTGGCACTTTGCGCATCCCGTCCATGTCATCCGAGATGCAAATCAGTTTGGTTTCAAACGCACCGTCTGTCAGCGCTTCAAAGGCGGTTTTTACCATCGTGGTTCGGACCACTTCACCAAAGGTCCCGATATGCGGCAGGCCGGAGGGGCCATAGCCGGTTTCGAAGACGACGGGTCCTTGTTTTGGTTTGCCCTGTTTCTCCATATTGCGCAGGCGTTTCAGCACGGCGCGCGCTTGTTCGAACGGCCAGGCTTTTGCGGATTCTGCGAGCGTTTGGAGATCACTCATGGTTTGGGCTCCTCAGTTGAGGGCCGGGAGGTATCACTCCAATCGGAATTTTTAAAGCGCGTTTTCTCGACCTGTGCTGACCGGCCTAAAGCCCAATTGGGTGCAGGCCGCTTCGCTCGCGTTGACGCTTACGGTCAGCGATCTCTCGCGTCAGTTTAACGGTTATCGGATCGCCATAATCTAAAATCATCGGCTCTCGCGGCTCAATGCGTTCTTCGCGACGTATGATACGGATCGTTCTGAAACCCTTCATGTCCCACCCTCGTCTTTATTTGAGACTAGGGAAGCAAATTACACGCCAGAGGGGAAC
>JBCCXW010000247.1:0-3945 GCA_039191105.1 Pseudomonadota bacterium
AGCCGCGCTCAAATCGCGACATTTCCGATTTTCATTCTTTCGACCTTTTTCGCGCTGTCATATTTTGAACGCTATGATTATCCAACCCCACCTGCGCAAGAATTGGTCTTGGAGCCGCGCAGTTTAGAGGGCATCGCAGCCGCGCCACGGCTGGCCCAGACTGCGGGGGGTGAGCTCACAGGGAATGTCCAGGTCCGGCTGAGCATGGATGGCGCCCGGTTGAATGCGAAATCAGCCAGACTCCAACTCTACCGCGATGAAACGGCATTAGGCGCGCCGGTTGAGGTGCCGGTGCGGCTCCAAATCGCAACCGTTCCGATCTCTATCTCCCTTGCGCCAGAGGCTCTAAGCGACGCCGACGAAATGCGGGCGGTGGTCGAATTGGCATCCGGGCGTGTGCTCGAGTTTGACTGGCTACTGCGCCTTGAATGAGGGCCAAACACCAGCGCGACAGATGGCTACTGAATGAGACTGAGATTTACGTCATGCCCGCTCTTCAACCGCTCCATCGAAAACGACGATGATACGTCGGACAAGTCCGGCACATATTTGATCAGCGCCTGATAGACTTTGTCATAATGGTCTAAATCCCGGACAATGACTTTGAGGAGATAATCAATCTCTCCCGTCATCCGGTGACATTCGACAATCTCCGGAATTCGGCTGACGCTGCGCTTGAAGGTCTCCAACCAGTCACCTGTATGTTGGGATGTGTGAATGCGCACAAAACAGGTCATCTTCAAGCCAAGCTTGGCCGGATCAATGACCGCGATCCGCTTCTGAACAATTCCGATCTCTTCAAGCCGGCGCAAACGACGCCAACAGGGATTGGAGGTCAGACCCACCGCTTCGGCAATCTCCTGAATCGGGCGGGTCGCATCATTCTGAATAATCCCAAGAATCTTCTTATCGATATTATCAAGTTCTACTATTGACATGTTTCATAGCCTATTTTCCCAAGCCTTCTGCCTGAAACAGCTCAAATTGGGAACACTTTTCTGCTCATTAATTATACTGTCGCGGCAATTATAAAGTTGCGCGAGGCCCAGAATGAAACGCTTTACCGAGCACCCCCGATCGGTCGGTGAAACCTATTTTCAGCATATGCAATCATCGTTTGGGTTTGGGTTGAGCCTGTTTATCGCGAGCTTTGCCTGCTTCATCCATGCGGTGTTTCCATTCTTGTGCGTGCGCACAGGCAGCTCGACCGTTCAAACGCTGCATCGGCGCATGGTGACCCACCGCGCACGGACACCGCAAAGAGAAACGCGCGCCCGCGAACGCGTAGATGCCTAGTCCGACACCGATCGCGACTTTCGTTCAAAAAGAGCGGCTTTCAGCCCTCCCCAGCACGCCCTGGATGCTTGGGTTATGGCGGGGTAAGTGGGGGCTTTTGCTCGCCGCTATTGTGGCGCTCGCGGCGTTTGGCGTCGCATCGGCAAGCGGCGGCCCGGTGATGATTTTCGCGCTGTTTGGGGGACTCGCAATGGCGCGCGTTTCGACCCAAACCGCCTTTCGACCTGGCATCAATATTGGTGCCAAACAGGTGCTGCATTTAGGAGTGATTTTGCTCGGCGCGCAGATCGCGCTGGCCGACATATTGGCGCTTGGATGGCAACCCCTCTTGATCGCGATACTCGCCGTCGCGGTGATGCTGAGCGGGGGGTGGGCGATCGGGCGCGCCTGCGGATTGCCCTCGCAACATGCGCTGATATCAGCAGGCGCGGTTGCCATTTGCGGCAGCGCAGCAGCGATGGCGATTTGTGCCGCCTTGCCGAAATCTGAACACCGCCACACTGCGACGGTGACGACGATCATGCTGGTCGCGATCACGAGCAGCGCGGCGATGGCGGTCTATCCGATCGCCGCGACCCAGTTCGGGCTAACCGACACGCAAGCCGGGACGTTTTTAGGGGCGTCTATCCACAATGTTGCGCAAGCCATTGGCGCTGGGCATATCGTGTCGCAAGACGCGGCGCAGACCGCCACTGTGGTGAAACTCATGCGCGTTGCCTGCTTGGTTCCTGCTATTGTTCTAATCGCCTTTCTCTTTGCGCGCGGGGCGAGCGATGATGATGGCGCTCCAGCCAAACCCGCAATCCCGCTTTTTTTGATCGGATTTGTCGGCTTGGTGGTGATCAATAGCTTGGGGCTCATCCCCTCGTCTCTCGCGGACACGATGGGCTCGGTCTCGCAGTTTGCGCTGGTCATGTCGATTGTCGCCCTTGGGGCTCAAACGACCGCCGGGGATCTGTTCCGCACCAGCGGCGCCGCCGTCAGCGCGATGGTGCTCCAAACCGTCGCCCTGGCCGGATTTGTCCTGTTGGCGGTTTCGCTCCTCTAGATCAAACCATGCCGCCGCGGCGCGCCTCGATCTATTCCGCTGGCGTTTTGTCCGGATCGGCGGGACGCGGTGGCAGCTTCGGATTGACGGTCTCCAATTGCCGCTCGACCTCTGCGATCGCTCGGTCGAGTTGCGGGTCTTCGCCGCGCAGCAGCGCTTCAGGCGGATTGTCGACTTCGATATCAGGTTGAACACCGAAGCCCTCAATCGTCCAGTTACCGTCGGCGTCAGCAAATCCGAATTGCGGTACAAACACCGCACCGCCATCGATTAGCGGGCCGTGACTGGTAATCCCGATCACCCCGCCCCAAGAGCGCTTGCCAATCAGAGGGCCAAGGCCGCGCGCTTGGAAGGCGGCAGGGAAGATGTCGCCATCGGAAGCCGAGTCCTCATCTAAAATCGCCGCCATCGGTCCGGTAAACACCGCATTCGGATACGTGTCCGTTACGTCCAAGCCGCGGGCATAACCGGTGAAGATCAATTCCCGATCGAGGCGGTTAATCAGCATTTGCGAGACATTGCCGCCGCCATTCTGGCGGACATCGACCACCAAACCGTCTTTATCGATTTGTCCGTAATACTGCCGGGTAAACTCATAAATCCCGTTCGCGCCCATATCGGGGATATGCATATAGCCAATCCGCCCATCCGTCGCGGCCGCAACCCGGGCGCGATTGCGCTCCACCCATCGATAATATAGCAAGCGGTCTTCGCTCGAGAGCGGATCGATGATCACGCGGCGCGTATTCTCGCCATTGGCGCTATCGGCGACGCTCAATTCGACCAGACCGCCAGCAAGGCCTTGCAGCAGCGCATAGACATTGTCATTGCGGCCGAGATCGCGGCCATTTACGGCCAATAGATAATCGCCCTGTTTGACATCGACTCCAACCTCGTTGAGCGGCGAACGATATTTTGGCTCAGCCGCCGCGCCCTTAAAAATCTCAGAGAAGCGATAGCGATTGGCGCGGTCATCAAGTTCTAAGCGCGCGCCGAGCAAAGCGGTTTGCGGGCGGTCGGGCGCATCGGTCTCGCCGCCTGCCTTGTAGGCGTGACCAGCATTAAGCTCGCCAATCATTTCGCCGATGACATAATTTAAGTCATCGCGATGCGCGACATCATCGACCAAAGGTCGATATTGCGCTTTCAACGCGTCCCAATCATACCCATGCATGTTCTCGACATAAAAATAGTCACGGAACCGGCGCCAGGTTTCTTCAAAGATCTGGACATATTCATCGCTTGGCACCATCCGGGTTTTAACCTCAGACAGCGATACAGCTTTCTCATCCTTGTCACCATCGGTGATTTTGAGGCGTTGCAGAGACCCGTTCTTCCAAACCGCAACCAGTGGTTCGTCGGCAGCGAGACTAAAACCATCCAAGCCTTCGACCACATCGAAGGACTCCCGATCTTCCAGCTTAAACGCCCGCAGGACGTCTTCGACACCCGAGTCGCGGCCATAATGGAACGCCCCGCCATGATAGGTCAGAATATGCCCCTTTGTGAGCGCAAGCGCATAAATATTGTCTGCCTCAATCGGCGCGCGGATGACCCGATCAGACAGGCCGTCAAAATCAATCTCGACCGTCACTGCATTA
>JBCCXW010000248.1:0-3909 GCA_039191105.1 Pseudomonadota bacterium
AACCAGATTGACATCGACTAGGACATCAGCGCCTTGCGCGTCACGGGCGCGGCGTACGCCCTTTAAAGCGGCGGCGATCACGCGGGTGTCATTAAACACCATTGTATCCCCAGGCGAGAGCCACGCTGGTAAGTCGCGCACCGAAGCATCTTCAAACCTGCCATCACGATGAACCACAAGAAGCCGCGCTGCATCCTGGGGATCGACAGGACGCAGGGCAATCCGGTCTTCAGGCAAGACGAAATCAAACGCGTCTAAAGCGCTCAGGAGATGCCCCGAGAGATCACAGCTGGCACGGACGGTAAATCACAAATCTGCGTTCGGCGTGAATCTGCTTCTTCCAGGATCGCCTCCCATTCGGGTGTGTCGGTCCTTTGTACGTAAACCGATGGACGCTCCGCCTCAGGCATATCAGCAACCATTTGCGCAGAAATCAAAACGTCAGGATTGGCAATCGGGAACCCTTCAGGCCGCGGCCCGAGCTTGATCGATTGAATGACATCTAGGCCGGTCAGCGCGCGCCCTTTGGCGGTGTAATTATAGTCCAAATGCTGCCCTTCGCCGCTGATCAGAAAGAATTGCGCATTGCCGGAGTTGAGGTCGTCACTCGTCCGAGCGGTTGAGAGCACGCCTGGGCAATGCGGAATCCAGCTCTCGACCAGGCCATCAACGGACATTTCGGCCAAGAACCCAGGCTGGGTCGAGATGGGAAACCCATTATGAAACCCCGCATCGGCGGAATCGGCAGGGCCAATCGTGTGCAACTGTGCGTCCGCTGGATCTCGTCGAAACGTGAATTCGGCTTGCAAGGGCGGGCGCAGACGATCTTCGCCATGGGTTGCTGCGACATCGCCGCCTTGTGCCATAAAGTCTTTGATCACGCGATGAAACTCCGTCCGGTCATAAAGTCCGGAGCGCACGTAAGCGCGAAACTGTTCGACATGGTTAGGCGCCGCCACCGGCAGCAATTCAAGCACAATTTGACCCTGGCTGGTGTCTAAGATCACCAAGTTTTCCGGATCGACGGCACGCCACTTTTCTGGTGCGGCTTGGACATCGGCGAGCGTATAGGTCGCCGCCTCGGGGTCCTCTGTTTGTGCCCCCGCACACGCCACAAATCCCATGACAGCAAGGCTGCTCAGGAAGGTTCTCAGGCTCATTGTTTGTACTTCTCCAGCAATCTCTCTTTTATTCCGGGCGAGACGAATGGGGTAATATCGCCATGGAAGCGCGCGATCTCTTTGACCAAGCGCGACGCAACCGCCTGATGCTGAACATCGGCCATTAGAAACACAGTTTCAATCTCGCGATTCAGTTGCTCATTCATTGCCGTCATCTGAAACTCGTATTCAAAGTCCGATACGGCCCGCAAACCCCGGACGATGACATGGACATTTTCTTGCTCTGCAAAGTGCATGAGGAGCATGTCAAAGGGTTTCACTTCGATCAGCGCGCGCCCTGGTCCAGCCATAGCCGCACACTCCTCTTCCATCATTTGAATGCGTTCCTCGAGGTCGAAAAGCGGTCGTTTCGCTTCACTTACGGCGACGCCAATAATCAGTCGGTCGACCAGTTTCATGGCCCGCCCGATAATGTCCAAATGCCCCATCGTGACCGGGTCAAATGTTCCCGGATACAGCCCAACGCGCTCCATACAGTTCCTCCCGACGCTCAGCGGGTCAGTCAAAGGTCTACTGAGCGTGCTTACGACCCTTCTGTATCGTCTTCGCCATTGTCTGCAAGACGTGCAACAGAAACAACGCGTTCGTCGTCTTTTGTCCGCAGGACCCAAACGCCAGAGGTCGCTCGTCCGGCAATCCGGATTTGATCAACCGGCGTGCGGATCAATTGCCCCGCATCGGTCACCAGCATGACTTCGTCATCGTCTTCAATCGTGAAGGAAGACGCAATCTGTTTAATCGGGCCCGTTTTTTTGTTGCTGCCCCAGATATTGTGCGCGACGAGGCCTTTGCCGCCGCGGCCGGTCACACGATAATCATATGCTGAGGCGCGCTTGCCCATGCCATCGTCTGAAATGGTCAGAATAAACTGTTCAGCGGCTCCCAGTTCAGCGATACGCTCCGCCGACAAGGCCGCTTCTTCATCGCCGTCCTCGCCGTCATCCTCGGCAATCGCGTCGACCAATTCCTCTTCTTCGCCATTGGCCGCCCGGCGCATGGCCGTGGCGTGTTTGAGATAAGCGCGCGCTTCAGCGCTCGTCACATCAATATGGCGCAGAACGCCCATTGCGATCACGCGATCATCGTCTGCCAGGCGAATGCCGCGAACCCCGGTTGAGTTGCGACCGGCAAAAACCCGCACATCACTGACCCGAAAGCGGATACATTGCCCGAGCGCTGTGGTCAGCATAACATCTTGATCTTCCGAACATATTCGCACGCGAACGATGCCATCACCGTCATCAAGTTTCATCGCAATCTTGCCATTGCGATTGACCCGGATGAAATCCGAGAGCTTGTTGCGACGGACGGTGCCAGAGCGGGTTGCAAACATCACATCGAGCTGATTGCGGCTGTCCTCATCATCCGGCAACGGCATCACGCTTTCAATTCGCTCGTCTTTTGAGAGCGGGAAAATATTGACCAAAGCCTTGCCGCGCGATTGTGGTCCGCCAATCGGCAAGCGCCAAACTTTCTCCTTGTAGACCATACCTTCCGAGCTGAAGAACAGGATCTCGGTATGCGTGTTGGCCATGAAGACGCGGGTGACGAAGTCCTCGTCTTTCATGGAAATGCCCGATCGGCCTTTGCCGCCGCGATGCTGGGTCCGATAGGTCGAAAGTGGAGTGCGTTTGACATATCCGCCATGAGTGACGGTCACGACCATATCTTCCCGCTCAATGAGGTCCTCATCGTCCATGTCGGCGCCGCCAAAGGTGAACTCTGACCGGCGCGGCACCGCGAATTTGTCTTTGACCTCATTCAACTCGCCGCGAATAATATCAAGGACGCGCGGCCGCGATCGCAAAATGTCGAGATAATCGGCAATTTTTTCGGCCAGACCCTTGGCTTCGCTGCCAATCTCATCCCGTCCAAGCCCTGTCAGGCGGGACAGTTGTAAGGCGAGGATCGCGCGCGCCTGTTCGTCAGAGAGGAAAATTGAGTCCTCGCCATCCCAACGGGTGCGCCGATCAGCGACCAGCTCGAGCAGCGGCCCCATATCCATGATCGGCCAAGCTTTCTCAAGCAATCTCTCCCGCGCCGCATTGGGATCCGGGGCATGACGAATAATCGCGATAATCTCATCGATATTGGCGACCGCGAGCGCCAGTCCAACCAAAACATGCGCCCGATCGCGCGCCTTGTTGAGCTCAAATTTGGTGCGCCGCGCGACCACGTCTTCACGGAAGCGAATAAAGGCCTGCAAAATTTGTCTAAGGGTCAGCTGTTCAGGCTTGCCGCCATTCAGCGCCAAGATATTCGCCGGGAAACTGGTGCGCAGCTGCGAATAGCGATGCAATTGATTAAGCACCACTTCGGCGCTCGCATCTTTCTTGATTTCGATCACCACGCGGATGCCATGGCGGTCGGATTCATCGCGCAGATCAGCAATCCCCTCAATCCGCTTATCACGGACCATGCCAGCAATCTTTTCGACCAGTGAGGCTTTGTTCACCTGATATGGAATTTCGGTGACGATAATCGCCTGGCGACCATTGCGCATCTCTTCAATTTCCGAGCGCGCCTGCATGATGATCGAACCCCGCCCCTCCAAAAGGGCTTTGCGCGACCCGGTATAGCCGAGGATTAGGCCCCCGGTCGGGAAATCAGGGCCGGGAATGATCTCCAAAAGCTGCTCATCATCGATCGCCGGGTCATCAATCATGGCCAGAGTGGCATCGACCACTTCGCCGAGATTGTGCGGTGGGATATTGGTCGCCATCCCGAC
>JBCCXW010000249.1:0-3905 GCA_039191105.1 Pseudomonadota bacterium
CAACTCGCCGTCTCTGAGGGCGATTATCCCATTGATTATCAACACCTCCTCTATCCTATGCTTGACGACCGCACAGGGTCCGACGCGCAACCCGGATGCGACACAACGGGTGAGTTCATTTGGACCCGTGCAAGCAATGCGTTTGGTTGGGCCTCATATCTTGGCGATGCGCCCCGCGAAGCCCCGCACGTGCCAGCCCGCGCGACGGATTTAACCGGTCTGCCGAGGACATGGATTGGAACCGCGACACTCGACCTGTTTCGAGACGAAAATATCGAGTATGCGCAGCGTTTGATGGCGCATGGTGTGCCGACCGAACTGATCGTTTATCCGGATGCGGGCCATGGCTTCCAAGCTGCTTTAGACGCACCCCTCACCCAGCGGTTTTGGCGCGACTATCACGAAGCCTTCGCCCGCGGTCTCGGCCTGACACATTAGAAGGCCGACTATTCGCCTTTGAACACCGGGTCGCGTTTTTGCAGGAACGCGCGCACGCCTTCAGCATAATCATCCGTGGCAATCAAAGCGGGTTGCATCTCTGCTTCCATGTCCAACTGTTCGAATAGGGTTTGCTGACTTGCGGCATCAATTGAGGCGCGGGTGGCCGGGAAGGCCCGGGTTGGCCCCTTGGCGAGCGCGGCGGCCGTGTGCGTTGCTTCGGCGAGCAAATCCTCCCCCGGAACCATCTTCCAGATTAATCCATCTTTTAGGGCTTCCTCGGCCGAAATCGGCGTTCCGAAGTAAGCGGCGGCCATGGTCCGCTGACGCCCCAGCGCTCTGACATAATGCCAAGCGGATCCGAGATCTGGGATCAAACCAAGTTTCGGCGTGAAGACGAGAATGAACTTCACCTCTGGCGTCGCGATCACCAGATCGCAACAGAGCGCAAGGCCAACCCCGCCACCCGCCGCAACGCCATTCACCGCGGCGATCGTTGGGATATTCAAGACAGCGATCTTCTTGATCACGGGATTGAATTTCAGGTGCATGCTATGGCGAACGGCTTCAGCGCGCTCATGTGGCGTCGGCTTTTTTCCGTCGCTCCCACCTGCTAGGTCGGCGCCGGAACAGAAGGCTCGGCCCTCGCCGGTCAACACTAAGGCCCGAGCCTCATCAGACGATTGCAGATGTTGCAGTGCGTCGATCAGTTCGTCCAGCATTTGGCTGTTGAGCGCGTTGTACCTGTCGGGACGTTTGAGCTTCAGGGTCGCAACGGACTCGTCAATCACTAGGTCTATAGTTTCGTAGGTCATGGGCTCTCGATGGATTGTGGATCGCAAAGGTCTATACCGCCGCGTGTTTCAATTACGGCGCCAGGCGCCCATAACACAAGCGGAAGCGCTGCATGTCTCATTGTGATGTGATGCAATGCCGGTGATTTTTTCGATCGCTGAGGCGCGAACGCCTCCTCACTCAAACCGCTTAAGCATTTTCTTCCGTAGCTTTATCGAACGCATACCGCAATACGCCAGCGCACTGATAGAGGAACATCAGGCCCTCGTCGATGATCCCACCCATGCCGGAAAAGCCATGAATCTGGCCTTCATAACAAAGGTGCGTACAGGGTACGCCTGCTTTGCGAAGTCGGACCGCATAGGCCTTGCCCTCGTCCCGCAGCGGATCGAGTTCAGCGGTTGTGATTAATGCCGGCGCCAAACCCGAAACGTCAGGGGCACGAAGCGGTGAGGCGCGCAGCGGCCACTTGGTCCAGTCATCATGCCCGAAATGGATCCCCGACCCGAAGCGCAGCGCAGCGCGGTCGACCAAATAAGCGTTTTCATGCACCGAGGTCGCTTCGCCAATATGGTCCAGGAACGGGACATCGAGCCATTGTAGGATCGGCTGCCGAATACCGGCGTCTTTGGCATCCAAACAAATCGCCGCCGCATGCGTCCCGGCGGAACTGCCTCCGCCTACAGCGATACGGTTCACATCCCCTTGGATGTCACCAGCATGCCCTAGGAGCCATTTGTAAACGGCGAAACAATCATCGAAGCCTGCAGGAAATGGGTTTTCCGGCGGCATGCGGTGCTCTGGTATGACGACAATGCAATTGGCCTGTTCCGCGATCACAGTCGGTGCGCCACCGAGCCCCCGTGCTGACAGGTGGGAGAATGTCCCGCCGATAAAGTATAGGAGTACCGGTAAGGTCCCCTCGCCCGGATCGGTTGGGGTGAAAGTGAGGCAATTAATCTCCCCCGCTGGTCCTGGCACTTTGATATACTCATCCTTGAACATCGGTCGTTCTGGCGGGCCAAGTTGACGGAAGAGCTGCGACGCTGATTCACGAATGGTTTCGACCGTTTGCGCCGCGACATCATCTAGACCGCGTTCTCCCAATTGCTCGATGACCGCCATGGTTTGCGGATTAACATAAACATGATTGAACATGGTTTGAGCCCTCTTTCACTCTTGGGTCGCGCGCTTAAGCGCTCTCGGTCACACGGGCCGCACGCAAAGCTTTTCGGCGGACCTTTCCAGCATCATCGCGCAAGGGTTCACCGACGAATTCAACCGAGCGCGGCAACTTGTAACGGACTAGACGTTCGCCAAGAAATGCCAGCAATTCAGCCTCGCTCAGGGCGCCGCCCGGGGCGTCAACAATAGCATGCACCTGATTGCCCATATCTTCATGTGGTAATCCGATGACCGCAGAAGACCGCACCGCCGGATGCGCATCGATCGCGGCCTCAACTTCGGCTGGATAGACGTTCGATCCACCACACAGGATCATGTCAGTACGACGATCCGCGAGATAGAGATATCCGTCTTTGTCGAAATACCCCATATCGCCTAGACTGTCCCACCCATCGTCGCGCCGGTTTGCTTCGGCACCGATATATTCATACGTGGACCCAGGCCCGGTCGACGGGCGCATAAAGATTTCACCAATCTCACCGGGCGGCAATTCTTTCCCGTCCTCTCCGAAGACTTTCATTTCGCCGGAGCCTTCCATGGGTTTGCCGACCGACCCGCGATGCTGTAGCCATTCGGATCCGCTGATCAGGGTCCCGCCCTGCCCCTCGGCACCGCCATAGAGTTCCCAGACCACTTCCGGCCCAAGCCATTCAATAAAGGCTTCCTTGAGCCAAGGCGGACACGGCGCTGCCATATGGATGAACGAGTTCAGCGAGGAAAGATCGTATGCTGTTCGGACATCTTCGGGGAGCTTCCAGATGCGTTGCATCATCGTTGGTACAAAATAGCTGTGACCCACTTTATGAGTCTCAATCAAGCGGAGCGTGTCTTGCGCGTCGAACCGCGTGACCAAGACCACCGTATTGCCCTGGCACAGCGCCATGACCGCCCACATAAAGGGACCGTTGTGATAGAGTGGCCCGGGCACCAGCACAGTCGTCTCGTGCGGCATGATCAGAAATGTCTCATCCAAATCCCAGACCGCTGGGGTCGGCATGACGATGAGTTTCGGACGTCCGGTGCTGCCTCCGGATGTGACAGCCTTGACGCGCTTCGAGATACGTTCTTCCACCGGAGCCGACGAATAGGATGTATGACCTGTAAAGCCAGTCGGCACACTGGGCCGATCACCCATTGGGTCATTGATGCCCGCCACAAGGCTCGGATTGGCTAGATCGATTATGGCGTCTCGCTCTATCTTCGGCAACTTGGAGGAGATGGGTTGCGGCGTCGCACCAAGCTTCCAGGTCGCGAATGTGACGGCCATATTTTCGATACCATTGGGCAGGGCATTCGTGACGAAATCATCCTGTTTCACGCCCATTGCTTCGTAAGCACGGGCGAGTTGGTTGGTTTGCTGATCTAACTCGGCCCATGTGATCGCTTCATCGCCGTGAATAATCGCATGTTGATCGGGTTTCTTTTCTGCCCAATAGGCCAGAATCCGAGATAACGGAATCATGTTCATAGCGGCGCCGGTCCTGTCA
>JBCCXW010000250.1:0-3846 GCA_039191105.1 Pseudomonadota bacterium
CCAGGTCAGATAGGCGCTTGATCGGAGTGATCGTCAAGCCTTCTATCGCTGTTGGACTGCCTTCCGGCACGAAAGCGCTTTCAAACCCTAACCGTGCGGCTTCTTTGAGACGTTGCTCCATCCGCGAGACCGGTCGGATGGAACCCGACAAAGCGAGTTCGCCAAAATAGATCGTCTTCCGCGGTCCCGGATGGGCGGCGGCTGAGGTGAGCAAAGCGGCCGCGGCCGCAAGATCGCCCGCCGGTTCGCCGATTCGATATCCGCCTGCCACCGAGAGATAAACATCTCGCCCGCCAAGCGTGACCCCGCAGCGAGCCTCAAGCACAGCGAGCAACATGGCCAGCCGATTGCTGTCCCAGCCGACAATCGACCGCCGCGGTGTGCCATAGGCGCTCGGTGCGACGAGAGCCTGCACTTCGGCCAAAACTGGGCGCGAGCCTTCCATCGCAGCGAAAACCGCCGCTCCGCCCGCATCATCCGCTTCTGCCGACAGAAACAGCGCCGACGGCTCCTTAGCTGGAGCGAGACCGTATGGGTGCATTTCAAAAATGCCAATCTCATCGGTCGGGCCGAAGCGGTTTTTGACCGCTCGCAAAATGCGAAACTGATGACCGCGCTCGCCTTCAAAATAGAACACGGTGTCGACCATATGTTCAACCACACGCGGCCCAGCGATTTGCCCTTCCTTGGTGACGTGGCCGACGAGGATCAAGGCAGCCCCAGAGGTCTTGGCCCAGCGGGTCAGTTCTTGCCCGCAGGCGCGGACCTGACTGACACTGCCCGGCGCAGCTTCGAGACTGTCCGACCACATGGTCTGGATCGAATCGATGACCACGAAATCAGGCTTGGCCGCTTTCAGCGCACTTAAAACTTTGCGTAAGTCTGTCTCGGTCGCGAGTTGCACCGGACTATCGGCCACTTTTAGCCGCCTTGCCCGGTCTTGGATCTGCGCGGTGGCTTCCTCGCCAGAGACATAGACCGAGCTGAGGCCATTGCGCGCCAGGCGCGCGGCGACTTGTAAGAGCAAAGTCGATTTGCCAATCCCAGGGTCACCGCCGATCAGAGTCGCACTCGACGGAACAATGCCGCCGCCAAACACGCGATCAAGCTCTTCAACACCAAGCACAATCCTGTCAGGTGGAGCATCGTCGCCATTGAGCGCAGAAAACTTGGCTTTACCGGCGCGCTTTGTGCTTGCCTTCGGCGCTTTCAGTCCGCCGGGCGGACCGCTAACGGTTTCCTCGACCAGCGTATTCCATTCGCCACAGGCATCGCATCGCCCAGACCATTTTGAATAAACGGCGGCGCAGGACTGACACACAAAATGAGATTTCGCCATGGCTCCGAGTTAGCCGGGTCCGTCGACCAGGGAAAGAGGGAAGATACTGGAATAAGTGTTACATTTGTAGTAACAAAAAGTTCATATTGTTTTTCAATAAATTGTGTTACAGATGTAGCGGGCGAGAAGAACGCCTTTACTAGGATCGCTTTGTCACAGGAGGAATATATGACCGTTTCCAAATCCATTTTGATCGCGGCAGCCATCGCCGCCCTCACAAGTTCGCTGCCATCGCAGGCCATGGACAATGGTTCAGACGATCGCTCGATCAATGTCTCGATCAAAGACTATAATTTGACCAAGATTGAGGATGCGAAATTGGTGATGGCCAAGATCGAGCGCGCGGCGTATCGCGCTTGCCGATACTCCAATCAGCGCGAATCGCTGCGCATGCGCTTGGATCGCAAGGCCTGCCAAGACGCGGCCGTTCAGAGTGCCGTCGATTCGATTGGCGCGCCAACCCTGACCGGCTTGCTCGCAGCAGACGCGAAAAGCTAAACAACTCAGACGCGAGTATTGAGACAGAACACGGCCAGATGGCTGCACTCTGTCTCATTTCTCCCCGTTCGGTGAAATCTGATCATCTGGGTTTACGCCCGGTTTAAAGCCCGCCGTGTACGGACCCCTCCAGGGAGGAATCGGTCAGCAACGCACATCGAATGGGATGATGAAATGAAACTGACCAAATTCTTGGCGCCGATCTTGGCCTCAACCCTCGCCATGTCTTTCTTGCCGGCCATGGCTGGTAGCAAAATGGTGGTCGAAACCGAAAGCAGCGAGGTCTCGCTCGTAGATCTTGATCTCCAAGACTGGACCGATGCTGGCAAAGCACTCGAACGCATCGAAGCTAGCGCTCGAAAAGTCTGTCGCAAATTACACGAAAATCATGTCTCGAGCCTGTCGGCGAAATATAAGTGTCGCCAAGACGCGATCGCCCGCGCAGTTGACGAAATCAATGCGCCAGCGCTCGAAGCGCAGATGCAAAAGCGCTAATCGGATCGCGACTGAGCCTAGGCACAGCCAAAGAGAGAGGGGGCGCGGTATTTTTTGCCGCGCCCCCTCGCTTTTCCATCGGCCTTGGCGCACACTATGAGGGTTGATCAGGAGGACGGTTATGCAGATGCCAGAGCATGGACGGGCATGGGATGAGATCCACGCCGATATGCAGACGCGCGGCGCAAAGGACGCGAAATGGCGCGATGGCCGCACCGCGGTATACGTTTTTAATGCCGGCGAAGAGATCGCGGCGATCCAAAAGGAGGCCTATGCGGCCTTTATGTCAGAAAACGGCCTCGGCCCTTTGGCGTTTCCGTCTCTGGCGCAAATGGAAAAAGATGTCGTCTCTATGGGGCTCAGCTTGCTGCATGGCCCCGAAGGCAGCACCGGGGCCATGACGTCCGGCGGCACGGACTCGATTACGATGGCGATAAAGACCGCCCGCGATTATGCCAGGTCGCAAGGCCGCGCCCGCGCACGTGCAAACATCGTTCTACCCTTCTCAGCCCATCTCGCCTTCGACAAGGCGGCGCATTTGATGGACATTGAGGTCCGCCGAATCCCGATCCTCACGGACGGCACCTATCAAGCCGATGTCGAAGCGATGTCTCAGGCGTGCGATGGCGAAACCATTATGCTGGTCGGCTCGGCGCCGAATTTCCCGCATGGCATAATCGACCCGATTGAAGCGCTGAGCGATGTCGCGGTTGCCAAGGGGCTGTGGCTGCATGTTGATGCATGCGTTGGCGGCTACTTCGCGCCGTTTGCGCGGATGAATGGCGTGCCCGTGCCCGCCTTCGATTTTGAGCTGCCGGGCGTGCACTCAATGAGCGCGGATTTGCACAAATATGGCTACGCTGCGAAAGGCGCATCGACCGTTTTGTTCCGTTCAGATGAGCTCTATGCGCATATGCCGTTCGACATGAAGCAATGGTCTGGCGCGCCGATGAAAACGCCGACTTTGGCGGGAACCCGCCCCGGCGGCGCGATTTCGGCGGCTTGGGCGGTGATGAACCATCTCGGGATAGACGGTTATAAGCGTCTGCAAGGGCAGGTTTGTGCCACTCGCGCGCGGGTCGAAGCGGGGGTCAAACGCCTCGGATTTGAGGTGCTCGGAACGCCCCGGCTGGGATTGATCGCGTTCCGCCATCCAGACCATCATGCATTTGCGATTTATGGTGAAATCTACCGCCGAGGGTGGTTTACGTCAGTGACCAAAGACCCGCCGAGTTTGCATCTCATGCTGTCCCCGAAACATGCCGATTTCATTGATGAATATCTTGCCGATTTAGAGGCCAGTTTGACCGCCGTGGCGTCCGCTGCAGACCCCGAAAAAATGAAAGTCAAAGTCCGCTATAGCTGATCTGCAAAAAAACCATATCAGTGTTGGACAAGCGCTAGCGAGGGAGCTAAGACACCGCTTCCCTGTTTGGCCCGCCCGGGTAGCTCAGGGGTAGAGCAGCGGACTGAAAATCCGCGTGTCGGTGGTTCAAATCCGCCCCCGGGCACCA
>JBCCXW010000251.1:0-3819 GCA_039191105.1 Pseudomonadota bacterium
GGGGTGTGAGAGACGATTTTCAGGAGCTGTTTGTGTGACCACACATCGTTTGGATGCGGCGCGATATTGAGGTCGCCGACAAGGATGCGGGGCGTGCCGTCTTTCGCGACTTTCCCATAATGGCGCCCCAGACGTTTGACGAAATCGAGCTTGTGAGCAAATTTCGGGTTCTCGTCGGGATCAGGAACGTCTCCGCCGGCTGGTAGATAAATATTGTGCAATTCCAAGCCATTGACGCGCACCGCATTGACCCGCGCATGGCCCTCCCTACATAGCGGCGGCGCGTCCAGCGTTTCGATTGGCTCGCGGCTGGCGATTGCGACTCCGTGATGCCCACCGCGTTGACCGTTTACGGACAAATGCGGCAGCCCCATTTGTTTGAATGCTTTTTCCGGAAACTCTGCGTTCTGGCATTTGATTTCCTGGAAACAGATAATGTCGGGCTGCTCGGCGGCGGTGAAGGCTTCGACATTGGGCAGTCGCAGACGGATTGAATTGATGTTCCAGCTGACAATTTTTAGCGGCGATTGAGTCATCCGGGTCGCTTAGGCGCGCGACTGCGACTCGTCAACGCGCCCGGATGCTTGGGGTCATCCGGGCGCTCACACGTCTGGGTATGTGCGTAGAGGAGCGAGCGGTTCTAAGGGAGGAATTGCTCGCTCAGGTTGTGTTGTAGCGCATTCCTACAATTCGGCAAGAAAATTTGTTTAATTTTCAAGCGGGGTGAAGTTTAACTTCGCAGCCTGCAGCGTGACGGTGCCGATATCATCGGTTTCCGCTTCAATGCGGACGGGCACGTGCGCGCCGTTCGGCAACGGCGCCAGCCACATCCGTAACGGACCATCAATTCCGGACAATGTGTCCTTGTTTGCCTCACCCGGCTTATAGCCGGCGACTTTGTCCATCGTGATATGGCATTCAAAGGCCTCGCCGGTCCAGGCGTCCGATTTGACCGTTTTGGTGCCGTGATTGACCAAGTGCAGGTGGGTCAGTTGGCGGCCATCGAAGATTTTTAACGGACCGCCACAAGGGTCGGCATCGGCAGCGCGCGGCTCCAGCGCGAAGGAGATGAGCGCCGTAATCGGATCTTTGGCCTCTAAGACCTGCGGCGCGGTAGCTTCAGGTTCCCCCAAATTGCCAAATCTGGGATTGGCCGTCATCTCAAAATCGTCTGGGAGATATTTAAGATCGACACGGCGGTTCTTTTTGCCGTCACGATTCTGCGAAATATAGGCGTATGTGTTGAGCCCGTCCGGCGTCGTATAGCCCGACGCTGCCAGTTCCATGTCATAATTGACCAGAATATCGGCGAGGCCTGTCGTTTTCACCTTACTCTTGATCGAATAGGTGTCCGGGTTCATCCGCACGCGGAAATTTGCTTTTCCGGTGATTGGAAGGATCAAGAGCCACGCGCTGGCTTTGATATTGTATTCCATCTCCATTGGCTGCCCGGCTTCGATCTGGCTCAATATATGAGGCTCGATCAGTGCTGTATCGGCGCCGGACACACTGGCCAGGGTCAGCGATGCGAACGCTGCGGATGCGATCAGTTTTTTGATCATGATTACGCCCTCAAGCAGAGATGGTTCCAACTTGATATATATGTGTGGGTCAAAAGCTAGTCTGAACAAGGGCGCCACTGTTTTGCCGTGATTTAAACCCGCGTGAAGGTCGCGGTTTAAGCCCTTGTGGCGCAACGCATCTCGGCGCTTGACGCCATCCATCACGGCGCGTAATAGCCGCGCTTCTGTTTCAACTAAACAATGAGCGAGCGACCCATGTCCCGCGTATGTGAACTTACTGGCACCGGGCCGATGGTTGGCCACAATGTTAGCCATTCGAATATCAAAACCAAGCGCCGGTTTATGCCGAACCTGGTCAATGTGACGCTGCATTCTGAGGCGCTGGACCAAAGATTCTCTATGCGAGTCGCGGCCAAAGCGCTGCGGACGGTCGATAAATTGGGCGGCTTGGACGCATATCTTGCCAAAGCAAAAGATGATGTGCTGTCAGACAAAGCGCTCAAAATCAAAAAGAATATCGCCAAGAAAGCCGCTGAAGCTGCTTAAAGCCCGATGAGCCGCGTGCTTTTCGACGCGTCCTAGATTTCTAGGGCGCGTTATTCGTACGCTCTTTGCCAATTGAAAAAAGGTCACTAGGCTTCCGGTCTGCTGCTGGGAGATAGCATATGCGACGACACTATGCCGCAATCGCCGGACTAATATTGGCTGCGTGCCAGCCGGCGGTTGACTCAAACACCGCTTCAGAACCGAGGGTTGAGAGGTCAGCCGCGTCGCTTACGGTATTTACGGGTGGGACAATCTACACGGGCATTGGCCGCGAAACCGTTGACGCGGTCACCATCGATGATCGCGGGCGCATTGTTGCGGTCAGCCCTCCGACATCGCAAGACTGGTCGGAAGATGAGGTGACGGTCATCGATCTCGACGGCGCCGTCATGTTCCCCGGCTTTGTCGATGGGCATGCGCATTTGCTTGGGATTGGCGAGCGGGAATTGATTCTCAACCTCGAAGGCACCGCCTCCGTTGCTGAATTGGTCGCCCGGATCGACGCTGAAGTTCAAGCTTTACCTGCTGGGCAAGTGCTGTACGGACGCGGCTGGATTGAAACGGGCTGGCCCGAAGAGCGGATGCCGTTGGCGACAGACCTAGACGCCGTCAGCCCTGATAATCCGGTGATTCTGACCCGCGCGGATGGGCATGCATTGGTCGCCAATACCGCGGCGTTACAAACTGCTGGCATCGATGCGAACACGCCGGATGTGGAAGGCGGCAAAATTGAACGTGACGCGAACGGGGCGGCAACGGGCATCTTGATCGACAATTCGATGGCCCAAGTGCTGCAATTGGTCTCGCAACCGAGCCCCGAAGACATCACCCGCGCTTATGTGGTTGGGTCCAGTGCCTACGCCGCGCGCGGCTGGACCGGCGTTCACAATATGAGCGTCAATCCACGAGACGCGGCGTTGCTCGAGCGCTTAGATCTCGAAGGCCGTATGCCGCTCAGACTGCACAACGCCTATGATCAAGAAGGCTTCGATATCGCCGAATCGCGGGCCAATGAGACCGATACGATTACCAATCGTTCGATCAAACTCTATATGGATGGTGCGCTCGGCTCGCGTGGTGCGCTTTTAATCGAGCCATATAGCGATCGGCCCACGACGCGCGGGCTGTCCCTGTTGGAACCGGAACGCTTAGCCCAACTCATGCGACGCGCCGAAGATGCCGATGTTCAACTGGCGATTCATGCGATCGGTGACCTCGCGAACCGCCGCATTTTGGATGAGTTCGAAAAAAATTGGCGGATGAGCGAGGTTCTTACGCAAGATTTCCGAGACAATCGCTGGCGGATCGAGCACACGCAGATTTTGCACCCAGACGATATCGCTCGCGTCGGGGCGCTAGGCTTAATCGCCTCTATGCAGCCCAGCCATGCGATTGGCGACTTTAAGTTTGCGCCTGCGCGCCTTGGTAGGGATCGCTTATATGGCGCTTATGCCTGGCAAAGTCTGTTGGACAGCAACACCGTTGTCGTCGGCGGATCGGATGCACCCGTGGAGGTCGGAACCCCGCAAATCGAGTTCTACGCCGCGGTCGCGCGCAAAGACTTGGAAGGGTTCAGCACCGAAGACTGGTATCCAGAAGAGGCGCTCAGTCGCGAACAAGCCCTCGCCCTGTTTACCACAGCGCCGGCCTTTGGTGCCTTTATGGAAGATGAGCTTGGCACGATCGAAGTTGGGAAACTCGCTGATTTTACCGTCTTCGATCGCGACCTGATGACCATTCCCGAGGCTGA
>JBCCXW010000252.1:0-3816 GCA_039191105.1 Pseudomonadota bacterium
GCGACCAGGGACAGCGCGCCGCCCAATTGTTGCAGTGCCCAAAGACCTTGCGCTGGCTGACGACCGAACCGGTAGAGCCCCTGCTGGTCAAAATAGGCTGCTGTAAAATTTGGATCGCTCTTCGGTAAAAAGCGCCAGGGACCAAAGTCGAACGTCTCTCCCGTAACGTTAAAATTGTCGGTGTTCATCACGCCGTGAACAAACCCGGCCGCCATCCATTGTCCCACCATGTGCGCGGTCCGTGCTGTCATTCGCTCCAATAAAGCGGGCGCTGCAGTTTCGATCGCTTCGTCCGCGCAGTCTGGATAGTAATACTCGATCACGTGCCGGATCAGCGCGACCATCGCGGCTTGGTTGTCATGGTAAGCGGCGCGCTGAAACGTCCCGAAGCGCAAATGGCTGTGGCTCAGCCGGACCAGAACAGCGGACCGCGTCGGTGAGGGTTCGTCATTGCGATACAATTCCTCGCCGGTCTCGATCAGACTGAAAGCTTTTGATGTGTTGACGCCGAGCCCTTCGAGATAGCTCGCAGCGAGAATTTCGCGAACGCCGCCTTTGAGGGTCAAACGGCCATCGCCCTGCCGCGACCAGCGGGTTTGGCCGGACCCTTTCGTGCCAAGATCAAGCCATCGCCCGGTCGTGTCTTGCAGCTGCGCGAACAGAAAGCCGCGGCCATCGCCAAGGTCGGGATTGTAAACATGGAATTGATGTCCATGATACCGCAGCGCCAACGGGGTTTGCAGATTATCGGGCAGGGGCTCAAAGCGGGCGAAGTGTGCGATCCACTCGGAATCGGTCAAAGTCGATAAGCCGATTTGTTTTGCCCAACGAGTGTTGCGGAAGCGCAACACCGCCTGGGGAAAAGCGGCTGGCTCTGCTGCATCTGCGAAATAGGCAGAAATGTTCTCAATCGGTACGGGCATTCATGCGTCTAAGCGGTTTTCAGAGGGTTTGGACAGTGGAAAAACGCAATATCGTTCTTCGATACGCATTATGACAGTTTGAATTCAAGCACCGAACATCGCGGCATGCTGCGCTGCAGCGTAAAACGCCTCTTTAACTCCTCTCGCTTCAAAATAGGGTGGCGAGTGAAGCTGAACCGGTTCACGAGATTCGGCTCAAGACAAAATTTTACGGAGGAATTCATGACACTCGGACGAAAACTGATTTTTAGTGCCTCATTGGCAGCCCTATCAGCGGGGGGCGCAGCGATCGCGCAAGACCAAGAGGATGATGAAGCGCGCCAAGACACCATTGTGGTGACGGGTTCGTTCATCGCCGGAACACCAGAAGATGCGTCTCTTCCCGTCGACGTGTTAACCGCGCGCGACTTACGGCTCGAAGGGTCGCCGTCGGTGACGGACTTAATTAAGAACCTTGGCGTGTCGTCGGGTACCGATGGTCGTACAAACCAGTTCGCATCGAACGGTCTGGAAGGCACAGGCAATGTCAACTTGCGCGGGCTTGGCGCTGGTCGGACACTGGTCCTGCTCAATGGCCAGCGACAAACCTTCTCGCCCTTCCCAATCGGTGAGCAGGCGCAATTGTTTGTCGACACCAATATGATCCCGTCCGCAGCGATTGGTCGGATCGAGGTCCTGAAAGACGGCGCTGCGGCGCTTTACGGATCTGATGCCATTGCCGGCGTCGTCAACTTTATTACGCGCACCGATCTCGATGGCTTTGAAATCTCTGGCAGCTTCGAGCAGTTTGATGGCACCGATGGCGAGTATGACCTTTCCGCTGCCTATGGCATGCAAGGCGATGATTGGAATTTCATCATCTCTGGCGGATACCAATTCGAGAACGAAGTGTCTCTGCTTGAAAAAGATTGGGCCATTTTGCCATTTGAGCAAAACCCGGTCGGCGGCTTTTCCTCTCTATCTAATCCAGGGCGATACGTCGCCTTGGGTGCGACAGGTGTGATTGGCGCGGTAAACCGCGAGGCGGGATGTGAGCAAGTTGGCGGCATCATCAACCCAACCACAGACCAGTGTGCGTTCCAATTCACCCAGTTCGATAATCTCGTTGAAGAAACCGAGCGGTTCCAAATCTTCACGGAGTTCAATCGTACATTTGCAAACGGTATCAATCTCCATTTAGAAGCGCTGTATGGCGACACCTCGGTGCCGGAATGGAAGACATCGCCATCTTATCCACCGCAAGAATTGGCGACGCAGGTTGTGCCGGTCACCAATCCAGGCTTCCAGCAATATATTGCGGACAATCCTGGCGATTTCCCAGACGGCACGCTGGCGGCTTTGTTTATCGGGCGGAGTTTCGGTTGGGGCGGTTATCCCGTCACCGGAGGAGCTCAAGTCGGGACGCGTGAAGGCCAAACCTACCGCCTCTCTGGCGGTCTCGACGGCACATTTGAAAACGGGATCACCTGGGATGTTGACCTCTCATATTCCGAAGCAGAAACGTCAAACCTCACCAATGATACGTATATTCTCGGCTTTACGGCCGCGCTGAACGGATTTGGCGTGTGTACAGATCCTGCCACCGGAAATGACCCGGCCACGGGGTCACAGCCTTTCGCACCAGGATATGCTGGCACATTGGTGGCCGGCCAAGGGGGCTGTGAATATTATAACCCATTCGGAAACGCGATCCCCGCGAATGCGATTACGGGGGCACCCAATCCAGGGTATGTGCCGGGTTTGGAAAACTCCGTCACATTGGCAGATTGGTTGACCGATGGCGGTACCGACCAAACGCGGACCACGCAATTGCTCGTCTTGGACGGGGTCATGTCAGGCCAATCGGGCGTGCAAGCAGCGGGCGGTGAAGTTGGCTGGGCAGCTGGCTTCCAAATTCGTCAAGAAAACTATGAGCTTGCGCCGAGCGATCTGACCAATCTCGCGATTACCCCCGGACCTGGTGGTTCAGGCGTCTTCTCGTTCCTCGCCGGTACGAATGCGCAGGACGCAGATCAAACGATCTACGCTTTGTTTGGCGAACTCCAAATCCCGCTTTACGACGATTTGGAAATCCAAGTTGCAGCGCGCTATGAAGATTATGGCGGCGAGGTCGGCTCAACGTTCGACCCGAAAGTTGCGGCGCGGTATCAGGTCACGGATAATCTCGCTTTTCGTGGGTCTGCCCAGACTTCGTTTAAGGGCCCAACTCTGAACCAACTTGACGGCACAGGGACGACACTGCAATTCGTCGCACCGACCTCTGCTTTCAAAGCGGTAGATCAGAATGGCAATCCAAATCTGAACCCGGAAAGTGCGTTCAGCTTCAACTTGGGTGCACTATTCGAGCAAGGTGGTTTCAGTGCGTCGATCGACTATTACAATTTCGACTTTACCGATCCAATTATTGTTGAAGACCAAGCAGCCATTGTTAATGCCGCTGTGGCGGCGCTAGAAGCAGGTGACACTGAGAATCCAATTCTCAGCCGGATTGCCTTTGACGATAGTGACAATGATGGAATTGATCCTGGAGACATCGCAAGGGTTCAAACGAATATTGTCAACGGCCCAGGGATTGAAACGTCTGGCATTGATCTTCGGGTCGACAATGAATTTGGCCAAGGCGTATTTGGCGGCGATTTCTCCATTGGCGGAGAACTGTCTTATATCATTGAGTATGTTGTCGATGATTTCGATATCGAAGGGGTCGTCATTGAAGGCGGAGACCGTGTGAACCAGTTCAACCGGTCCAACTTCTCGCGCTCGCTGCCGCAGCTGCAGGGAAGCGCGTATGCAAACCTTGCCTTAGGCGCCCATAATGTTCGCGGCGTTGTGCGCCACATCGGTGAATATGACGATGAGCGTCCCGCAGCGGCGCGCGGCAATGTCGGTGAGA
>JBCCXW010000253.1:0-3790 GCA_039191105.1 Pseudomonadota bacterium
ATTTCATTCGTGCTTTGCGCTCAGCCGATGTGCGTGTCTCGACGGGTGAGGCGATTGATGCGGCGCAAGCGGTAAAGCTGATCGGATATGCGGACCGCCAGCGTTTGTTGAACACGCTGCGCTGTGTGTTGGCCAAATCTCTTGCAGAGAAATTGGCCCATGATCGACTGTTTGAGCTGTATTTCTCGCGACAGTCATCGCCCCAGACCCCGCCGCCAGACGAGATCGCGCCAGATGAGACCGACCCGTCAGAGCGCCCCGATGATATGCTCGATCTTCTTGAACGCGGGGATGAGACTCAGATTGCCGTTGCGATGGAACGCGCAGGCCAAGCCGCCGGACTGCAGGACATTCGTTTTTCGACGCAAATTTCCTATTACGCCCAGCAGATGATGAAAGCGCTAGGTGTTGAGCGTTTGGAAGGCGAGATGATGCAAGCCTTCCGCGCCCGTACCGAAGACGGGCAAGCGCAGGCAGAGGCGCTCATCGAGGGGCGCAAACAAATGTTCTCCCGCGCCCGCCAACATGCAAAGCAAGCTTTCGACACGTATGGTGCGGGCGCGACACTGGCATTTCGCGAAGACGTGCTCGCTGAAACCGCGCTCACCGCGCTTGATGTGCGGGATCTTGGACGTATGCAGGCCTTGGTGCAGAAAATTGCCAAACGCTTGGCCGTCAAACACTCGCGGCGGCGCAGAAAGAAAAACCGGGGTCAACTCGATGTCCGCAAAACTTTGCGGGCAAATGCTGGATTTGATGGCGTTCCGTTTGATCTCGCATGGAAGCAAAAGAAACGCGACCGGGCTAAGATCGTCGCTGTGTGCGACGTTTCGGGCTCTGTCGCGCGGGTCGTGCGCTTTTTCTTGATGTTGCTGTATAGCCTAAATGAGGTTGTGCCGGAGATCGAATCCTTCGCATTTTCGGGACGCTTGGAAGATGTCAGCGACACGCTTGAGGGCCAAGATTTCGCATCCGCGATGTATAAAATCATCAACGCCATCGGCATGAGTTCAACCGATTATGGGCAGTCTTTATCGGATTTGAAGATGAACCATTGGAGTGTCCTCGATCGGCGTACGACTTTGATCATTCTCGGCGATGGTCGGTCGAATCATGGCGATCCGCGCGTCGATCTCTTTCAAGAGGCGGCTGCGCGGGTCAAACGCGTGATTTGGTTGAGCCCGGAGAGCGAGAGCCTATGGGGCAGCGGCGATAGCGAATTGCCGCGCTATCGCCCCTATTGTCACACGATGAAACATGTCACGACGATCAAAGATCTCGAGCGTATCCTCGATGAAGCGCTTTCGCGTTATCAATAGGGCGTGAGCTGCGCGGCGATGTGATCCGCCAATAACCGGCCGCTTACCGTTAAACCCAAGCGCTTCGATGTCCTTTTTGCAAGGCCGTTGGCGCAAAGACCACGCACGGTTTCGGGATCTATAGGAGCGCCAAATAGGCGCTCAAATCGCTCCAAATCCAGCCCGCGCGCGCGGCGTAGCGCCATGGTCAAGAATTCGTGCGCGGTGTCCTGTTGCGATAAGGGGTCCGGCACCGTTTGCGCGTTCAAGAGATAATCTGCGGGTTTCAGGGGCGCGAGGGTTGCCCATCGCTGATGCCGGTCGGTCAGGCGACCATGAGCGCCGGGGCCAACGCCGATCCAGTCGCCGCTGGCCCAATAGATGTGATTGTGGCGCGACTCGAATCTGGGCTCACGGGCATGATTGGAGATCTCATAAGCCGGAAGTCCGGCCGCTTCACATAAGGATTGCGTCAACTCATAAAGGTCAGCCTGCGCTTCGTCGGGCATTGCCAATAACTCGCCGCGCGCCGCGCGCTTGCCAAACGCCGTGCTGGCTTCGATGGTGAGCTCATAAAGTGATAAATGCGGCGCGCCGAGCCGAAGGGCCGCGGTCAATTCTCGCTCCCACGCCGCTGGCGTTTGGCCGGGACGCGCATATATCAAATCGACCGAATGGTTCTCGAAAATGGCTTGAACGCGCTCCACGGCGCGACTGGCGTCGGTGCTATTATGATCCCGTCCAAGGAATGCTAAGGCGCGATCGTCTAAGGACTGGATCCCCAAAGAGACACGATTGATCCCGACCGCTGCCCACGCTTCAAGATCACTCCGCAAAATGTCATTCGGGTTGGCTTCAATGGTGATTTCGGCGTCGGGCTTTAAGCCAAAAACGTGCTCTGCGGTTTCAATCAGGTCCGCGAGCGCATGTGAATGAAGGAGGGATGGCGTGCCGCCCCCCAAAAAAATCGAGTCCAGCTTTGGATGGTCTGGAAGGCGCGTGCGATGCGTGCGGATATCGGTCCGTATCGCCGTCAGCAAAGGCTCGGGATCTCGGTTTTTCGCAGCATACACATTGAAATCGCAATACGGGCAAATGCGGGCGCAATAGGGCCAATGGATATAGAGACCAAAACCATATTCCGGTCCGACCGCACAGATCACAGCAGCGTCGCTTTCAGTTTTTCGAAGGCGACGGCACGGTGGCTCATTTGATGCTTTTGCGCGGGCTCAAGCTCAGCAAACGTTCGCTTAAAGCCGGTTGGGACGAAGACGGGATCATAGCCAAAGCCCATTTCGCCCCTCGGCGGCCAGGTTAAGGTCCCGTGGACTTCGCCGCGAAACGTGATTTCGTCCCCATCTGGCCAGGCAACGGCAAGACAGCTGACGAAATTTGCGCTGCGATCGGTTGACCGAATCGCATTGAGCTCGCGTTCGACTTTTTCCATAGCTAGGTAAAAGTCGCGCGGCTCTCCCGCCCACAGGGCCGTATGGACGCCCGGCATTCCGCCAAGAGCGTTGACTTCCAGTCCGCTATCATCTGAAAGTGCGGGCGCGCCGGTCGCTTGTGCTGCGGCGCGGGCCTTGATCAAGGCATTGCCTTCAAACGTGAATTCGGTTTCCTCCGGTTCCTCCAGCTGCAATTCGCGCGCGGAAATGACTTCAAAGCCCAAGGGCACAAAAAGATCTTTAAGTTCAGAGACTTTGCCTTTGTTGTGGGTTGCCGCGATGAGTCGACCCGGTTCAAGCTTGCGCGACATGAGTGTGGCTCCGTTCTTGCTTTTTGAGCGAATGCGCTTATCGTTTAACGGTAAGTTCGTGACTCTCCGCTATGCAATTAGCGTAATTGCAGATCAAAGGAAGACGTATCCGCATGTCTGGCTCCCGCAAGAATTCAATGGCGGCGTTCCTGTCAACGGTCGTGACAGTGATTTTTTGGCTGGCAATTGTGTTTGGTGGCCTGCTCTTTGTGATTCTGGCGATCGGCTTAATCGGAAGCTTAAATGGCGGGGCACTGAGTTTGCCTTTCCTGGAAGCCCGCGCAGATGGTGTCCCAGCTGGACGCTTGGCTGCGGCTTTGATCGCACTCGTCGTGTTTGCGCCAGGCATTGCTTATGTTTGCGCACAGTTGCAGCGCATCCTCTCAACCCTTGCCGAAGGCGACCCGTTCGTTCCTGAAAATGCACCACGCTTAACCCATATCGCAATTGCGATTGGCCTCATTGAAGTGATCCGAATTGTGGCGGTGTTGATTCTCGCTGCGACCGTCGATTTGGGGAGTGAGTATGAAGCCAGCATCAATATCAACCTTGCGGTGTGGGGCGCCGTGATTGTGCTCTTGATCCTCTCGCAAGTTTTCAAAGAAGGCACCCGCCTTCGCGAAGAAGAAAAAATGACAATTTAGGAGGGCCATAAGATGTCTATTCGTGTGACCCTTGATCGGGTTTTGTTGGAAAAAAGAATGTCTCTGACCGAGCTCTCCGAGCGGGTGGG
>JBCCXW010000254.1:0-3753 GCA_039191105.1 Pseudomonadota bacterium
AAAACCGTCAAAAATGACCCCTGTCAAAGGAAAGTTTCAGGCGCCGCAGACCGAACAGTCCGGGTTCGGATGAAGTTGCAGAACACGACTCTCGCTGGTGAGCCCATCATATATAAGCAACCGGCCAATTAGCGGCGTTCCAGCCCCGGCAATCAGCTTGATCGCCTCAAGCGCCATTTGCGCACCGATCAGTCCGGTAAGGGCGCCCATAACGCCGATCTCATCGCACGCTTCGGCAGCGGGCGGTGGTTCCGGCACAAAGCACTGATAGCAGGGTGCGCCTGCCTGGCGGCCAGAAGCATACACTGCGACTTGTCCATTCCACCCGCTCGCAGCGCCAGAGACCAAAACACGTCCCGTCTCATGGGCCATACGATTGAGCGCGAAACGCGTTTCGAAATTATCGCTTGCATCGATCAAAACGCGCCCTTGAACACGCGCCCCTGGACCAAATCGCTCAGCTTTCGCCGTGATTTTAAGGTCTGGATTCAAAGCCCGCAAACGGGCGCCCAAGCGTTCGACCTTTTGGACGCCAATATCAGCATCGGAAAACTGGATTTGGCGCTGCAGGTTCGAGCGATCGACCAGATCATCGTCCCAAATTTCGATTTGACCAACGCCCGCTGCTGCCAAATACAGCGCGCACGGCCCGCCCAAGGCCCCTGCCCCAATGATCGATACCCGCCCATCGCGCAGCTTCTGCACACCAGGACCGCCAATTTCTTTGAGTAAGATATGGCGTTTGTAGCGCTCTAATTGTTCTATGCCGAGGGCCATACTCACAGCATAAACCGCGAAAACAATTGTGGCGAGACTCGCAATGACGTCCCCTGCATTGTCATCTCATCGTCATATTTCATCAAATGCCTGCCACACGGAGTTAATAAAAGGTTAATACTGAAAGAGGGTTCCGAATGGGGAGAATGGCTGATGAATGACCAAGTGTCAGACGCAAATGGTGGCTTGAAAGATCAGGATGTGATTGCCCTCGCGCGTCGATCCACGGACGCCTATAATGAAGTCATCCTACAGGCCGATTATACCACCCGCGCGGCGCTGTCATTCTATCGCTTTCGCCAGCTTGGGGGTGATTACCGGCTGAAGAGCGACAAGGGCGCCGATAGCAAAAAGCGTCAGAAGCGTGACGAGACTCTGCCAACCAGCTCGGCCGATGGTGCGGTTCATTCTAAGGCGTCACAAGACAGTGGATCGAAAACTTATCGAAAGCTTCGTTTGGGAGAATCGACGGGTCGAGGGGTCCACTATGTCTCCAGTCACCCGAAAGTTCCTCTACTACAAATGTCGATCGTCGCGCTCATGGTGTTGTTTGAGAGTGCGGCAAATGCCTACTTCTTCGCGAAACAGAGCGAATTCGGGATTGCTGGCGGTGTGTTTCAGGCCGCCGCTGTGTCGCTCGCGAACGTTGCCGTGAGCTTTTTCGTCATTGGATATTGGGGGCTCCGTCATACCTCTATGCCGCTTGACCGCGAGAACATTTTTGGGCGACGAAACCTGTACTTTGCCAACGGCGTGTTAGCGATTGTATTCGGAACGATCCTGGTCTTACTGGTCAATCTGTCGGCCGCGCATTACCGTAACATTTTGGACATCCTAGCGCTCGGCAAAGAAGTGCCAGACAATATTAGCAGCCAAATCATACCGCATTTCCCGATAGATAAGGCCGTTTGCGATGCGATCCTTGGGTCTGAGCTTGGGAATACAATTGGCAGCGCCGCAACCAATGCAATGTGTCGGCCGTTTGCCCTCCATTCGCTTGACGCCATGGTGTTACTTGCGCTCGGGCTAGCCATTGCTGCCATCGCCGCATTTGAAGGTCGGCGTCTCGATTCCCCGTTTCCGGGTTTTAGCGACTCCGCTCGATCGCTTGAAAGCGCCCGGGTTGATCTGCGCGATGCGCTGTTTGATTTCGAAGACAGCTATGAGGATATCAAAGACCTGATCCTAGAGGTCAAATTCGGTCCGGAAAACATGGACGATCATGACCTGACGCCGCGGGAAAAAATGCTGATCCATCAGACCATGCAAGAGATGATGGCGCCCTATCAAAAACTCTTGCGCACAACCGATGATGCCTTGTCAGATGAGTTTGGACTCGAACATGATATCGTCGACCAGTTTCGGGTGAAGGCAAGGGATGCGGGCTGATGGCGAGACGGCGACGGTCGCGGGAAAAGAAACAACGCGCGCAAGCGATCCTCAACTTCATTATTGCCGGTTTGGCCGTCGCGATTATCGGGTTTTCCTTTTTCGCGCTGCAACCGGCCCCCTATGACGAGCTGACTTTGTGCGAAATTTCCGATGACCTACCGCCGCACACCGCTGTTATCATTGACAAAACAGATGAATATAGCGCGCAACAAGCGACTTTGATTGCGGCGATCATTCGGCGTACGCGCGACCAGCTCGCAATTGGCGAACGCCTGACTCTCTTCGAGCTCGATCAAGATGGCCAATTTGATCCGCGCGGCGAGTTTTCGCTATGCAATCCAGGCCGTGGCGATCAGGTGAATGCGCTGTTTCGCAACCCGGAACAAATCGAAGCGCGGTTCAATCAAAAGTTCGATCGCCCATTAGAAACGATTTTGGACGACCTCGTTGTCCCGAAAGAAGCCCCGAACAGTCCGGTATTGGAAGCCCTCGCGCGCCTTGGGCAAACCGAGGCGTTTTCAAGCCGCGCACCGGCCCGGCGCATCGTCATCATCTCCGACATGCTACAAAACTCCGATGTGTTCTCAATCTATGGCGGCGGTGGAAGCTTGCCCGACAGTATTCCCGATGCGATGAGCGTCGCAGATACCACACTTCGCCGGTTCGGCGACAGTTTGAACGGGGTGCGTTTAGAGGTCAGACTGATCCCACGCGCGCGTTATGTCGACATGCAACGCGGTCCATTACGTGCCTATTGGGATGATATATTCAGAGATCTCGGCGTCCGCGTGACCTGGCGCGATCTTTGAGGCTTATTCGGTAACGCGAAACAGCGCCATGCCATCATAGCCTTTTTCACCCACGGTTTGAAGCGCCGTCATCTCGACCGTCTCCAACGTCGATGCGTAAGCGATCATCTCGCGAACGCCTTTGATACTATTATCTTCACTTTGCGTCTCGAGCACACCACCACCGCGCACGATATTGTCAGCAACAATCAAAGATCCCGGCCGCGTTAGTTTCAGCGCGCCAGCAAGATAGTTTTTGTGGTTCGTCTTATCTGCATCGATAAAGACGAAATCAAACACGCTGTGCTTGGCGATCTCCCGTTCGAGGGTCGCCATTGCCGGACCAACCTCCAAAGTGATTCGATCGGCATATCCGGCCGCCTCAATATTGGCCTGGGCGATCTGCGCGGTTCGCGCATCGATCTCTGTCGTCAAAACCGTTCCGCCCGGCGGCAGCGCCCGCGCCATGGCGACGGCAGAGTACCCCCCGAGACAGCCAATCTCGAGCACGCGCCGCGCGCCGATCATTTTCAGCAAGAGCGCCAGAAACGCCGCTTGCAGCCGGGTCACCGCATGAGGCACCAAACCGGAATCAGCGCTCGAGGTGGAAATTTTTTCTAATACTTCGTCTGTTCTGAGAAAATTTCGCTCAAAGTACGCGTCTATTTCAGTATATACGTCAGACACACTGCACCTTTTTCACTGTTACCGAACCTTCACTCTTGAGCCCGGTATCGATCACGCTTACGGTTTTGACCAGAGTGTAGAGTTACGAAGTCAAAGATCACCATGTTTG
>JBCCXW010000255.1:0-3737 GCA_039191105.1 Pseudomonadota bacterium
GCGACTGCTGCAAATGCCAGGGAACAAACGGCTGGAGGCGCCTGACATGACCACCCCTATTTATAAGTCGACGATTGGCGTGATGATCCGCCAAGCCGAAGCTCTGGTCGGCATTATGGCCGCTGGCCGCGCACATCTTGGCGATGGCGCCGATGCCTTTATCGATGAAAAGCTGATCGAGGATATGCTGCCCTTCTCGTTCCAGATCCGGGCCGTGTGTCATCAGTCCATGGGCGGCATTCATTCCATGCGCTCTGGGGAAGCGGGGCCACCGCCGAATATGGAGATCGGCTCTTATGCCCAGCTCGAAACCCTACTGACCGATACGATTGCCGAGCTGAAAACGATCGACCCCGCAGAGCTAGATCGCCTGCTCGATAATGACCTGATTTTTGTCCTCGGCGACTTCAAATTACCGTTCAAGGGGCTGGGATTTTTGACCTCTTTCATGGTGCCGAACTTCTTCTTCCACATGACCACGGCCTACAATCTGTTAAGGCAAAAAGGCGTCCCGATCGGTAAGCGCGAGTATCTCGGCGCGATGGATATGAATATGGGCTAAGCCCGCATAAGTGACCGCGCAACCAAACGCTGGCATACTGGCCGCTCAGAATAGGAGCATGCCGATGTCTAAATGGCAGTCCCTCGCCCTCAAAGCCGCGACCATCCTATGGATCATCTGGGGACTGGTTCACCTGCTTGCCGGGGTGTCCATCCTCAGTACGTCAACCGTGATGGGCTTTTCGATGATCGCCGATGCCGTTGATACCTCCGCCCTCGCGGCGCATGACTATCACCCTGCCGTCGGCGGCGTTCAGGACCAGCATGCCTGGAATCTCGCTTGGTTCGGCCTTGCCACGATTGTCGGCGGCGGGTTCATTTGGCGCGCGAATAAGATTGCGATCTGGGTCACGGCGATGATCGGTGGCCTGGCAGATCTGGGCTACTTCATTTTTCTCGATCTGCCCGGCTATGTCTTGTTTTTTCCGGGCACGGTCATGACTTTGGTGTCGGGCAGTGCAATCCTGCTCACGGGATGGGTGTATTTCACCCACACTTGGGCAGATACGTCGCGCACGGTTTGACCGATCCGGTATGACTCCGTACGCGCCACAAAGACGAATTTGCGCCGCGGCATGAGGCTGCCGAAATGATCGCACCTGACAGCGTTTCGGACTTGCTCTCCTGGGCATTCCGCGCTTCGCTCGGCGCCATGATTGAAAGGGAGAGACATGACACGGATTTCTGCTGCTTCGCAGGCCCAACTCGAGGCCAGTCAGGACCTATTGGGATTGGCGGCCGCCGCCATGGGGTTCGAAGCCAATTCGCTGAAAGTCATGGCCCGCCAGCCGGCCATCTTGCAAGGCTTTATGGGGCTCTCCGCCGCAATACTGGGACCCAACAGCCAGCTCGATCCAGTGCTGCGCCAATACATCGCCCATATTGCGAGTGCCGCCGCCGGGTGCGCCTATTGCCAGGCCCATACCGCCCATGGCGCAGAACATCGCGGCGCCAATGCCGAAAAGCTCGCCGCGCTCTGGGAATATGAGACTAGCGACTTGTTCAGCGACGCAGAAAAGGCTGCCCTCGACCTGGCGCTTGCCGCCGGCAGTGTGCCCAATCAGGCCACGGATGATCACTTTGAAGCCGCACGTGCGCATTTCAGTGACGATGAAATTGTCGAGATTGTTGCTGTCATCGCGTTGTTCGGGTTCTTGAACCGCTGGAACGATACGCTCGCAACCACGCTCGAAGACAGTCCGCTCGCATTCGCCGAAGCGCATCTCGCACCGCACGGCTGGATCGGCGACAAGCACACATCCTAACCATGCCGATCCGACCATTTCGAGAAGGCGACTTTGCGGCCCTTTATGCTGCCAATCGCGCCTCCGTTCCGGGCGTTGGAGACGAGACAGAGGAAAGTTTGCGCGCCTGGATCGCACTCTCGACGTGTCTGGTGGCGACCGATGCGGCGGACATCCCGCTTGGCTTCATCACTGTGATGACCGTTGGCCAGCCAAGCTATGACAGTCCCAATATGCGCTGGTTCGAAGCCTATACGGCGCGGACGGGGCGCGCCATGGTCTATGTCGACCGTATCGCGCTGATGCCCGCAGCGCGGGGGCAAGGCTTGGGGGAAACGCTCTATCGGGCAGCGTTTGAGACCTTTGCCAGCATGGATGAAATTGGCTGCGAAGTGAACGTTTTGCCACCTAATCCGGGCTCGCATCGTTTTCATCAAAGACTAGGCTTTGTTGAGGTTGGCGAGGCCACATACCGACCGGGCGAAAAGAGTGTGCGTTTCTATACGCGCGCGCTTGGCTAAACCTGAACCACGCTTTGCTCGATGGCGCCGAAAATCGACTTGCCGTCTGCATCGAGCATGTCCATGCGGACCCTATCGCCTGGTTTCATGAATGGGGTCTTGAAGTCACCCGTCGCGATTTTCTCAATCATCCGGATTTCAGCGATACAGGAATAGCCCCGTCCGCCCTCACTGACCGGTTTGCCAGGGCCGCCATCGGCGCCTTTGTTTGAGACGGTCCCAGATCCGATCACCGTACCCGCTGTCAGAGGACGGGTTTTCGCCGCATGAGCGACCAAGCGCGCTAAGGAGAAGGTTGCGTCTTCTGCCGCCTCGGCCCGACCAAACGCTTCGCCATTATAGTCAACGCGTAGCGGCAGGTGGACGAGACTGTTCTTCCAGGCCGGGCCAAGCTCATCGGGCGTAACGGCAACCGGCGAAAAGGCACTCGGTGGTTTCGATTGGAAGAACCCGAACCCTTTGGCGAGTTCTGAGGGGATCAATCCGCGCAGTGAGACATCATTGCAGAGCATGATCAGCTTGATGTGATCGGCGGCGTCTGTTTCACTGATGCCCATCGGCATATCGTCCGTGATGACAGCAATCTCGCCTTCCATATCGCAGCCCCAGGCGACATCGCCGAGCGGGATGTCGTCACGTGGCCCGAGAAAGGCATCAGACCCGCCCTGATACATTAAAGGATCATCGTAAAAACTCTCAGGCACTTCCGCGCCACGGGCGTTGCGCACCAGTTCGACGTGATTGATATAGGCCGACCCATCGGCCCATTGATACGCGCGCGGCAAAGGGCTTTCGCAATCATGCTCATGAAAGCGGAAGGTTGGAACCGAGCCAAGCTCAACCCCTTCGGCCATCCGCGCCAGGCGGGGGGCAACGGCTTCCCAATCATCCAGCGCGGCTTGCAGGGTCGGCACGATCCGCGCGGCATCTGTACAGCGGGTCAGGTCTTTCGAGACAACAACCAAACGCCCGTCTCGCGAGCCATTTTTCAGGGTTGCGAGTTTCATAGAAGTTATACCTTCGTTATTTTGATGTGATGCACGGGTGCCTGACCTGGGGTCGTCCTAGGAATGATCAATGAATACCCACCCCATTCCTCCGAGAAATAGTGCGCGTGATCTCCCACATCTCTCAACCTCTGAAGATTCTCAATTAGTTGCTCAATTGCTGGAGTATCTAGTTCGATTTCGACCACCGCCTGGTTATTCGAGACTTCGACCTTGGCGCTCAACTGCTCTTTAGAGTTGTCGAGCATTCAGCTTTCCTCAGCGATCTTCTCGTGCAACCAAGCGGCATGCCGTGGCGCCTTTTTGGTCTGGCTCCATTCTTCCAGCATTTCCGGCGCTACGCGCTTAAGCTCCGCATACTGATCGGGCGTTCCGATATCGCAGGCCAGTTCCACCCGATGCCC
>JBCCXW010000256.1:0-3686 GCA_039191105.1 Pseudomonadota bacterium
AATGTTCGACTATGGCGCACGCGTTATGGCGGATCGACGGGCGAACCCGCGTGAAGACTTGCTCACCGTGATTGCGCACTCAAAGCTTGAGGGTGAATTCTTGCCGCAAGAATATCTTGATGGCTCTTGGTTGCTGATCATCTTCGCTGGCAATGATACCACGCGCAACTCGCTGTCTGGGACGATTAAGCTGATGACCGAATGGCGCGAACAGCGCGCGATGGTGCTCGATGATCCAAGCTTGATCCCGCGCATGTCCGAGGAAGCCTTGCGAATGGTTTCGCCGGTCAAGCATATGCGCCGCACGACGCTGGAGGAGACAGAGCTAAATGGTCAACGCATCGGCAAAGACGAAAAAGTCGTGATGTGGTACGGTGCCGGCAATCGCGATCCCGACGTGTTCCCGAACCCAGACGTTTTCGATTTGACACGCGACAATGTCGAGAAACATATCGCGTTCGGGCACGGCGTTCACAAATGCCTTGGCTCGCGCGTGGCACAAATGCAGCTCCGCGTCGCCTATGAACAGATCTTTGCCCGGTTCCCAAACATCGAGTTTACCGGTGACATCAAGTATGGCCCAAACGCTCTTGTCCACGCGATTTCGAAACTCAAAGTCAACCTTTATGGACACGGCAATACCCGCCCGACGCGCGTGCAAGTGAAAACGCTCGAAACCGCTTAAGTAAGCGGTGTACTGATCGTGGTGCATCGCCTGCACAAATCAGCGCCGATCATGTTGATGGGCGTCATGACGGCTGGTAAAACAGAGGTCGGCTCGGCGCTTGCAGCCCGCTTAGACGGTCGCTTTATCGAGGGTGACGCGCATCATCCGGCAGAGAACATCGCGAAAATGCAAGCCGGACAAGCGCTCAGCGACGCCGATCGCGGGCCTTGGCTCGAAGCCCTCGCTGCGGCTGTTGTCAGCGCCGCGGAAACAGGGCAACGGATCATCTTTTCCTGCTCGGCCCTGAAGGCGGTCTATCGCACTCAGATGCGTAATGCCTTGCCGGGCGTGATCACGCTCTGTCTACGCATCGATCCGAAAATCGCAGCGGATCGAGCGCGCCACCGGCCTGATCATTTCATGCCCGCGGCGCTGATCGAGAGTCAGTTCGAAGCGATGCAATGCCCAGATCATGAACCGCGCACGCAAATCATCGATGCCAACCTGCCCATCCAGCAGGTGCTCGACTCAGCCATTGACGCAGTCCGGACGTTAGAGGGAACGCCGTCCTGACAACGGGGCGCCATTAGCCATCGAAAAGCGGGGTCGAGAGATAGCGTTCTGCAAAAGACGGGATGATGGTCACGACGGTTTTACCGGCCATGTCAGCGCGCTTTGCGACGGTTAAGCCGGCCACGAGCGCTGCCCCGGAAGAGATCCCGACCGGAATGCCTTCGAGCTTGGCTAGTCTTTTGGCGGCTTCGAAAGCTGCCTCGTTCGAGACTTGGATCGCGCCATCCATCAAATCTGGAGACATATTGTCGGGGATGAATCCAGGACCAATGCCTTGGATCATATGCGGCCCACCCGGACCACCAGACAAGACTGGGCTGCCCTCGGGTTCAACCGCAAACATTTTAAGCTCGGGATTTCGGGCTTTGAGGACCCGCGCGCAACCTGAAAAGGTTCCGCCTGTGCCAACGCCGGAGATCACTGCGTCGACTTTTCCGCCTGTATCGGTCCAAATCTCCTCGGCGGTCGTGGCTTCGTGGATTTCAGGATTGGCGGGATTGGCGAACTGGCTGGGCATCACGGCGCCTTCAATGCTGGCAAGCAATTCGTCAGCTTTCTTGAGTGTCCCGGCCAGACCTTCTTCTTTTGGGGTCAAGACCAGTTCCGCGCCGAGAATCGACAGCATTTTGCGTCGCTCTATCGACATCGATTCGGGCATGGTCAGGATAAGGCGATACCCGCGCGCCGCCGCAACGAAGGCGAGGCCAATGCCGGTATTGCCAGAAGTGGGCTCGACCAGGGTCGCGCCCGGACCGATTTTGCCGGCTTCTTCCAGCGCCGTGATCATGCCGACGGCAATACGATCTTTGACGCTGGCGAGCGGATTGAAAAACTCGAGCTTGAGCAGGAGATCGCTCTTCAAGCCTTCTTCTTCGGACAGTTTTGGGACCCTGACGAGAGGCGTGTTCCCGATGGTCTCGATAATCGAATTATAGATCCGGCCGCGACCGGGTTGGTCAAGCTCTACGCCATTGTGAACTCTTGTATTGGCCATCGCTCGGCCCTCCTGATGTCATTTTGAGTGTGAAATGACTTATAAGAGGACCCGAGCGCGGATCAATTTCTAACCCGCAGGTGATTCGTTCTGTTTCAACCTCGTCACAACCGTCTCGCAGACACTTGGATGTGGCTGCGCATTTAAACTTGGGCGCGCGCCGAGATTTTCGCTGTGATCTTAACCAAACATCGCGCCTGAAAGGCCCGGAGCCATTGACTTTGCTGGTCTGGCTGTCGTGATTGTGTTAACCGACCGTCAGGTGGCGTAAATGAACCAGGAAGAGCAAGATCAGTTTCAACTTATGGTCTCCGCGATTCGGGAGATTGACGGATCTATGGATCCGAATTTCGTGTTCTATCGCGCCAAAGGCTTTTTGCGGCAGTTCACCTTTGGGGCTGAGCACACCACACAAACTCACGGTGTCTTCGCGCTGACACAGCTGGTGACCAGCCTAGACCCCGCAGTCAAACGGTTCCGCAAAATCACGATCCCAGAGAGCTTCTTAGAAATCCGCCTGTCGCGCGATGATTTTGCCCATGATCCCGTCATCACGATGGCGGCGAAAACGTCTCAAGTCTTCACGTGGCAAGACGCCAATGCCTTAGCCGGTAAGCGCGGCTTACGCGTCGCCGATTCGTGTAAAGAGCATACCGGACAGCGCGATCATGGATTGGTCATCCCCATGGTCGGCATGAATATGATTCGCGGGTGTGCCTCGATCGGGCTCGACACCTCACCAGATGCCTTTTCCAGTGGTCAGATCATGATGATCCGACATGTCATGGAGCGGGCGTATGCCCGGCTCGACGCGCTGCTCGGACCGTTCACCCCAGACGATCTCGGCGATAAACTGTCAGAGCGCGAATTGGACGTCTTGCGCCGCATTGCAGAAGGCATGACCGCAGCCCAAGCGGCGAAAGATATGGGCATCGCCAAAGACACGGCGATCGATTATCTCAACCGGGCGAAGCGCAAAACCGGCACGACAAAAACCGCACATACGGTCAAAGTTGCGCTGGCAACCGGATTAATGCTGCCATAAGCCCCCAAAAATTGGGGCATACTGTAAATCATTGGGTGGCACTCTGCCCCCATGGCAGAGATTATTTGGGCTGGAAACCGTGATCAGTATCTCTCGGAGATCGATGAGATGCATGAACGCCGTGATGCTGTGTTCTTTGATCAAATGGGGTGGTGCCGGGAGGCGGCCGGCATCCAAAAAGGATGGGATCAAGACGAGTTTGATGACTCGGATGCGATTTATCTGATTCAAAAAAACGCCCGCACCGGACGCCTGGTCGCGCATTGCCGATTCTTGCGGACAGATAAGCGCCACATGATGACGGATGTCTGGGCGCATATGTGCCACTATCCGGCGGGCATACCAAGCGGTCCGAACATTTTGGAGTTTACGCGCGTCTGTTACGACCGCGAACAAATGGAACCGGG
>JBCCXW010000257.1:0-3578 GCA_039191105.1 Pseudomonadota bacterium
ACGTACTTCTGCGCCCGTGCGCTTGGCAGTCGAAACGATTTCGCGGGCCGACAAATCGAGCGCGCGGTGATCGAAGGCTTTCAGCCGGATCCTGATATTCTGTTTTTCCATCCTGCGATGTCCGTTCACGTAAAAACCACACATCCAGGCAGCACATCTCTCAGAGCGCCCAGACACGAGGAAATTCAGTTGTTCGTTTCGGTTGCCAGCGTTTGCCGTTTTCCGGCACAGCCTGACTTGCGAAGGGTGGCCAATACGGGAATCAGACCCCGTCGTCAACAGGCAGATGTGCAGAAGCTGTCACGGCTCTGATCTGCTGGCGCGCGGTGGAAACGCTCACCTGCTTAGTCGGGTTCGTCGCAGGCTTTCTTCGAGGCGAAGACCTGCCGCGAATCGATGCTAATACCCGCATCGCTCAACATATTCCGTCCGATCAGGAGCGGGTAATTAAAGCCCGTTCGATCGGCGAGATTGACTTCGCCGCGAACGCGCAAACCAGCCAAACACAGTTCCATCATCACCACCGGTCGCACAATGGCGCCGCCGCCGCGGCGCCGGATGGAGACCCAACGCACAACAGGTTCGGTGATAATCACTTCTTTGCCGCCCCGACTGGTCAGCCGAAACGTAATATTTTCAGACATGAAATCAGAGATCGACGCATCGGAGATCGGTGAGATTTCCTCCGCCGGGGGGTCATCCGGCGCGCTCCCCTCGACCATGCTCGTATTGAACATTTCCTGCGCGCCGATTTCGGTGTCATCGGCCACGTCATCGATTTCGCCGTTGAGCACAAGGTCCTTGACCTCTTCCGCCGACAGGATTTCGGCGTGGATCGAGGTGGTGCGCGCGCCGCTATCGAGTTTGGCGGTCATCAACAACCGTTCAGGCATAACGCGCGCATGCTCGACCCAACCTCGAATGTTGAGGTCGTCCGTGCTCGAGGCTTGAGAGGGCACAAAGAGGCTCAGGCAGATGGCGAGAAACAGTGAACGGCGCATAAGTTCTCTCATGTTCTTTGACCGACACAGACGGCTTATACCGGCGCCATTCTGGGTCACGGCCTTTCTGGCAATGCGTGCCAGATATTAGATTCGCTGCCTGGGTTTCAACCAACAATTCACAACTAAAATGGGTCAACCCCATGTCGAAATTTGGGTGTCATCGGAAACGGACCGATTCAATCGGTCGTTTAGCGCCTTGAACAGCACGTTCATACCAAGCAAGAGCGCGCGCTTTAGGGCGCCAAATGAAGTCACGCCACAGCCGCGGTGGCGGCATCAAATAGGAGCTGACCTCGCCAAAGATCCGCGCGCCAGGATTATGTTTGTCAAAACGCAAAAAGCACAAAGCCGGCGCTGTGCGGCGCCGGCTTCACGCAGTTGGTGCGGTCTATTCCGCTTCAATCATCATCACTTCCTGCATCAAGTACTGGCCTTTAATCTCGCGCAGCTCCGGATAGGTTTTCGACGTTTCGCGCGACTCATCGACCTTAGCGTCACCCCAAGCCGCCATAAACGCATCATATTTCTCTTTTGAGGGCACCATCTCGGCCATGCTCTTATATTTGACCATTAGCAGCATATTGAAATTGCCATTCTCAGGCGTCACGCTGCCCATGATTTTGTAGTCTTCGATATGACCGAGAGACTTCGAAATTTCGTTTGCATCGATCCAAGTTGATCGCAGCCCTTCCAAATAATAGTCCCCCATATTGGCGTCGACTTTGACCGGTGTGATTTCCCATACGGCCTCGCCAATATCGTAATCCTCATACAGGTTCAGCTGCGCTGAAGCCGTGCTGCAAAGGCCGGCAAAGGTCGCGGCAGCGATTAGAGCTTTGAGTTTCATCTGGTGTCTCCCCATTTCTTATAGACAGCCCGCACCCTCGGCGGACTGCACCTGACTATGTCGAACTATTCGCCTGCCGCATAGGGTAAAATCACCGGAATCGATCGCCGCGCCGGATACGCGGCCGACCAAAATCGTATAGGTGGCGGAGAAAGATACGGATCTTATAGACAAGATTTGCACTGGCACGGGCGCCAGGACTCGAACCCGGGACCCTCGGTTTTGGAGACCGATGCTCTACCAACTGAGCTACACCCGTCCAGTGAGCGCCCTAAATGCCTTAAGCGACGGTTCGATGCAATGGTCGAGCGCAGGAAATCTGGAACCGCCTGGAGCGCGTCAAAACCGGGGGCGAGGCGTGCGCCCATCCATATTGACCGTCGCGGATTCTCGTTGACAGGGCGCTCGGCCAGCGACATCCTAAATATAGGCCAGACAGAGCTAGGTAAAGAGATGGACCAAGCAGCAGGAAATATCCGTCAATTCAGAGACATAGTGCAATATAAGCGAATCGTTACCTATATCGCGCTCCTCCTTTTATCGCTAATACTCTCAGCTTGCGAAATGGGCCGCAAGGAGTGCGCTTATTCGAGAACGGTGACCTCTCAGCAACCCTATTGCTCGCAGCAGGCGCCCAAAACCTGTAACACGTATTGCGATTCCTATGGCTGCCGACAGAGTTGCTATGGTGGCGGCTATTGCGTGCAAACGAGCTATCGCACCGTGACCAGCGAACAGTGTCAGTCCTATCGCTGCAAGGCTGGGTATATTGCCGTTGGCGATAGCTGTCTGACGCAAGCTGAAATTGACGAGCGCAAAGTTCGGAGTGAACAACGCGCTATAAACGCAGCTCTGAAAGCCGATGACAATGGGTATTTGCTTTCTGCCATCGCTTACGACTACCAAACAGGCACCGATGGGCTGCCACTCGATATGCAAAAGGCAATTGAGTTGTATGAGCAGGCATGCACTTTAGGGGACGCTTATTCCTGTAACGCGCTCGGCCTTTTCTTTCGTGACGGGAAAGTTGTTGAGCAAGACTTGTTGCGTTCGATCCAACTTAAACGGCGCGCCTGCGACTTAGGGTCGGAGTATGGCTGTTACAATCTCGGGATGCGTTATGATGCTTCCTCAGTGGCCTCGGATCACGTTCAGGCCACCGCGGCGTTCAAGCAGGCCTGCGAGGGCGGGCATAGCCATGGCTGTGCATATTATGCGATTAACCTGTACAATGGCAAAGGGATTGCTGCAGATCGCGAACGATCTAAAGCGACAATCAATTCAGCATATTCGTCTGCGATAGACGCGCTCAATGATGCACCGGAGGACTCTGCCCTCAAACGCCGAGTAGACTTTGTGCGTGGCACACGGGCAAACATTTATCTTGCTGAATTGCCCGATTCGTTTACCGCCTTCGCTGAAAACCGCTATGATGCGGCGCTTCGTTTGTCAGATCAACGGATTGATGGCGCTCAAGCGCTGCTCGATGCAGGATACATTTCGTCTGCGGAAGTGGCGGTCGAACTTGGAATGAAGTCTTGGCGCGCCCTGTTTGCGCAGGACTTTGCAGCTGCGCAAGCCGCATCTGAACTCGGTGTATCAATGGCGCCGGACAAAGTATGGATTCATTCTAATCGCGCGCATGCGCTTATGTTCCAAGGCCAAGACGATGCGGCAGCGGCCATTTATCTCCAATACAAGGGAACCAAAATCCCCGAACAGTATGA
>JBCCXW010000258.1:0-3554 GCA_039191105.1 Pseudomonadota bacterium
AACGCAGCGGCAAATGCGAGCTCATTATAGCCACGCAGCTCAACCAAATAGTCTTGGTGGAAAAAGATCGTTGTCCCAATAAAGGGCGGCGCCAAGACACCGATGAGGAGGGCGTAAAAGATCGGATCCGCTGCGACTTCGGCGACGGTCTTATCCGGCCCCAGGCGCGCGCTTGCCAAGTCCGGATCATTGGACTGAGGGCGCCGCTCAATGCGCCATAGAACGATGATCAGCGGCAACGCAAAGACCAGCAAAAGAGCCGCCGCGATGACCCAACCAATTTGCCAACCATAGCTGACGGCAACCAGTGTGAAGGCGATGGGAAGCATCGCTTCGCCCGCTTGATGCCCGGGAACGATGAGAGAGGTGGCGCGGCCGCGATTGGCGATATACCAACGCCCGATCTCTGTATAGGCGGTATGGGTCATCATGCCTTGCCCGAGCAGGCGGACCAGATAAAGCGCGAAGATGAGCACACCCAGTGTCGGCGCAAAGGCCAGCAATATGCACGCCATCGCCAGCGCTGGAATGACAAAGCGTGCAACTTTCCAGCCCGGCATATGATCGAGCGTCCGGCCGAGAAAGGGTAGCGTCAATGCGCTGCCAATCGTGGCGATCATATACAGGCCGCCAAATTCACCATCGCTCAAATTGAACTTACTACGGAGCTCTTCTCCAGAAAGACCGATGAAAAAGGTCTGTCCAAAGGACGAGAAGAAGGTCAGCAAAAAGCCCCCGGAAATCCACCGCGCATTGCCTTTGAGAAAACCCAGCATGCGCTCTGCTATGGTGGAAATCTATTCGTCCGGAAAGCGCTAATTCAGGCGATTTGGCGCAAGACTGCCGCGAACGTCCGCGTTGAATTGGCGTAGCGCTTTTTCACTTTCGCTCACGGCGCGCGTATACTCTTTCATGCCGGCTTTGAGCCCGCGCTGCTTCGCCTTCTCAAGTTTTGGATCCAGCTTCGAGAAGGCCTTCTGAAGCGTCTTTTCACAACGCGTATTGAAGGTTTTTTCGCGTACGACCGCCATTTCGCGCAAGACACCGTTTGCAATCGCCTCCTGCAGGAAATCAATGGGCGGGCAGGACAAACAAGGGTCGGGCAAAACCGGGCGATTCAAGATCGGATAGCGCAGGCGCGGCGGGATAAAGATATTGATCCAATCACGGACCAAACAGTCGCTGGCGACGCGCCCAATCACATCGATGCCGCTTCCACCGAGCCAGTTTACGGGTCGCGCGGTGTTCACATCCTGGACATTCTCGGCCAGAATCGAAGCCCAGAACGTGGAATAGTTTAGCATCTGCGACCGTTGACGTTTGCGCGATAACCAAACGGCCACATTGCGAAAATACCGCGCAATCTTTTGGAACTCAGTGTTTGGCGATTCGGCTTCCAAGCCGTTCAAATTGAGATCCATCCAATGGTGCCAGGTCGAATCGACAACCACACGCCCATAATCGATCGGATCGCCATCATAGATACCAACCAGACCGAAACGCCGCGCTGGGGTCGGTCCTTTGTCGTGATTGTGTGGTGGGTCTGCGAGCGTATTGGCCCAGCCGATGATTTCGGGTCGCGGGCGGACGCCGTCGATTTCTGGAAACTCATCTCCTGAAACGTCACCAAATTCGTAAGTGGCGTTGAGGTTCACATCATCGTCCTCATACAACCATCCTTCATGCGCATGGTCGGGGAAGACATCGATCACACCGAGCTCACCGCCGCACAGAACAGGATGAGGGCGAAACCGCCGTTGGAAAATGGACGCAGAGAAAAGTGGATAGCGTTTCCACTCTACAGGTTGGGGGACATTGTCGGTCTGAGCGCTACCCGGGATCTCGTCTGGCGGGTCTTTCACTTTCGGGTCTTGGTCCGAATCTGCGGGTTGGTGCGTGTCGAAGCGCGCGGGTCCTGAAATCGGAGGGACCCCTTCTGCAATGGTCCAACGCCGCATATTGCGCACGCGCGGAATTTGATAAGCCATCGCCGCACCAAGCACATAATGGTCGCCGGTCGCGAACACACCGCCACCTTTATTCATCCAGTCGGTGAGTACCGCCATATCGTTATCCGTTGCGGCGTAGGGACTGCCCGTAACCTGGGTGTCGCTGCCGCCCGAGTGCAGCGTTGGCGCGAAGCCAAAGCACCAGATCTGATCGTAGTCATTGATCACGAACCGACCATTGACCCGACTGGAAAAGCGAAAATTCTCGTATTTTGGCTGAGTCGGCCCAGGGGCGGCGTTGACCTGCAATAGGGAGCGTTTTCGACCCAAGTCGGCTTGGTCGACGTCAAACCGAACATAGCTGTCAACGTTTGCACGGATCAGTGAAACAGCTTTTCCGATCCCAAAGCCGCCAGATAAACCGACACTGGTATCGACGACGACCAGGATCTTGACCTTTGGACGACGCGGGAACAGACGGTCGACCCAGCGCGCTTGCTCAAAGAACACATCCGGCAGAATCGTTTGGTTGAACTTTGCCAATTCGAACATGATTATTTACCTCTCTCTATTTTTATTTTGATATGAAAATATCTGGCACAGCTCAGAGTACGGATCAAAATAATTACAAGTAAAGATCGGATTTCTCAAAGAATTTGTGGTCGAAATGCGACCCTAGGTATTGCGGAGAAGGTTTCGCGCAGGCGTCACACGGTTCTATGGGAAGAGGGGGTTGGAAAAACGCGATCCGCGCGGGGCCATAGATGGGCGCTCATATTTGGCGCACATGGTCAGTCACACACGGTAAGTGCCACAGCGCGCTGAGCCGCCGTCCATCAGAGACCGCGCTGCTTAGACGCGCCCCAGAGGCGCAAACACAGCCAACGATAGTCCATGGCGCCGCATATTTGATATCAAGCCATTATTTCACATAATGCGGATTATCGAATTTTGTGATTTAACCGGCCGTACGCATCGGCGCGCACAAAGGCAGCGATACATCAAGCCCGCTAGCTCGGCCCACCCGATAATCCGCACGCGGTCGCGGCGCCAAAATCGACTGGCGCAGCGTTTATTCCTCGTTTACACCTCAGATATGGCTGCAATGGCGATGACTGGAGAACACGCTGTCGACGTTCTGGGACAGCTCAATGCTTGGCTCAAGCAAGGAGCGCCGAGCGCATTGGTCTTGATTACAGCGACAGAAGGCGGCGCCGTTCGAGCCCCAGGCGCCCTGCTCGCAGTGTGTTCGGGCGGTCATGTCGGTTACATATCGGGCGGGTGCATAGATGCAGATGTCATTTTGCAAGCCCGACAAGCAATTGCAGACCGCGCCGTCCGGTCATTGCGCTATGGCGCAGGCTCGCCATTTGTCGATCTGCCCCTGCCTTGCGGTGGGGCGATTGAAGTCCTGATCATCCCACACCCAGATGCAGAGCCCCTTCAACAAGCGTATCAATCGCTCAGCGAACGTCAGAACGTTCAGTTGAACATCTCGAAAAATGGCGCTCTGTCCTGTGGCCCGACGCGTCATCAGGATTCAGCGCTCTGGCACACGTTTCAGTATGCGCCGAAACTACGGCTGAGGATTGCTGGTCGCGGCGC
>JBCCXW010000259.1:0-3535 GCA_039191105.1 Pseudomonadota bacterium
CATCGCATCAACACTGTCACAGGTCGGCCCAAAAAACCGGAACGGAGATTGCGTCGACCGCGGCAGACGGGCGCCGAAACGGTGAAGCTTCACCGGAAAGGGCCAATCAAACGCGCCTGCGTCGAACAGTGATCCATAGGTCCCATCATTCAAGTAAAGATCTTGACCTTTGCGCAATTCGACTCGCGCCAGCGTCGAGCCGCCTTCCGCACAAAGCGCGCGGCCCGGCTCCCCGATCATCTCGATATCGGCCAATCCGTGCTTCGCGAGGCTTTCGCGAACAGCGCCAAAATAGGTCTGCAGGGGTGGAAGCGTCATACCGGGATAGGGCACCGGGAATCCACCGCCGAGATCTAGACTGTCAATCTCGACCTGAGCGGCATCCAGGAGCGCACGGACATAAGCAATGGCCATATCGTAGCTTTCGACGTTCAAGCATTGTGAGCCGACATGAAAGCATAGCCCAATGCGGGCCCCTAGCCGCCGTGCCTTCGGCAGCAGCGTCAGGGCCTCCTCAAAACCGGCGCCATATTTGCCACAGAGCGGCATCGCCGCATCGGTCTCTGGTAACGCTAAGCGTAAGTGCAACGTCAGATCGCCGGCCTCGCCGGTGACCTCGATGATCTTGTCCAGCTCGTCCTGATGATCGAAGGCAATATCGCGGATACCGTTTTCATAGGCCACGGCAATGGTCCGCCGCGACTTAACCGGGTTCATCAGATACATTTTTGCTTCAGGAAACAAAGCCTGGATCAAGCTTATTTCCCGCAGCGATGCAACATCGAACTGACGCACACCTTCGCGCCATAAGACGTTCAGCAGAGATGGGTGCGGATTGGCTTTCACCGCAAACAGAACTCGACCCGGAAAACCGGAGACAAAGGTCCGCGCGGCGCGTTCGATGCGCCGCGGGTACAGGGCATAGATATGATCATCGCCGGCATAGGCGCTAATCGCATCACGTGCGGTGCGAAACGTCGGTACGCCATAGGGGCGCAATCGAACCGGTTGAGGAGACTGGGTCATAATGGCAGTGGTCCAGTGGCGGAAGGGAGTGTCTGTGACGGAGCAAACGAAATGAACGGGGCGACGCGACGCATCGCGGGCTGGGATGCCGCTTACGCGATTCCAGTCCTTACAAGTTCCGCCGTGGCGGCCATATGATCAAAGTGTTTCGAGGACAGAAATGTGTCGCCAAGCTGCGCCTTTGATCCGGTAGACCCATAGGTGCGGTGATGATCATTGAAACCAGCCATCTTCATCTTCTCAATCCGAAATCGCCGATCGGCGAAGCCAAAACTAAGACGTGTTCGGCGGCTATTGGATGGTTCTATAGAGCCCCATCGCGGCTGACAGATTTCCCATTCAACGCCTTGATATCAATCAATCCGGCTGCTTTGTTCAGGGCTCGCTGTAGCTCGCTTTATCGTCGTCGCCACCGCATACAGAAATCAGCGCGATGTTCAATAGATGGAATGCGGTCCCGTAGCGGAATATCACCAGGTGCTGTCGGCGCCCTGGATCCTTCGCCCGAGAGTGCCGCGAAATCCAATCCTAATTCCAAATTTGGCCTTGCCCTGATGGCGCGGGCATATTGGAATTAGGTTCAAAACCAGCCTGAGAGCAGAGCTATGTCCAACACCTTCATCGCGGCCGATCATGAAATCCGCCTCTTTTATCTCGGCCGGACAAGGCAGTCTGATTTGTCGGCCCCGGATTGGTGTTTTGATGACTATCGCCAAAGCGACATCGTTGCCGATGAAGCTGGCAAACCTGCGCGCATGGGATCGAGCCAAGGTCACTGGCTGCATCCGCACGCCGCTAAGTTTAAAAGCGATGAAGGCGGTGCCCCGATTTGGATTGCCGACCCGAAACCAATTGCGTCGCCCGACTTGTTTCCGGCAGCGCGTAGCTTGATGAATGGGCGCGACTCTTCACGCGCGCGGCGCTATATTTTGAACGCACAATCGAAGCCAACAAACAGAATGGTGGACCTGTTTCTCGGCAATGGCGCGAAACGCGACGATCCGCGCCTGGCATTGATATTGAGTCGTACCGCACAGGACCGTCTGCATACGGATCATGGATTTGACACGCCATCGATCGAAGTCCGCATCGGTGCGCCGGATCTGCATGTCTTTCGTTCCGGGGTCTCGCTTTTGGATTTGCCCATCTCGCTGAACATGCCGGGCCGGCCGCTGCATCCGGATCTGATTTTAGAAGCCCTGCACGCTTTTGCGCGCTTCAATACGCTGACCTGGATGGTCAATGGGAGCGTACCCACGACGCCGTCGGCGGCGTTTCGCCTTGGCGATATTGCCCGCGCTTTGCTCGACGGTCCCGCCAGCAAAGTTCGAAGCGATGCGCGGGTCTTCTCGGCGGTCTATATGCGGATCTCTGGAGCAGAGAGCAGAGATGTTCTCGATGACCTCGCCGTGCGCGCAGCCAAACACTATTCCGCTCGTTACGATGTCGGCGCTTTGGACGAAGTGGAAATCCAATTGCGCCGCCCCTTCCAAGGCAAAGCACGCGCTGCGGCTCCAGAAGGCGGCGCCATCGTCATCGCGGACGAACCCTCAAACCCATTTGTCCGTAACTATAAACAAGGCCCATGGCGGCAAGCGTATGCGCCGTTGGCCTTGCTCGCTTTGCATGAGCAAGAGGCCTGGTCGCGGCTCGTCTCGAGCATGACCAAATGGCATGATTTCGGCGACAAAAACGCAGAGGCGACGCTGGCAACCATCAGCCAAGCCCGCACGCAAGCCCTGCAATTGCGAACCGCCTATAGCCTCCCGCGTGTGAGCTATGTTGCGGATCACGACCTTTGGAGCAATGATTTGCGACAGAGCATGCGCATACCCGACTTAAAGACCGCGATTTCGCAAGACCTTGCCAATACAGAAGCATTGATCCGAGACGATGCCGAGCGCCGACGGTCTGAGAAATTTAAATGGCTCTCGGTCGTCGCGGGGTCCAGCATTGCTGGCTTTACGGCGCTCTCCGTTGTAACGGAACTGTTCCAAGCCAGCCCAATTGAGGCTTGGACCTGGGGTTGGGATCCAGACGTTTTCGTCCATCCAGAGTTCGTTTTGCCGGTTAGCGCCTTTGGCGTCGCTGCAATCAGCGCGGCCTTATGGCTGTGGTTGAAACTGCGGACCCGCAAAAACAAGCGGCGTTAAGCCGATTTCGAGCGCGGCACGAACTGTCCAAAGGTCTCGTCTGGCAGATCCATCCACGTCAAACGCCCGCCCTTTCCGCAGCCCGTGTCGAGAAAGACGGCGCGGCCGCCTTGCGCTTTGTGCTCAAACACCGGCGACCGACGGCTGCGGATGTCATGGCCGACAATGACGGTCAGATCGGCTGGGATGGTGTCGAGCCAACCATAGGTGCGGATCGGCAACCCTCCATCGGGGTTCGCCCGTCCTTCGGCGAACAGGCTGAGCCAGCGTAAGAAATCGCGCTGCTTACGGTCGCCAATCTGGTCTAGCCCCTCAGCGGTCAACATATCGGGGTGAAACGCGCCATGAACCATAAA
>JBCCXW010000260.1:0-3508 GCA_039191105.1 Pseudomonadota bacterium
GCGCTCATCAACATCCGTGAGCGGATTGTCTAGCGTCAGCTGACCGAGGCGCATCCCGCCGGCCTTATAGCCGCGGGTATATTGCGCATAGGCGAGCCCGCTTGCCCCAAAGTCTCGGCTTAGACCGACGGTTCCGGTCCAAGCATCCCACTTGTTTGACAACGTTCGTGTATTGTCATTCGGCGTCAATTGGATCCAAGGGATGGGCGCCAGCACGCCTGCGCCTGCCCCAAAAGCGCCATTCGGATCAAAGGCATAGATATTTTGCGCCTCAAAGCCTTGTTTCTCGTCTTCGGTATAGCGAAGACCGGCTTTTGCTGACCAACCCGGCGCGAACGCCCAATCTACTTGGCCATATGCCGCCAGTGCTTCGGTTTCAAGATCGCCCGTCTGAAAGTAATAATTGTTATCGGGATTGGCTTCACCTGGAACCCCGCCAAGTCCGCAAATGTAATCCGGCGCAAGGCCGCCAAAGCAGGCACCAGTGATGGCGGTGAAATCAAAAATTTGCGGCGTACCGGCCGCGACCGCTTGCGGCAAGTTCAGCGCGAAGGGCTGCTCAGATGTCTCTTCGTAATAGTAGAGGCCGGCAATCCACTGCAGCGAGCCATCTTGGTTAGATAGAAATTGGAGTTCATGGCTGGCCGTGGTCAGGTCGTCGCCGATCTCGTTGACATGGAAGGTGGTGGTAACCGTTCCAAATGGGTCTTGAACGGTCGGATCCATGGCGCTGAGCGTGTGAAACGCGCGCGCTGTGCCATCCACGTCGACCGCATAGTCAAAGCTTCGTTGAATGTCGGAGCCGAGATATTTGAGATCGAAAGGCCCCGCATCCCATTCTATCTCCCAATTGAACTCGTGCACATCCTCAAATCGAGACCGACCGGCAAAGTCGAGCCGTTGAGTGAGTGGGTCATTGACGCTCGGATTGGTGTCCTCAAGTCCGTAAAGGACATTCGGCGTCAAAGCCCCTGAATATCCAAGCGGCGGTGCGGCGGGCCCACGGAAATCATAAGGCGCTGCGCGGCGATCTGCGACCGCCGTGCCATCAATAAACTCCGTTCGATAGCGCGCCCAAGCAGAGAAACGATCCGAAAAATTATGCGTGAGCTGCAGATCCAAAGAGTATTGCTCATCGTCGCTGGCAATCTCACCAATCCCATCAAACGTATTATCGTAGCGGCCCTCACCACTGACCGTGCCTTGAAGATTAACCCGATAAGCGGTGGACGACGCGCCGAACAGGGGACCGCTATGGGTCAGCGCAACATCCACGCTCTCAAATTTGCCGACCCGCAAGCGCGCTTCGGTTTCCGGTTCAAACACCGGGCGCTTGGAGACGATGTTAATCAACCCACCGATCGCATTGCGGCCGAACAGGGTGCCCTGCGGGCCGCGTAGCACTTCGATACGCTCCACGAAAAGCGGAGACCGGTCGAGGGTGAGCGCATCAGGGGTGTATGCGCCATCAATATATGTGGCAACGCCGGGGTCGGTTCCGAGCGCATTGTCCAGGCGGCCAATACCGCGAATGGTGATCCGGTTCGGACTGGTCTGATACGTCATGCCCGGCGTGAAATCGGCGATATCATTGGCATCTAAGATGCCGAGGTTGTCCCGCGTTTCAGAGTCATAAGCGGAAATGGCGATCGGCGTATCGAGCAGCGAACTCTCCCGTCGCTCACTCGTCACCGTGACATTTGGCAATCGCTTGACGGCGTCGGTATCGGCAGTCGCGTCCTCCAGAGATGCCGTGTCCTGCGCATCTGCCGATGCCTGGGTCAGCAATAGCGCTCCACAAGAAACGCTCGCCATAATGACGGTCTTACAATCCATTTTTTCCTCCCATGGTGGCGAGCTCTTGCTCGTCTCTGACAAACCATTGATTTGACTTTAGTGTAGTCAACTATCGCGATATGTAAAGTCGATTCCGTAACCGGTTTGAGTTCCTTGCGACGGAAAACGGTCGGACAGGCCCACGCGTAGTGAGCCCGTATCGCGTTTCGAGTAAGAGTCTGAGTTGCGCGGCCGAATGCTGCGGTTTTCTCTCTCTTGCTGCCAAATAAGAGGCTTTGGCTGCGCCCAACATGAGTGCCTTTTTTAGAGGGCACCGTTCGCCTCCGATCTGATCAGGACACCCGTGTCAGCCCGTCGCTTTGCTTTTACGACTGGTTAGATATCGAGCATTTGCGCAGTTCCGAACCCATGTGATGCGCCTAAATTGCAACAGATCGATCCAAATCTGACTTCGAATGCGGAGCATCTCAAAAAAGCTTATTGCATTCGAAGTCAAAAGATGCAGTTCTCGTGCATCGGGATGCAGTGTTTGGAGGAATATTATGCCCCATCGATCCACAATAATCAGGTCCTTGCTGAGCAGCACCGCAGCGATCGCATTCGCCGCAACTCTACCGCTCGCTTCGGCGCAAACGTCGGATGACGAAGCAGCGCCGGAACCAGAAAAGAAACTCGCGATTGTCACAGTCACGGCCGAAAAGCGCTCCGAGAGTGTTCAAGACGTTCCGTTATCGGTCACTGCCATTTCAGGAGACTCTTTAACGGCAGCGGGCGTAACCGATCTCTCGACGCTCGACAAACTCGCCCCTGGTCTGCAATTTGGTCAATCGGGAAATGACGCGCGGCCTGCCATCCGCGGCGCGCGCACGGAAAACGTCTCGGTGCAACAAGACCCCGTGATCTCATTCTATGTCGATGGGATTTATCGATCGCTGACCTCGCAAGCATTGGCATCCATTGTCGATGTGGAGCGCGTTGAGGTCCTTCGCGGTCCGCAGGGCACGCTGTATGGGCGAAATGCCTTTGGCGGCGCCGTCAACATTATCTCCCGTGCTCCATCAGCTGATCCTGAATATGGCGGCAACTTGACCCTCGGCAATTTCGGCCGCGTACGCGGAGAAGCCTTTGGCAATGTCGCGCTTTCAGACAATCTGTTTTTCCGCCTTACAGCAGCGATGGAGCAACACGATTTCATCGTCGAAAATAGCTTCAATCCCGATGCTGGACTTCGCGACAAGGATGAAACCTACTTGCGCGCTCAACTGCGCTATGAGCCGACCGACAGCCTTGATGTGACTCTCCGTGGGAGCTATTGGACCCAAGGCGGAAACGGCAACAGTGACTTTGGATACAATTTGATCGGGACGCCCACAGACCCGAGCAGTTTGGAAGGTGTCTTGACCGGCGGCATCACGCCGATCAACCCACGCGTTGGCGGCGGCAATAGTCCGGTCAATCCCGACCCCTACACAATTGATACCGACTTTGCGACGACGCTGGACACAGAACAAACCACGTTTGATCTTGAAGCCAATTACGACCTTGGCTTTGCCAATCTAAAATTCCTTTTCGGCTATGCAGATTTTGAAACATTCCGCGATGCCGACACGGATTTGTCGAGCTTTAGCAGCGGTTTTTCATCGCAGCGCGACGATGTGATTGCGACAACGCAAGAACTCCAATTGACGTCTCAAACATCGGGACCTCTTGA
>JBCCXW010000261.1:0-3507 GCA_039191105.1 Pseudomonadota bacterium
CCATAATGGAACGCCCCGCCATGATAGGTCAGAATATGCCCCTTTGTGAGCGCAAGCGCATAAATATTGTCTGCCTCAATCGGCGCGCGGATGACCCGATCAGACAGGCCGTCAAAATCAATCTCGACCGTCACTGCATTATCGGCTTCGCTTTCATCTTCGCTCTCTTCGTCCGCATCGTTCTCCTTCACCGCCACTTCGGCGTTTTGCGGCAGGAATGGATTGGGGCTGTCCGTGTTCAAAGCGAGGGCGAAAACACCGATGCTGCGATGCTGGGCATAATTCCATTCCAGCGTATCGATCAGGGGCGCGAATTCTCTGCGGGAGAGGAAGAATAAATGCTCGCCATCGGCCGACCAAACCGGGTTATACTCGGAGAACATCGGATCGGTGACCCGTTGGTGATCTCCGGTCTCGCCGTCCCAGATATGCAGCGAACGGAAAGAGAGCCCGCGCAAATCGGGCTCTTGCGCCGAGAAGGCCAGGTATCGACTATCCGGCGACCACGCATAATCGTGCTGATGAAAGCCTGGATCATCAAACACTTCGCGGACGCGTCCGGTTTCTACGTCAACCACCAGAATGTGCGCTTCAGTATCACCAAACGCGATTTTGGTGCCATCCGGCGACCAGACCGGATTGTAAATCCGGCGCGACAGCGTCTCCGTCACTTGCCGCGCTGGCGCTTCGCCAAGCGCATCACGCACATAGATTTGTTCCTCGCCGGTGGCGTCTGAGATGAACGCGATCATATCCCCTTGGGGTGACCAAGCCACATCGCGCTCATGCGCAGCAGAGGTGTCGGTCAGGTTGCGCGAGATGCCATCTTCCACCGGTACGGAGAATACATCGCCGCGCGCTGCGACCGCTAAGCGAACGCCATCCGGGCTCAACGAGTAGCCGCGCACATCATCAGCGGCATTGGTCAGGCGCGGCCGGGTCAGACTGTCATCATCGCTGACAAAAACTTCGATCGGCGTATCCTCGAGTGTCTCGACATTCAAAACCCGCAGCGCACCATTGAGTTCATAAACAATGCGGCTTTGCCCATCATCTCCTGGCCAGCGCACGTCCGCGCCGTCATGAGCGGTGATCTGGCGGGTTTCACCAGTGTCGGAGTCATACGCATAAATGTTCAAGTAATCGTCTCGGTCTGAGACAAAATAGATCGTATCGCCGACCCACATTGGATCACGGTCCGTACGCGGATGATCTGTAATATTGACCGAGCCGGAGCCATCGAGGTCGAAAATGTAGAGATCCTGCGCCCAGCCGCCTTCATAGCGTTTCCAGGTGCGGAAATCCCGCATCAGCGGCGAGAACAGTGCTTGCGTTCCATCTGGCGACAATATTCCAGCGCCTGAAATCGTCATTGGCAGCGCTTCTGGCAAACCGCCTGCGCGTGGGACTGTGTAGAGGCGGCCATCGGTCAAGCCGGAGCCATCGCGCAGCGACCGAAACACACTCGACTCGCCATCCGGTGACCACCCCTGAACCTGATTGTCATAGCCCCAGCGCGCGGGCAGCGGACCGCTTGCCGGATAGTAGGTGAGCTGCTGTGCCTCGCCGCCGCTTGATGGCACAACGAAGACTTGCTCATCGCCGCCATACTGACCGGTAAACGCAATATAGCGTCCATCTGGTGAGAATTTTGGAAACAGCTCAATACCAGGATGAGAGGTCACTTTGCGCGCCCCGCCACCTGTGGTCCGGGTAATCCAAATATCGCCGCCATATGAGAAGACAATTTCATTGCCGTGAATGTCCGGAAAGCGCAGCAATTTGGTATCAGCGGTCGCCGGGTTGGCGGTTAACAACACGGCCAGGGCCGCAAAAAAGAGTTTCTTCATCGGGTCTTCTCGCAGTCTACTCTTGTGACATGGACGCCCGGACCATAATGGCGAAACGCAATTTCGCAACACAGCAATCTCCCCTCACCGGGGCGAAAATCGCCAGAGAATCGCTGGAGATTTGTCTGGGGCGCATGCACCGTTTTTTGAGCACAATCAAAGTTTGCCATCGCGCCGGAAAACAGACATAGAACAGGCGCGCCTCAACTCGCGATCAAACGGGCTGGAATAAGCGATGGCAAAGACACCAAGCGGGAAAACCTCACCGCTTTTTGAGTATATTGAGCAGGCGCAAGGTGACCGTCCATGGGGAGCGTTTTTGGATGCAGGAACTGGCGTCCACTCGGCCAAATGGGTCGCACAGCTTCGCACTGAACGCTGGACAGCTGTTACCGGCGCGCCCGGCGATGCCGAACAGGTGCGCAAAGCAACAGACAAAAAACGTCGCCCACAAGACAAAATCATTCAAGGCAATTGGGCCAAGGCCGATCTGCTCAAGGGCGAGCTGTATGACACGGTTTTGGCGGATTATTTATTAGGGGCGATTGAAGGATTTGCGCCCTATTTCCAAGCGTATCTGTTTGCGCGCTTTCGGCCACTCACCCGCGGGCGGTTATACATTACTGGTCCAGAACCTTATGTGCCCGACTTTCAACCGGCCTCAGAGGCGGGACGGCTGGTTTGGCAGATTGGCCGGTTTCGCGATGCTTGCTTGCTGCTTGGGGGAGATTTGCCCTATCGCGAATATCCGTCCGGCTGGGTCATGGATCAACTCAAGCGCGCTGAGTTCACACCGCGCGCGTTGGAGCATTTCGACATTCGCTACAAAGCGAGCTTTGTCGACTCGCAAATCGACCTATGTGCGCCGCGCCTGGACCGGTTGGAGGATGTATATCTAAGACAGGCGATGACGCAGCGTGGAGAGGACTTACGCGCGAAAGCTCTTGAGCTCATCGACCGTGAAGGCGGGCTCGCCCATGGCCGCAACTATGTCATCGTCGCGGAGCCGGTTTAGATCCCAAAGCGGCTTCAAAGCGCTTCGTTCAAAACGACTACGAGACGGGTTTGGCCGGTTCCCTCAATCGCAGGCGAGCGATGTAAGAGCGAAGATGGCGGCACGCCCGGCCAGAGCTTACCCTTCAGCACGATCGGGCACCCGGTCGGCACCTGCGCCACGTCGCCAACCTCGCCTTGCGCATTTGCAAATCCATATTCCGTGCCCGGCCCGAGATAGGTGCAAATCACGCGCGCCTCGACCCGATCACAATGGAATTTGCAACACGCGTTGTCTTCGATCCACTCGATCCGCACCAGGACCTCGCGGTCACCGATTTGATCTGTAAGCCGCGCCGCGAGCATTGCTATGTCCCGCGCCAACCACTCCGTGGCCGCGCAAGGGTCGAGGCCCCAAAGGCGCGTGAGTGTGGTCACATAATCCGCGATCCGATCAATTGTGAGCGTTTCGCGCCCATCTATCCGATGAACTGCTGGGACGGTCGATAGGGTTCGGCAGAGTTCTTGTGGCACGGATCTATCCCAGATCATAGCTTCGATCAGGTCGCTCTTGATGGCGTCCCAGCGGGCCGCATTCGAAAGCACTTTGAGTGGCCCGAGCGCGGCGCTGCGATCGATTGGGTCTGGCATTAACAGCATGCTA
>JBCCXW010000262.1:0-3505 GCA_039191105.1 Pseudomonadota bacterium
GGCTTTCTCTTTGTCGTGCCTGAGCACCGCGGCAAAGGCCTCAACCAAAAGATTTTGAAGCACCTTTTTGCTTGGGCGCAGACGGTCGGATTGCCGGAAGTTCATTTGACCGTTTATCCCGGCAATGTCTCGGCTATTCGCGCCTATGAGAAAGTCGGGTTCAAGCCATACTTATCAGAAATGCGGCTCAATCTCGAAGAGTTTTGAGACAAATCATTAGGGGGCGAAGCGACACACTTAGGGAGGAAAATCAAAGTGTTGTATTTCAAGCGGATGCCCCAAATGACGGCCATCTTTATGCTGCTCACAATGGCGGCATGCACCACCACGCCACAACCCTCAAGCGTACCCGCAGACCCTTTGCCGCCAAGCCCAGCGCCGGAACCACAGCCCATGGCCGAACCCGAACCGCAACCCGCCCCCGCGAACGAAGCGGTTTTACCTCAACCGAGCAGTTCCGAAGAAACGGTCGCATCAGTGTTCCCTGAGAGCTTATCGGTCTGCCCGCTGATGACCGTCTCAAATGCGCCCAACCCGGTCGACGGACTCACAATCGTCGATTACGCGCCCATCGTCGAAATTGAAGGCGTAGAGATTGCTGTGGCACCGGTTGAAGCGGGGTGCTTATCGTCAGGATTTGGGCCGCGCGGTGGGCGTCCGCACAAGGGCATTGACCTTCACACAGCCGGTCCCGTCGACATCTATTCCGGCGCCGATGGTACGATTGTGGAAAAGCTGTACCGTGACGATTATGGCAATATGCTGGTGATTGATCACGGCGGCGGTGTGTTCACACGCTATGCGCATTTAGAGCGGTTTCAGCCCGGGCTTGAAACCGGCTCGATTGTGGTTGCGGGTCAAGTGATTGGGGTCATGGGCAATACGGCGAGCTATCGCATTCCACGGCACTTGCACTATGAGGTGCTCACCGGCGAGTGGGGCGCGCGCGCCGGCTCGTTCGCGCTGACGCCTGTCGATCCGTTTTCTTTCCTGCCTTAAAAATATCACAAGCCAAGCGCCGCAACTTACTATAAAGCGCGCGCCATGAGTTTTCCTGATCGAGCCACGGTGCTGGCGTTCCTCGAACAGCATCCGGACGCCACGACCAAACAAGACATTGCCCGCGGCCTGAAAGTCAAAGGCCGCGAGCGGCAAACCTTGCGCGCCATTTTGAAGGACCTGGAAGCCGACGGAACGCTCACGAAAACCGGGCGGCGGGCCTGGGCCAGGTCCGAAACACCGCCTCCAACCAGCGTCATTGTATTTGAACGAACTGACGAGAATGGCGATTTGATCGCGCGCGCAACCGGCAAAGACGGTCCGTTCGGCCCTGATATCCTGTATGATGGCTATTCCAAAAAAATGCGCGGGCCAGCCCCTGGCATTGGTGATCGAGGCCTTGCAAGACTAAAGGAAACCGGTGGGGTGTGGACGGCCCGGTTGATGAAACTGTTTGAAGCGCGGGACGATGAGCGACCGATCACAGGCGTTTACCTGGCCACTGCGCGGGGCGGCCGTGTGCAGCCTGCAAACCGCAAAATCAAAGCCGAGCTGCACGTCCGCGAAGCGGACCGCAACGGTGCCGAAGACGGTGACCTGGTCCTGGCCAAGCCCTTACCACAACGCGGATATGGGCCGGTCCGCTGTCAAATCATCGAGATCCTTGGCCACCGTGAGGACCCGCGGGCGGCGTCTTTGCTGGCGATCGCTGCGCACGACATTCCGACGGGGTTTCCCGAAGATGTGATCTCTTCCGCGCAGCGCGCCACACCCGCCGAAGTGCCCCGCACAGATCTGCGGCAAACGCCTTTGATCACGATTGATCCTGCCGACGCCCGCGATCACGATGATGCTGTATTCGCTGAATCATTGCCCGATGGCTTCCGTGTGATCGTCGCTATCGCCGACGTGGCGGCATTTGTGACGCCTGGCAGCGCGCTCGACCAGGAAGCTCTGAAGCGAGGCAACTCAACATATTTTCCCGACCGCGTCGTGCCAATGCTGCCGTTCGAGCTCAGCGCTGACGCGTGTTCGTTGAAAGAAGGTCAAGACCGTCATTGCCTTGCGGTCGAGATGACCTTTGACCGATCCGGCACGAAGCGTTCACATCGGTTTCTGCGAGCGCTTATGCGGTCTGCTGGCGCGTTGTCTTATGAAGAGGCGCAGCGCGCGATTGACGGCCATCCTTCGGCGCGGGCGCGCCCCCTTTTAGATCGCGTGCTAAAACCGCTTTGGGCCGCTTATGATGCCCTGAGCGCTGCGCGCGAAAAACGCGGACCACTTGAGCTTGATTTGCCAGAGCGGAAAGTTGAAATGGGCGAAGACGGCGCCGTGTTGGGCATTCGCACAAAAGAACGGTTCACAGCGCATAAACTGATCGAAGAGTTTATGATCCAGGCAAATGTCTGCGCCGCCGAGGAGCTCGAAAAGCGTAAGACCCCCCTGCTCTATCGCATTCATGATACGCCATCGGACGCGAAAATTGCGGCGCTGTCTGAATTTCTCAAAACCCTCGACATCAAATGGCCCTTGGGCGAGCGCACGCAGACGCATCGGTTCAATCGGCTATTGGCTGACTTCGACGCGACCGAGCATGCTGAGGCGGTCTCTGAAATCGTTCTGCGAACGCAAAGCCAGGCGATTTACAGCACGGAGAATATTGGTCATTTCGGCCTGAACCTTGCCAAATATGCGCACTTCACCAGCCCGATTCGCCGCTATAGTGATTTGATTGTGCATCGGGCCTTGATCAAAGCGCTGAAGTTTGGACCCGACGGCTTGCCGGAAAAACAGGTCGCACAGCTTGATGAGACCGCCGAACACTTGGTGCGCACCGAACGCCGGTCAATGGCCGCCGAGCGCGATGCGACGGATCGCTACCTTGCGAGCTTCCTCGCCGATTGGGTTGGTGCGGAGTTCGAAGGACGTATTACCGGCGTCACGGGCTCGGGATTGTTCGTCCGCCTGGCCGAAACCGGCGCTGACGGCTTTTGCCCAGCCTCGCAGATTTCTGAGGAATATTGGCGCTTTCAAGAGGCCGCGCAGGCCTTGGTCGCAGACACATCGGGACGTCGTTATGAGCTCGGCCAGCCGGTACAAGTGCGCCTGCGAGAGGTCACACCGCTCGATGGCGGCCTATTGCTTGAGCTGATCTCCGATCCGCGCCCGCGGCGCCCCGGGGAGAAATCGCAGAAACGGACGCGGGGGAAGCGCTTTGATCGCACGCATCGCTCTGGCAGCATGCGCAGCGGCAGGAAAACGTCCGGCGGTAAGGGAAAGCGTAAGCGATGAACAAACCCGACCTTGGCACCGCTTATGATCGCGAAGATAACGGCGAAATCATTGTGACAGATCAGCCAAGTCCGCGTCCCCGCGATGCCGCAACGCTCATTCTTGTGCGCCGTGATCAGGCGCAAGCTCGGGTTCTGATGGGAAAACGCTCCGGGCGACACGATTTTATGCCGGACAAATACGTCTTCCCAGGCGGGCGCGTCGATCCGCAGGA
>JBCCXW010000263.1:0-3444 GCA_039191105.1 Pseudomonadota bacterium
GCCTTTGATCCGAATGGCGCTTTTGGGGCAGGCGCAGGCGTGCTGGCGCCCATCCCTTGGATCCAATTGACGCCGAATGACAATACACGAACGTTGTCAAACAAGTGGGATGCTTGGACGGGAACCGTCGGTCTTAGCCGAGACTTTGGGGCAAGCGGGCTCGCCTATGCGCAATATACCCGCGGCTATAAGGCCGGCGGGATGCGCCTCGGTCAGCTGACGCTAGACAATCCGCTAACGGATGTTGATGAGCGCTTTGTCGATGAGGAAATTGTCGATGCTTATGAAGTCGGTGTCAAAGATCAAAATGCCGATGGCACATTCCAGTATTCCAGCAGCGCGTTCTTTTATGACTATCAGGATCAGCAAGCGCCGGTGAATTTTGTCAATGCCGGGGGCATCGTTCAGCAATTGATTGTGAATGTTCCAGAGTCGCGCTCGTTTGGCGTCGAGCTTGAAGCCCAATGGCTGCCAACCAATGCGCTTCAATTGGGCTTGAATTATGGCTATCTGGATACAGAAATCGAGCGCTTTGACACCCTCTTAATCAATGATGCGTTGGGGGTCTCAGAATCGGTCGAGGGCAGCACGCTGCCAAGGTCTCCCGAGCACACGGTAACGGCCTTTGCAGGATATACGTTTGACTTGGACAATCGCGGGGATCTGGCCGTCCTTGGTGATTGGACGTATACGGATGATCTTCACAACACGCTGTTTGACGACCCGATCTATACGATCAAAGCGAATGATATTTTGAACCTTCGCGCGATCTGGACGAGTGCGGATGGCGATTGGACGATCATCGGTTCGATCAACAATGTCTTTGATGAGAACATCCCAGACTCGGTCACCGTATCGACGCCTGAGCTTGGTTTCGCGCGGCTCGAGCAGTTTTTGACACAACGCAATTTCTTCGTCGAACTGCAGAAGCGGTTCTAGAGCGGGTCGAGGATTCTGTTTAGGCAGATTTGGCCTTGTGAACGATCAAGTGTGAGAACAAGTCTTCGACGATTTTGATCGTCTCCAAGACATCGCTCATGAAGTCCACTTTTTCTTGCGTGAAGCGGCGAATGTTCGCGGCATTCCCGGCGAGCAGCATGCCTGCGACGAGTCGCGGCACGCCAACCCCGTCGGCATTCATCGCAAAGTCTTTTGCGAAAGAGGCGCAAAGGATGTCCTCATAGGCGATTTGGATTCTCCACAAATCCGCAATGCCGCTCATGGATTCAAACTTTCGAAGATAAAGATTCTTGTACTTTTCTTCGTCTTCGAGAAATTCGGCATAGACGAGCTTCAGCCATTCCCGCCAGATCGTAAACGTATTCCCATCGCGCATAGGGTCGTTGATGAACACTTCAAATTTGTCGAGATAGTATTGGTCTCCCGCAAGCATGAGGCTGACTTTTGTCGGAAAATGGCGGTACAAAGTTTGGACGTGAATTCCCGCACGCTCTGCCACTTCTTCCATTTTGACATCGTCACTGCTCGGGCGCTCAAAGAACAATTCCAAGGACGCATTGATGATCTTTTTGCGGGTTTCCGCCTTTTTCTTTTCCCGCTTCGGGAACTTGCCTGAAAACTCACTCATCTTTGCTATCCGTTCTCGATGAAATCGTCCGCATCCCGTTGCGGATCACCGCAGCGTCTCGACGGTATGTCATATATACCGCACAAAGATTGGTCAAAAGGCGCAGGCATATCGACCGGCTCCGACGGACGCGCGTCGCTCACTCGGCGGAGACCGTCGCCGCCAGCTGAGACTGGATTTTCTCGTGCGCTTGTCGTGTCAGCGGGTACGCTCTCGAGATTAAAAAGGCGATAAACCAAAACGAGATAATCACGCCAGCCACCGTAAGGCCAAGCGTGTTGAGGGTCTGCTGCGGAATATCCTCCACGGTCATATTTTGCGGAAACTGTATGCCCTGCAATAACAGGCCTGCTGTTAGACCGCCTAGTCCCGATGTGGCTTTCAAAGAAAACGTGTACGCGGACGTGTAGATGGCTTCTTGCCGCTGCCCGGTGGCGAGTTCGTTCTGATCGATCGTATCTGCAATCATAGACACAAAGAGGATAAACATCGTCACGGCCGCGAAAACAGTGATAACGGCGCTGGCACCGAGCACGATCAACAAGGCAGGATCGCCATTCTCAGGCAAGACCCCCAAAAGCCTCAATCCGATAAAGGTGGGGTAGGTGACCATCAAAATAAGAATGGCCGCAGACGCAATCGGGCCTTTGTCAAAACGCTTTGAGAGCCAGGGTGCGAGAATGAAAGCGGCCAGCGTTCCAAGAAACGCGACCAAGGTTAGCCCCGCGAGATCGGTCGCGCTGAGGCCCCAAAAATACGTGTACATGTACAGGCCGATCACTTCGGTAAAACCGAACGCTGTGGCAGAGACGAGGATGATCGCGACCAGGATCATAAACGGCTGATTTTTCCACATATTGAAGAGGTCTCGGCGAAGGCCTTTCGACTCAGCCGCTTGCCCAGCCGCTTGTTTCAATCGAGGAATGAGGTGATGCGTTCCCAGCGCGCAAAGTAAGATGGCGACTACGATCGCGCTTGCCCCCAATAAGGCGAACCCTTGATAGGCGGCTGGATTGAGACGGCCATCCTCAAATGCGTCACTCGGCGCAAAAAACACCACATAGCCGATCGTCGCGAAGGTGAGTCCGCCCACCCAGCCCAGAAAAACACGATATCCAGAAAGCGTTGTGCGCTCATCATAATCGGCGGTCATTTCAGCGATCAGGGCGCTTGAGGGCACCGCATAGAAGGTCATGAAAAATCTGACCAAGACGGCAAACACCACCATCCACACAAAAAGAAGATTCTGGCTCGCATCGAAGGGCGGATTAAATAGGAAGTAAAATGCAGCTCCCATCGGGAGCGCGGCAAAGTACATAAACGGATGACGGCGTCCCCAAGCCGATTTGAAGCGGTCGGACCAATATCCGACTAAAGGATCGCTGACGGCATCGAGCAAAAGCGCGATAAATATCGCAAGTCCGGCGAGCGCGCCCGATAGTCCGGCGACTTGCGTGTAAAAGAACAATAAGAAGACGTTGAACGCGGTGTCTTTGATCCCGGACGCAATTGAGCCGCTACCATATAGCGCTTTTGTCGCCAGCGAGATGTTTTGAGCGTGCGTCATTCAACCACCTCAGGAGACGCGGTAGAGGCTCAGCAGTTCGCCATCCGGGTTGGCGGTGATTTCAGGCGTCTGCGCAAGCCGGAGACAGCGATAGTCATCGGGCTGGTATCGCGGCCAGGCTGGCAAGCCAGCGCCATTTGGATCACCGTTTCGGGCAAAAGCAATAATTGTCTTCGACCATTGTTCTGCCAACATGACATTCACCGGCGACGCGTCATGGACGAGGAAGATTGTGTTCTTCGGATCGGTCCAATCGAAGAAGAACGGAATGTCTGCAGCATGGGTCACC
>JBCCXW010000264.1:0-3429 GCA_039191105.1 Pseudomonadota bacterium
AATGAGATTACCCTGGTGAAACGCTCCGGCTTGGAACGCTGGCCCCGTATGGGCAAAGGCGAAGTCGCAACCCGTTTGGCCGAGCGGATAAGCGCTGCTTTAACCGCGCAAGACGGCGAATTCCAGAACGCCGCTGAATAGCCGCATTTGATGGCTTCCGAGCAATGTCCACTTTCGGCGGCGGAGCGGACATTCGAGTGCGCTATGTGTTGGGTCGTCAATTCGCCGAAAGCGGTCATTGCAGCAAATTTTATGAGTGTCTTACTTGGGGCGAGATTAGGACGCTGCTATCCGATTCTTCACACGAAATGGCGCTTAAGCCCAGATATCCAATTCAGGGTGGCGGAGACTCCAAACACAGTCAGCCCAATAATCACGACCAACACAAAAACCGTTAACACCGCCCCAGCTACGGCCAACGCGGTTCCATCTTGTTCTTTTGTCTGAACAAAACCATCTATTAGCCAATGACTTGGTGTTCGCTCGCACCCTATGATTTGGATTTCTTCATAGTCATTCGTTGTAAATGAAACCGGCGCGCCGATCATGCTTTCGAAACGGATCAGATCGGGTCCTGAGTCGGCAACTGAAACTACGATCTTGTTCAAGTTTGCACGAGGGATATCTTCAATACAATCAATGTAGTTGTAGGTTTCCTTTAATGTGAGACATGCCGCGCTGTCATCAGCCTCAACATTGAGACAAGAAGGAAAGTCTGTTTCCGCGACAACGGCACCTTCTCCGGCGAAGATGTAAGTGGTCCGCTCGGCTCTGAAGATGATGCCTTCCCCTTCCTCGGGTAAAGTGCTCAACTTGATTTGCCGCGGGTCATCTTTTGATTCCACTATCGTTTTTGGCCGCTTATTCTCTGCTAACTCGATTACGTTCCAGAACGGCTGCATTGCTCGAGACAACAACGATTCTACAAATCCCAAACGCATCGGGTTGGCCACAGTCAGTACTATGAACGCTAGGAAGCAAGCTGCTATCGTCGCTGGTCTAGGCACTACGAACTCCTAGAGCTGCTTTGAATTCGAGCCAAGATCGCTTCTACTATGCTTTGGTCGCTCCAATAATCATAGTGAGCTTGTATATCCCACGTACCTCGAAATTCGATACCTGACACGTCAATGTCACCATCCTCCTCGAGTGATAAAGCTGCTCCAATAGGGTCTGCAACTCTATATACATTGAACCATCTTGCGTTGTGCCGGTTCAGTAACAATGATTGAGACTTCGCGCAGTCTGGATACTCATTGCCGACGAACTTATGCAACCAGCGCTGCAACGGAGAGCCGCCGGTTACGATAAGCACTTCTTGAGGTAAGCGCCTCATGCGGCTCAGAGTGTCAACAACTATAACGGATCCAAGACTGTGTCCGCACAAAACAATCGTGGTTTCAGGCGGTAGCGATACGCAAGTTCTGGTCAGCTGATCAACTAGGCCATCTCTGAACTTTCTATGCCCGAAGTATAGCGCTATGTCAGACACAAATTTCGCGAGTTCAGACAATTTTTTCATGAATCCACCAACGTATCTCACCCAAAGAGAATCCAATCTAAAAAAGCGGATTGCAGCGGACACCCCGAAGATACAAATAATTGATATTACAAGTGTTGTTGCCAAGAACGAAAATGGTGATCTATTGGCGTCAGGAATAACACGGGTTGAAGCAATGCCATCTTCCACGACTACTTCAGATTCAGGGAATTCTACCCCGGTTATATTTAACACAATCGCGATGTAGGCGATCATTCCGAGTGGAAAGCCAAATATGTACAATGCCGGCTTACCTAAATGCCGAATACAGAAAAATATAAATATAACAGGAAATAATACTAATAGTGCCGCATAAATGAACAAGAACCTTAAAGTGTTAAAGATCTGCTTTTTGTGTGGTGGTATTAAATTTACAATGATGAGGATCATAGCTGGAGAAATCAACATGCTCATCGCGGAGAAAAAAATATGGGATTCTATTGATATAAATCCGAATACCGCGCTCAAAACAGTCGCGCCGAACACTAACATTTCAACCAGAAGCGCCGCAAACAGGAATGCAAACATTATTTCGCTGAGCAGGTCTCGAAATTTCTTGGATGCTATGATCCTTGTGTTCCAGATCTCGTATACTGAAAGCCGGCATACGTAAGCTAGCGCTCGAACAAGTCCCAAAAAAGAGTCTCGATCTATGTACTTGTCTGAACTGTGCGACCAAACTACTTTCTCGACGGTCGTTTGAGTTTCCAGTTCATGCGAATCTAGCAGCTTCTCAACGCTAATTTTCCCGGTATTTGGTTCGTGAAATCCAATGCCGTGGACAAGTAAGATGACCGTTTTGTTGTAAACCCCAGACAATTGAGCTCGATAGTCCGTATTAATATCCACCCCCCCATTGCTATTCGCCGACAACAACTCCTGACGAGCCCGCCAATGGCGCAGCCGCCCTTTACGTAACCTCGGCATTCCTCTCGAGGGAAGGCTGATCTGGCCGGAGCCTCCATATGGTGGAGGCCAGGTCTGCTGAGACGATCGTTTGGGGCGCTGGCGTGATATCCAGCAAACGGCAACGAAGGGCCACAAGCGGCCGCTGGTTAGCCTCTGAGCGAGTGTCTGCATCTGACCCAAAGCAGACATTGCGAGCATGCTCTTTTCGGCGGCTCACGCCTCTGAGCTGATGTCTTCTTTTGCATCCTGGCCGAATGGGGCTAGTTCTGATCCTAGTCTTGGCTGGGAGTGAGTTATGTCTGCGCCGCAACGCGTTGAAATCGCCGTTCTGCCGCTGCCGCATTTTGAAGGATTGGAACTGCCCGCTTACGAAAGCGACGGGGCCGCCGGCATGGATTTGCGGGCCGCGCTTGCCGAAGATGAGCCCATCACGCTGGAGCCTGGCGAACGCACGCTGGCGCCGACCGGCCTGTCCATGGCTTTGCCGCAAGGGTTTGAGGCGCAAATCCGTCCGCGTTCGGGCCTGGCGGCGAAGCATGGGGTCACCTGCCTCAACACGCCGGGAACGATCGACGCGGATTATCGCGGCGAAATCAAAGTCATCCTCATCAATTTGGGCGAAGAGCCGTTCACGCTGGCGCGTGGGGAACGCATCGCCCAAATGGTGATCGCGCCGGTGACGCAAGGCGTTTGGCGCGAGGTCGAGACGCTGGATGAGACCGATCGCGGAACCGGCGGTTTCGGCTCCACAGGCGTTTAGCGACGAGGCGGCCTTGGCGACACGTCTGCTCCTGACGATTTTGGCCGCGTTGGCCCTCGCAAACTGCAGCACAACGATAGACACGCGCCCTCTGGTCGCGCTGGAGACGCCAAAGGGCGTCATCGTAATGGCGATTGAAACAGAGGCGGCGCCGATCACTGCGGAGAATTTTCTAGCCTATGTCGATGGCGGGCTGTTTGAGGGCGCGGAGTTTTATCGC
>JBCCXW010000265.1:0-3394 GCA_039191105.1 Pseudomonadota bacterium
AAGCAATAGGGCTTCTTGGTGACATCCATGAGCCGCACGGGCTCCCAGTATCCGACGCTTAAACCCACTCGGAAGAATGGCGGTACATCCCAGGGGCAAACACAAATCGGACTCGCCGGATTTTTTGTATCGGGGCGGCCGGACGGCCAAACAGGAATTGCGCCAAGAGAAATCGGAAACAGACACGACCAGCAGATATCCGTAATAGGATTAACGAAGGTGCCGCCGCATTTTGGGGCCTGAGCGCTCGCCGGCGTTGACAGCACAAATGCGAGGCAAGACAGAGCGAGGATCAGTCTCCGGATCATGGGTCCATCTCCTCAATGAGCAGCATGTCGCCATCGCGCCGGATCGCTGCTGGGACTTGGGTAATGCCGAACTGACCTGTCAGCTTGCCGCCCTGATCGAAGAAGACCTGCCGCTTCCACTGGCGAGTGATCTCTAGGACCGGACCGCCAATCAGGATTGGCGAAACCAAGACGTCGGCGTTCGAAAGGCGTGCTTCTGCCCAAGCGACTTGCTCAGGATCGTCGCCGTCAAAGAAGATCATCCTTTGCTGCATTGGCGTATAGTCGAGCGGATTAAATGTCTCGCCAGCCCGCCCAATGACGGTCCCGTCTGGCGTCGCGATGTCTTCTTTGAGGACAATCGTTGGGTCGTAGTGAAAGGCGCGCGGGCTTTCTGTACGGATGATTCCATCAACCCGAGGCGGGCGCTCGGCTTCGGCGATAGCACGATCTCTGAGGCGTTGATTGATGCGGTCGACTTCGCCGGCTTCTTCCAAAGTCGCGAATTTGGCCGCGATCTGGTCAAACAGGTCGGGCTCGGAGACGGGAAACGTCTCCCCCTGAACGCCTAAGTCTTTCGCAAGCGCTGCCTCACATGAGAGGAATAGCAACGCCGCGCACACGCTCGCGCGGAACATGACCGATCTCCCCATATCTGGAATCAAAACTGTCTTGGTGCTGTGTGACGACAAAAAAGTGCCCGTCTGGAACAGTGCCGCACGGACCAAGCGTCAACGGATCGCCTGCCTGGCTTACTTCTTTTGCGAGAGCGATTTGGACATCGTGCACGAAGAAGGCGCGCCCTTCGCACTGGACCATATCACCGGGTCCCGCCACGACACGTTTAATGAACGCAACGCCTTCATAATACGGATTTTCCGGAGGCCAGAACTCGATGAAATCGCCGACTTGGGGATCGCGGGTCTTATCTACCTTGAACGCCCAATATGGCAGGCTTTCGGTCCAATTGATTGAGACATACCACCCTCGATCCCAATCAAGGGCGGCTTTGCCCCCCATGACGGCTGCAATGGCCGTTGCCGCAATCGCAATGCGTCGCCAGCCCCGATTGAGACGTGACCTGGTAAGCGGGAGCGCCGTCATTGTGGTCTCCCATCGGAGAATTGCGGTGGATTCAGCTGCGCCGACATCGCCTCGGTTTCAGCGATCAAATCGTCGTAAATCGCTTCAATACCTGATGTGTCGCCCATGGCGGGGAGATTGACACCTCGCGCGCTCGCCAATTGCTGTGTGATTTGACGGGTTCGTGCGCGCACTTCTGGAGTGAAATCCGGAACATTCGAGCCGACCACGGCTTCGGAGGCCAGCACGACGACACCGTCTTCAGAAGCGAATTCTGAGATTGCCACATCAAGCGCGCGAGAAAACTCAGCAGTGCGTAATTCCGCTTCGGCCGCGCTGATATTCCTGCCAATGGTGGAGGCCATGTGGTCTTCAACCAGCGTTTTCATGGAGACCGAGATAAAGAGCGGCGGCTCAGGCCGCTTCATAACCGAAAACAAAGCCGCGAGGCTCACTGCAATGGCAATACCGACACCGGCGATTAAGTACCGCTTCGACTTCTCGTCTATCTGGCGATGCACGATGGCGGGAACAGGACTATCGCTCATGGCGCGCTCCTTTTTAACATGGGTGTTCTATCGATGAAGCGCGCAAGTAGGATTAGCGCCGTCAGCCCAAAGGAAAGACCCGTCAGCATCCAGACATATCGGGATGCCATCGCGCCTTCGGCGCTGGTCATGCGACCGAAGAAATTCTCCGCAAAATGCGCGGCCGACATGGCATCAAACCCGTTGAGCAACAGCACGAGGCCGGTGATGAGGCCGAGCGCCAAAACAAAAGCATGGACCGTTTCACCAAGCACTTTTCCGATGAGTTGAAACCACTTATTCCGCTGCATGGGCGACCCCCATATTTGGAGACTGCCCAAAAGCAACGGCTTCCACGGCGTCTTCTGCCGACACACCTTGGCGTTCCAAGGCTTCAATCTCTGCAAAGGTTTTTGCGTCGGATGAAAACAGAGTGACGGAGTATTTATCGAGGACCAGCCGTCCGACATGCTTGCCATTCGGCCCCATGATCAGCATTTCGGAATACTCGCCCGCTGACACCGACAGCGAGCGGATGATATCGGCCGTGTGCTCATCAACGGCCAAGCGCTCAGACTTTACGACTTGCGCAACCGCCTCGGCCTTCAGCCTCAAAACAATGGCCCAATCGGAATTTTCAAATGCAGCTTGAGCGCCCTCGGTGCGGTAATAGTCGTCGATGCCTTGGGTGCCGGTAATGATCGCGCCGCCATACTTGCGGCACCGCCGCGCAAAACCCGCGATGAAGTCGCCGGCTGCGCCTTTACCGAGAAGCGACCAGGCTTCGTCGATGACGAGCGCCATCTTCTCAGATCGGTCCCGCATCATGCGCTGATTGATCAGGAACATGAGCGCCAGCATGACGACCGAGCGGAGTTCTGGCTTGGACTCCAGATCCTTCATCTCAAAAACGATTAGGGGACTGTCGATTGTCAGCGTCGCTTCGCCGTTAAAGAAAGCCCCGAAAAGGCCTGCTGACGTATAAGGCTTCAGCGCATTGGCGAGTTTCGTCCCTTCACGGGAGGGCTTCTCCTCGTCGCCCGCGAGCGCTGCGGCCACATCATCCACACCGCCTTCGCCGCCCTTGGTTTTCCAGACTTCAGAAACCGCGCCATCTATCAGGCCGCGTTCTTCAGCTGAGGCCAGCTCTTCGCCCTTTGCCATCTGCTCAATCATGGCCCGGACAAGTGTCAGGCTTTCGGCCGCATAATCGCTGTCGGCTTTGGCTTTACTCTCATCGAGCAGCGAAAACGGATTGAGACAGATATTGTCTTGCAGCGTGAATTTGACGTGCTTGCCGCCAAGGGCTTCGCACATGTGTTTGAAACTCTCGCCGTCATCGATGACTGTTACGGCAGCGCCGCCGCCACGTAGACCTGTCACCAATTCCTGCATCAGGACCGATTTCCCGGACCCGGACGACCCAATGATCGACACATTATGATTGCCGGATCCTTGGTTGCCGAAGGGCGACCAGTAGAATGGTCCGCCCTTCGG
>JBCCXW010000266.1:0-3387 GCA_039191105.1 Pseudomonadota bacterium
CACAATTGCGCCGGCCATGTTGACCAAACAGACCTATGGCAATTATCCGGCGCAAAACCACATTCTCTCATGCATCTATGAAGGCCAATTGGTGCCGATCGATGCGGCCTTGCGGATTGAGAGCCGCTATTTCGTGAAAACAATGATGCGTCCGGAAGCCAAAGGTATGATCCGCTCGCTCTTCTTATCGCTTCAGGAATTATCGAAGGGCGCGTCCCGCCCCGCCGGCGTCGACAAGCTTGAGGTCAAAAAGGTCGCTGTCATCGGCGCTGGTCTCATGGGCGCGGGCATCGCGCATGTGCAAGCCATGGCCGGCGTGGAAACGGCGTTGATCGACGTCTCCATGGACAATGCGGAGAAGGGCAAGGACTATTCCAAGCGCATTCTCGACAAACGCGTTTCGCGTGGAAAGATGACGCAGGACAAAGCCGACGCGGTTCTTGCATTGATTACGCCGACCACGGATTACGACGTCCTCAAAGACGCCGACCTTGTGATCGAAGCCGTGTTCGAAAACCCAGAGCTGAAAGCCGAGATCACGAAGAACGCAGAAAAAGTGTTGCCGGCGACGTCCGTCTTCGGATCCAATACGTCGACATTGCCGATCACCGGTTTGGCTGAAGCGTCTGAACGGCCGGAGAACTTTATCGGCATCCACTTCTTCTCGCCGGTCGAGCGGATGGGATTGGTCGAGATCATTATGGGCGAAAAGACCTCGCAAGAGACGCTGGCCAAATCCATCGACTATGTCTTGAAAATCAAGAAAACACCGATTGTCGTAAACGACAGCCGTGGCTTCTACACTTCGCGCTGCTTCGGCACGTATACGCAAGAAGGCATGGAGATGTTGGCCGAAGGCGTCGCCCCGGCGATCATCGAAAATGTCGGCCGCCAATCGGGCATGCCGATGGGGCCGTTGGAAGTCTCCGACAGCGTCGGTTTGGACACGGCTTTGAAAGTCGGTCGTCAAATGGCGCAAGCCTCGGGCGCTGACTATAACAGCAATGAGCTTGGCCAGCTGATGGCTTGGATTGTTGAGGACAAGGGCCGCGTAGGCCGCAAGGCCAGCAAGGGCTTCTACGACTACAACGACGCGGGCAAGCCCGACCGCATTTGGCCGGATCTGAAGGACAAGATCGAAGTGAAGGTGGATGAATGTCCGCCGGCGCTGAAAGAAGAGATCAAGAAACGCTTCTTGTTCCGCCAGTGCATCGAAGTGGCGCGCTGCTTTGAAGAAGGCGTGATAACCGATGCGCGTGACGGCGACATTGGATCCATCCTCGCTTGGGGCTTTGCGCCTTATTCCGGCGGCTGCGTCTCCTATATGGATTTGATGTGGGGCGTGCCAAAATTCGTCGAGGAAGCGGATCGTCTCGCCGATGACTATGGCGAACGCTTCCGTCCGGGCGAGATGCTCCGCGACATGGCGGCTAAAGGTCAAAGCTTCTATGACCGCTTCCCGCCCGCCGGCGCAGAGGACAAGGCGGCGGCTTAGGGGCGCTAGCGATACTCCCGATACCCAAGGGCCCGAAGCACAGCTTTGGGCCCTTTCGTTTATTCATCGGGCTGATCCAGCGAAATCCGCGTCTAGTTCAAATGCTCACGCAAAAAATCACCCATCGCTTCTAGCGCTGCGAGACGTGTTTCGCTGGAAGAGAGCCAATGATCCTCACCCTTTAGCTGAACGAACTCTACCTCTTTGCCAGCGTCCTCTAGAGCGTCTTCCATGCGACGGCTTTGGTTTATCTTGACCACCAAATCGTCCTTGCCATGGATAAGTAGAACAGGCGCTTGAAATTTATCGGCGTGGTATCTTGGTGAGATGTTCTTGAGATGGTCTTTCTCAAACCTCGGATCGCCGATTAGATCCTTCCAATACGAATAAACCCAATGGTCTGAGCCATGATAGAATCTTTCAGTTTTGAGCATCTCGGGTAGGTCGGAAACTCCGGAGCCGGCGATAACACATTTGTATAGATCTGGCGTAAAGGCGCCGCCTGCGAGCGCGGAATAGCCGCCATAACTCCACCCAACAATGCACGCTCGGCTAGGATCCGCCCAGCCCATGTTAATCGCGACTTGCAATCCGTCGGTAACGTCGTCTTGCATGGCGCGTCCCCATTCGCCGCGACCCGCTCTAAGATGCTCTCGTCCAAAGCCGGATGAACCCCGGAAATTGGGTTGCATCACCATATAGCCTTCGCTCGCAAAGTACTGCGCCATCCAATCAAATCCAATGGAATCATAGGCCTCCGGGCCGCCATGCGGGAGCATGACGATTGGTAGGTTTTTACGCTTTTCTTCGACAATGTTTGGCGGCCAAGTGACAATAGCATTTATCCTCATGCCATCACGAGTGGTGTATTCGATCGGAAAGGAGTCCGCGACATCTTCGGATTTGATCTGAGGGCGACTGGACGCGACTGCCTGAGCTTCCCGCGATATGCGATCGAAATACAAATAGAGACCGGATAACTCGCCGCCTTCTACGCGAAGGAGGATCTTCGACCAATCGTCGGACCAAGAGTCCATATAAACGGCGGAAGCTCCGAACTGTTGTTGAATAGAACGAATGTCGGCGGTTAGCTCTGCGTCAAAAAACTCGTACCTTGGCCAAAGTCCAGAAAAGCGTACGCCGTGAACAACGCGATTAATGTCAGTCAGTACCGCATCGATACTTGCATCATCCCTTGAGATAATAGGTCCAGATATGCTGCCGTCTTCCAACGACATTTCATACAGGTCATGGAAGTCAGTTTCAGATGAGGCGCCGCTAAATATCAACGCATCCTTTGATTGGTTCACACCTAAAATCGAGATACTGGGCTGTTCAGTTTGCTCTTCGTAGATTTTGGTCCATTCGCCATTTACATTCGTGTGAACGCTATGGACGTTCTTTTTATTGTCAAAGTCCTCGCGCATATAGACGATACCATCTGGCGATACGACCCAATCAATTGTTTTAGAATTGCCGCGGTGTTTGCGTCGACCACGGCCGCTATTTAGATTTACCCGCAAGAGCGAAAAAGTCGCTCTGTCTGTTGTGCCGATATAAGCGGGCATCCAAACGTAGGGATCGTCCCTTTTTTTGCCGACTATACGTCCAATCCCCGATTGTGCGGGATGAAGGTCGTCGGTTTTGTTCGCGACAAGCTGGATTGTCTTGCCGGATTTGAGATCGATGGAGATTGCGCCGCTGTATTCAAAACGACCCCTATACCCAAATTGGCTTAAGGTCCTGGATGCATGGATTATGAGGTGATCCGCACCCGCGAACTCAATGCCGCGTCCTTTGATCCCGGTCGTATTGCCTAAAGGAGTGGACTCGCCGGATTTTAAATCGTGCAGCATGATTGCGGAAACGGAGTTCTCGTTCACCGCATAGGC
>JBCCXW010000267.1:0-3360 GCA_039191105.1 Pseudomonadota bacterium
AATCGCCTTCGGGCCTTTAACAAGACTGCCACCAAGGTTGAAGTTCCGGCTTCCGAATTATGGAAACCGCTTACCTAGAAAAGAAATGTGTTCCCAAATACGATGATTGGAGTTCCTCCGGGGCAAATGGTTTCGTGAGCGCAAATGATCCGACATGATCCCTTACCGGGTCCTTAGGTCGGCCGTCGCTAAATGAATGTCAGACTGGAATGGAACAACGAATGCCAATGTGTTTGCAAGCTGAATTCAAGCGATGGTTATCGATCAATGTCGTGATCTCAAACATGTCAATCTGTTCGGGGAGCACTTAGGATGTCGAAAGGTTTTGGAATTGCCGCATTAGTGCTTGGTATTATTGGGTTCTTTCTGCCATTGGTTGGTTTGTTCGTTAGTTGGTTTGCCTTGGTGTGCGCAACAGTTTCGACCTTTTACGGCGGACGCGGCATGGCGATCGCGACGGTAATCATTTCAGCCGTAGCTTTCTTACTGACTCCAACCCTGTGGGCCGAGTCGCTGAATGTGGCGACGGCCAATCCCCTGGCCCCTTCATCAACTCCGACACTCAAGTATATTTGCTATGCTCTCCTGACGGCACCGATTGTTGGGATTGTAATCTCCAGGAGCAACTAGTGCGCTTAGCAGCGCGGAGTATTGATCCGGGCGCAGGAAGTCCCGGGCGCATCTCAAAATCACCGATTGGAGTAGTCCCTGAAAGTGGCCCGCCAACTGGGACAGGCTTTTCCCGCATTAGTATGACGGCGCCTAGTCAGGGGCGATCCTGCACCAAGAGATACAATCTCAAGAAGATAAGTGCTGCCACTCTGGACGAATTGTACGACCTTGGCGCAGAATGATGGATGGTGTCGCTGTCCTAGCTGAAATGAATTCTCATGGGTGTGACAGTACCCGGCCAGGTTGCCCGTTTTGCGATAGAATGCACCAAGGCCCGAAGTGGATTTGCGAAGGGTAGTGATTGACAATGCGTCGCGTAAATTCAAAAATATCCAACGTTTTGATTTTTGTGGGCTGTAAATGATCTTCTCCAGCAAAAAGTCGGATGACGCGACGATTGTGGAGCTTCTGGCCTCGTCGCTTAGACGGGACATCGCATTTGGCATCCTGATGCCCGACCAAAAGCTGAAGATCGACGCCCTGCGAAGCCGCTATGGCGGTTCGAACCATTCGATGCGCGAAACGCTCCGTATGCTCACTGCCGAAGGGCTGGTGGAAGCAACGGCGCAGCGCGGCTTCCGCGTCACCTCCGCCACCGAGGATGATCTGAGAGACATCCAACTGGTGCGGATTGAGATCGAACAAATCGCCATGGCGCGCGCGATTGGCGCAGGGGATGTCGCCTGGGAGGGGCGCTTGATCGCGGCCCATCACGCTCTGCAAAAGTCCGAGGCTGCCGTGGTTGACACACTCGATGACCTAAAGGCGCTTGAATGGGACGAAGCGTGCCGCGCTTTTGCCTTCGCCTTGATCGAGGCATGCGGCAGTCCTCGGCTGCTGGACCTGCATCGCAAATTCTTCGACCAAAGCCGGCGGTTTCGCCTCGCCCAGTTGCGCGAAGGGAAGCTGGATTGGGCGGCGCGAAAGGCGCGCCAGAGCGCCCTGCTTGAGGCGGTTCTTGCCAAGGACAGAGGCGCGGCAAGCGCCCTATTGCAGCAAGAGATCGAGGCCGAACTTAAAGAAAACACATCGTAGAATGGGAGGATATCATGACAAACTTCAATCGCCGCAAGGCACTGGCACTGATGGGCGGAACCATCGCCGCAAGCGGACTGGCCGCTCCTGCGCTCGCCATGAACAAGAAGATCAAGGTGGGTGCTTTGCGCTTCACCTCGCATTCCGGCAATTTCGTCGCCTTTGAGCGCGGCTATTTCGCCGACGCGGGCTTGGACGTAGAGTTCGAGTTCTTTCAAGCCGCGCAACCGATGGCCGTGGCCATCGCCTCGGGCGACGTGGACTATGCAGTGACAGCCATGTCAGGTGGTCTGATCAGCCTGGCGGACAAGGGTGCGATCAAGGTGATCGGCGGCGCGCTGAGCGAAGAGGCAGGCATTGACGGCCAGAAGTACCTGGCCTCTGACGCCGCCTTCCAGGCGGGCGTGAAGAGCCCAAAGGACCTTGCCGGCAAGCGGTTCGCCGTCACCCAGGCAGGGTCGTCGTTCCACTACATGGGTTCGAAGATGGCGCAGGCCGAAGGCATCGAGATGTCCTTCACGCCGCTCCAGAAGGTTGGTGCGATTATCGGCGCGATGAAGTCGGGCCAGGTTGATGGCTGGTCCATCGTGCCACATATCGCCAAGCCGCTCGCGGGCTCGGGCGCTGTGCATATCATTGGCAATGTCGCGGACTATATCCCGGACTACCAGGTGACCACGGTCTTCACGTCGGCCAAAAACGCTGCGGATGAGCGCGGGCTGACCGAAAGCTTCCTCGCCGGGTTCTCGAAAGGCGTGGACGATTACGCCGCTGCCATGATCGACAATACCGCCGATCAGGACGCAATGGTTGGTCTGATCCACAAATACGTCTATACCGACCGCTCGCTTGAAAAAGCTGCCCCCTCGATCATCAACGGCACGATGCGGTTGAACACCGGGGCTGCGCTCAACCTCGCATCCCTGCAGGACCAGTTAAGCTGGTTCCAGTCGGAGGACCTGGTCGATGCCGGCATTTCGATCGAACAGATTGTGGATCCGTCTTACGTCGAGATCCTCGGCGCTTAATCTCTCTGGGCGGGGTTGGCGTCGGCTGGCCCCGCTCGAAAGCTTCTATGGACATACGGCTTGATCAGATTAGCCATTCCTATGGCGCTTTTGACGTCTTGCGGGATATCTCGCTGGACGTGCCCAGCGGGCAGATCGTCTGTATCGTTGGCCCGTCGGGCTGCGGAAAGTCGACGCTTCTAAGGTTCATTGGCGGGTTGGAGCGCCCCTCTTCCGGCCAAGTGCTTCAGCTTGGTGCCCCGCCGGACGGATGCCTGAACCCGCTCACCTACATTTTTCAGGACTTTGCTTTGCTGCCGTGGCGCAGCGTCGAAGGAAACGTCTCGTTGGTGCTTGAGGATCACGGCATCAATGGCCGTACAGCGCGAGAGATCATCGGGGATGTGTTGGCGCGAACCAAACTATCTGACTTTGCCAAAGCCCTTCCGAAACAGCTTTCGGGCGGCATGAAGCAACGGGTTGCAATCGCTCGCGCGCTAGCTGTGAAACCCGCAGTCATGCTGATGGACGAGCCGCTCTCTGCGCTTGATGCGCAAACACGCGAATTATTGATGGACGATCTGGTCGGGCTCTGGATGCGCCAGCCCTTCACCTCGGTCTATGTGACGCACAACCTTGCTGAAGC
>JBCCXW010000268.1:0-3307 GCA_039191105.1 Pseudomonadota bacterium
GCTCAAGCGCGGTTTCCATGATCTCTTTGGTGATGCCTGCAATCTTAATGTCCATTTGCAAGCTGGTCAGGCCTTTCTCAGTGCCCGCCACTTTAAAGTCCATGTCTCCGAGATGGTCTTCGTCGCCAAGGATGTCAGAGAGAACAGCAATGCCCTCATCATCCTTGATGAGACCCATGGCAATACCAGAGACCGGACGCTTCAGCGGCACACCGGCATCCATCATGGCGAGAGAACAGCCACAAACGGTCGCCATAGAAGACGAGCCATTCGACTCTGTGATCTCAGAGACCATGCGGATCGTGTAGGGGAACTCTTCATGCTCTGGCAGAACCGCGCGCAGGGCCCGCCAAGCCAGTTTACCGTGACCCGTTTCGCGGCGGCTGGTGCCCCCCATCCGGCCGGCTTCACCGACAGAATATGGCGGGAAGTTATAGTGCAGGAGGAATTTCTCTTTGCGCGTGCCGTCGAGGCCGTCGATGAATTGCTCATCATCACTGGTGCCGAGCGTCGCGACACAGATCGCTTGCGTTTCACCGCGGGTGAAGAGCGCAGACCCATGCGTGCGTGGCAAGAAGCCAGCTTCAGCCAAGATCGGACGAACTTGATCGAGCGAGCGCCCATCAATCCGCTTACCGGTTTTGATGATGTCGCCGCGAACAACTTTTGCTTCGGCTTTCTTAAAGGCTGACTTGAACACGTTGGCGTCCATGCCGTTTTCATTCTCTTCAGTCGCAACCAGCTCAGCTGCCGCTTTTTCGCGGGCTTCGCCGACAGCCGCCTGACGCTCCAGCTTCTCAGTGATCTGATAGGCTTTTGAGAGGTCTGCGCCGACCAGTTTTTGGATCGCTGAGAGCTCTGAAGACAGGTCTTCCGCTTCGAAATCGAATGGCTCTTTTGCAGCGGCTTCCGCGAGCTTGATGATCGCATCGATTACAGGCTGCATCGCATCGTGACCGGCCATAACCGCGCCGAGCATGACATCTTCTGAAAGCTCTTTGGCTTCAGATTCCACCATCATCACCGCGTCAGCGGTACCGGCAACAACGAGATCAAGCTCAGACTCTTCGAGCTCATCGACGGTTGGGTTGATGACATATTCGCCATCCTTATAGCCAACGCGCGCGGCGCCGATGGGGCCCATGAACGGGGCGCCAGACAGAACCAGGGCCGCAGAGGCGCCAATCATGCCAAGGATGTCTGGATCATTCTCAAGATCATAAGAGATCGCGGTCAGAACAACCTGAACTTCGTGCTTAAAGCCGTCGACAAATAGCGGACGGATCGGACGGTCGATCAGGCGAGACGTCAGCGTCTCTTTCTCTGTCGGACGTCCTTCGCGCTTAAAGAAGCCGCCAGGAATGCGACCAGACGCGTAGTATTTTTCCATATAGTTGACCGTCAGCGGGAAGAAATCCTGCCCAGGCTTTGCTTCTTTTGCGTAGACGGCGGTCGCGAGGACCGTTGTGTCCCCGTATGACACCATGACGGCGCCATCGGCTTGACGAGCCACCTGGCCCGTTTCGATTTTAAGTGTCCGGCCGGCCCATTCCAGCGAGACAGATTGCTTATCAAACATACGTTTTGCTTTCTTTCATACATACGAAAAGCCCGCCGCGGCCGAATGCCAAGGCGGGCTGATTTTGGGTCCGAGCCTCTTGAATTTTGCCGCGTAGGGTGGCGGTTTTTTGGTTCTGTTTTAGGCGTGACGGCGCAGAAAGGCTCGCGCCTTTCAAGCCGTCACAACGCGGAACAGGAGCAAAAGGACGTTGCCCTACGTGGACGACGCGAGTCGCCTCAATCGCCTGAGCCACAATCTGCGGCGTCGACCCATTCGAACGGGCATTAGCCCGTCCTTCATGTATCTCCTGGCAGATTGCGTTCATGCGATTGCCTCCGCACCAAAATTCAAGAGGTTCGGACCCTCGAGCCTACCGGCGAATGCCGAGCTCTCCGATGAGCGTTTGGTAGCGCTCTACATTTTTCCTCTTCACATAATCGAGAAGTTTGCGGCGGGTGGCGACCATCGCCAACAGACCCCGGCGCGAGTGATTGTCTTTTTTATTGTCCTTGAAGTGGTCGGTCAGATTGTTGATCCGTTCGGTCAGGATCGCGACTTGGACTTCAGGGCTGCCAGTGTCACCTTCGGTGCGGGCAAATTTCTTGATCAGTTCGGCTTTACGCTCAGCTGTGATCGACATCGATAGACTTTCTTATTTCGCCTTGCGGCGGGTTGAATACGCGGCCTTCTGGCCAGAGTTTTGAGGGAGGGCGGCGCGGGTTCAGCCATGTCCGAGATGTCGTCCAGACAGGCTAGGGTTGCACCTAGCTCGCAACAAGCCGGGCATGTCGCACATTTGGTTGCATTTGGAAAGACCTTGGATACCGCTCATCCCCGCGCAGGCGGGGATCTCCCTCGGAGCTTCCGGACCTGCTGGACGAGATCCCCGCCTGCGCGGGGATGAGCGGGTTTATTGCAACCCAACCGCCGTCAAAGCTTCCGCCTGCGCCGCGGCCAATGTGCCTTCACTAAAGCCTTCTAAGCTCTCTTCAAACAGCCGGTGATAATTCAGTTCGGCCCCGAGCCTTAAGTAAGCCGCGCCGAGACCAATTGCGGCGCGGTCCATGAACACAAACTCGCGTGGCACCGTGACCGGCCCTTTTTCTTTCAGCAATTTACGAACGGCAAATGCTTCTTTGCGGCCATATTCACCCGGCTTGATGCCGTCTGCGACACTGCGCACGCGATCATCCAGCAATGGGCCATAGATGAATCTGGCCCAAATGTTCAAAACTTCAACAAGGTCTTTTTTGAGATCTTTAAAGCCCCACTTTTCATAGGCGGCATAGGTCGCGTCGAAATCATCCGCCAAAATGGCGCGATACAGCTCAACCACACCGACAACGAAACGCGGCGAAAAAACCCGAATGCAGCCAAAATCGAGCAGATTGAGCCCGTGGCCCTCGCGTGTGACTTGGTAATTGCCGAGATGCGGGTCGCCATGAATGACGGCGCGCGAGTTAAATGGGTGCCACCAGGTCCAGAACAAGTTTTCCGCAATCTGATTGCGGATCTCTTGCGGGGCGTCTTCATACGCGTTGAGGCGTTCGCCTTCGACCCAGCTCATTGTCAGCAAACGATCCGTACAAAGCTCCTCAATTGGCTGTGGGACCGAGACGAAATCCTTGTCTGCGAGGATATGCGCATACAGCGCCATATGCTTGGCCTCGCGGGCATAATCGAGCTCCTCTCGCAGGCGATCCGAAATTTCTTCAACAGCTTCTGACGGATCGATCGAACCATCCA
>JBCCXW010000269.1:0-3293 GCA_039191105.1 Pseudomonadota bacterium
CGTGCCGAGGTCGATTCCAATAATCTTACCCATAATTTTTCTCTCCTTAGCCGCCGCGCTTCGCCTTTATTGGCCTGCTATGCAGCACCTGCAAACTGCGGCTCTGTACACAAAGATGGTCCGGAACGAACACGGCCTTTGAGACCGCAAAATCCGGTTCCCCACGCATGTGGGAAACGTCCGGACAGGTTCAAGGGGGTAAGCTGGGTTTGCCCTCGCAAAGTGATTTAGGAATTGCTAACTCCACCTCTTTTTGACTATACCAGATTCAAGTAAAATAAAATATTAGACCATTTAAAATGGAGTATTTTTTATGAAGCAATTATTTTATTCAAATTTTTATATTTTTATTATTCTTATATGTGCAAACGATGCTCTCGCTGAGACAGCAATTCCTGATGAACCGCCAATACAGCTTGAAAAAGTCTGGGTTGCGGAAGGCTTTACAGAACCCGAAGGCGTCGCAGTCGACGGAGAGATCTTATACATTTCCAACATGGTGGGTGCGGATGCCAGTCAAAAGGATGGCGCAGGTTGGATTTCCAAATTGTCGCTAAATGGCGAACTCATCACCGAAAAATGGGTTGACGGTCTTCATGCGCCAAAGGGTATGGCCGTTCATCAAGGCAAGCTCTATGTGTCGGATGTAGATGCGTTTCACATTATCGACATTGCGACCGCGCAAATACAACACACCTATCCTGTCGATGGCGCTCAATTCCTGAACGACATTACCGTCTGGCAAGACGAGGTTTATATGAGCGATTCTCGAACAGCGCGGATTTTCAGAATTGATGCAAACGGTTATTCGGAATGGCTGACAGATCCGCAGCTGACGGGCGTGAATGGACTGACCGCGGACGGAAACCGCCTATTGATCGCCGCGATGGAGTCTGGGGCCCTCCTGGAGACGACCGACGGCGTCGCGCTCAAAACGCTGGCAACCGGCATGAAAAACGGCGACGGTATCGCCGTTTTGGATAATGGCGGATATTTGGTCTCCAGCTGGCCGGGTCAGATTTGGTATGCCTCAACCCAAGGCGAGGTCACCAAATTATTCGATACTGAGGCCGCACCCATGTCACAAAACGACCTAACCCGGGTCGGCGATTTAATTATCGTTCCGAGCAAGGTTCCAAACATCGTAACTGCCTGGCGCGTCGTTGATTAATTCGATGGCCCAGCGCTGACAGCGACCATCGCCGCGCGGAGGGTCCGATCGCCAATCCGCCAACCCGCTTGAAACAGGCTGGCAATCGTACCGTTTGGATGCTCTGACGGAATATTCGCCACCGCTTGATGCAAGTTTGGATCAAACGGGGCGCCAGGTTCTGCCTCGATCGCCGTCACGCCGTGACGCGATAGCACCGTGTGCAGCTCCTTCTGCGTCATTTCGATCCCACCTAGGAGGCCTTTCCCGCCCTCTGTCAGCGCCTCGCGTTCCTCTTCCGGTAAGGCTTCTAAGGCCCGGGCCATATTGTCTGAAACGCTCAGCAAATCGCCTGCAAACTTTTCAATTGCATAGATCCGAGCATCGTTCTTTTCGCGGTCCGCACGCTTGCGGATGTTCTCCATTTCGGCAAGCGCACGCAACATTTGATCTTGCAGCTCTTGCTTTTCGACTTCAAGCGCAAGGATGTGTTGCTCAGGCGTCAGTTCTTCTGACGGGTCTGCGTCCGCAGTTTCGTCGGTGGACTCTGCCTCAGCATCATCGCCAGACGGTTCTGCCTCTGCCTTCGCGGTTTGCGCTGCTTTCAAAATCTCATCAGCGGCCGCTTTTAAATCGGCCTTGCTTGCATCTGGCCCAAGCTCTGGGGCCTCATCTTTGACGGTGTCTTCACTCATCGTTTCTTCACTCATTCCTGGCGGTGCTTGCCGAGCACCTCTCCAACCATCCGTGCTGTATAGTCAACCATGGGTATCACACGGGCATAATTAAGCCGGGTCGGCCCGATCACCCCGAGCGCGCCGATGACTTGACGATCCGCGTTCATATAGGGAGCGACAATCACGCTTGAACCCGAAAGCGGAAAAAGACTGTTTTCAGAGCCGATAAACAAGCGCACGCCATCCGCATCGCGGGTTGAATCCAGCACTTCTAGCAAGCCTTGCTGTCGCTCGAGCGCATCAAACAGCTGGCGAACCCGCTCCATATCTTCAGCGGCCGCGGTATCATCCAGCAAATTCGCTCGGCCTTGTATGATCAGTCGCCGCTCCTCGCCAGGCGCGGCTCCGCTCCACTGCGCAAGTCCGCGCTCGACAAGATCGGCCGCCGTGGCGTCGAGTTGCGCTTTATGCGCTGCGATTTCCGCCCGGACCTCAACTGCGGCTTCAAACAGCGTGCGGCCTTTCAGGCGTGCCGCAAGGTAATTGCCGGCTTCAATCAAAACCGTTTGCGGCAAACCGGATGGGATTTTAACCAGGCGGTTCTCAACATCGCCTTGCTCTTTGACCAGAACGCACAAAGCCTCGCCCGTAGAAAGGGGAACGAATTCGACATGCCGTACTGCTGAGTCTTGCGTCGGCGAGGACACCAATCCAGCGCCCCCCGCAAGCCCCGAGAGAAGAGACGATGCTTCTTTCAAGACCCCGCCAAAATCACGACCAGCGCTATTTAGGCGCGCTTCAATCGCCGTTCGATCTTCTTGCCCAGGATCGCCCATTTCTAGAAATCCGTCGACGAAGAGTCGCAATCCCGCATGCGTTGGCATGCGCCCCGCCGAGACATGCGGAGCGTCTAAGAGGCCGAGTTCTGTAAGATCGGCCATCACGTTGCGAATGGACGCCGCAGACAGCTCTATCCCTGCTTTTGACAGCGTGCGCGAGCCGACGGGTTCCCCTGTTTCGAGGTAAGTCTCGACAATCTGCTTGAAGATATCGCGCGAGCGTTGGTTCAACGCCTGCATGATGGATGTGTCCGCGCTCATACCTTTTGAATAAGGTGCCCGGCGCCGAGATTCAATTCCTCAGCTTAGCCGATCCGCACCTGTCATCGATTCTCCTGTCAAAGGATGATTGAACCGCGAAACGCGCGCGGCATAGAAGTCAGCGATGGTTTCCATATCGGCACCATAGTCACCACTCGGTATCAAACGCCCATCCAAGCCCCCAAACTTGTTCGCGTAATCGATAAAGCCGAGGGCGACGGGCAAGTTGGCATCGAGCGCGATATTGTAGAAACCGGTTTTCCAAGCTTTGACATCCGCCCGGGTCCCTTCCGGCGCAATCACCAATGCCATCTCTTCGGCGTCTTGGAACGCATCAACCACCTGTTGGACGAGATTGGTCGACCC
>JBCCXW010000270.1:0-3284 GCA_039191105.1 Pseudomonadota bacterium
CAATTTGATTATGACGATGCCGAACTACAAGACGATTTGTTTTTGGATCAAGACTTCCGAGATCGGGACGAATTCACCGGCACAGCACGCGTCGCTTTAGCATTCGATCCGAGCCTCGCGGTTTACTCGCAAGTTCAGTATCTATTGGCAGATTACGCCCCAGCGGGGTTTTTTAATCCCTTCAACCGAGACTATGACGGTGTCGTCGCCCTCGTTGGAACCGATTTTGAGTTCGGACGCCGGGTGAGCGGAGATATTGCTGTGGGATATCAATACTATTCCTACGATGACCCATCCTTCGAAGAGATCAGCGATGTCGCTTTTGTCGGCAATCTGGATGTGATGCTAGCTCGGCGCACCTCCTTGTCCGCAAGCGCTGAGCGCAAGGTGATCGATCCCGGCCAACTCTTGACCAATGCCGCGATCGAAACCGGCGGTCAGGTGCGGTTAGAGCATGGATTGACGCAAAAACTCTCGCTCAGCGGGGAAGCAGGGATCGCGCAATACGCGTTCGAAACAATCGAGCGCGATGATGACCGTGTGGATTTGAAGCTTGGTGCAAATTGGAAGATCAATCCCAGCATTTGGCTCGAAGGAGGCTATGAAGTCATCGACCAGACATCCGATGTCCAAGAGTTTACAGACAATCGGATGCTACTGCGCATGCGGATTTTTCCTTAGCGCAAACGCTCATCCGCTGGAATGGTCGAGGCGATAAACCCACCGCCTAAGATCCGCGTAGATCCGGCCGTATCATAAAGCACGCTGGCTTGGCCGCGCGCGACGCCTTCCTCAGGCGAGTCAAACCAAACCGCCGCTTTGCCCTGATGTCGACCGAGGCGTGCCGGTGTCGGTTCGCGCGTTGAACGCACACGCACGAGCACCGGCGCTTCGTCTGCGCAAGCTTGGTCAAAACTGCAATCGCCCAGCCAATTCAGCTCTTCCATGGTCAGCCCAGCGGTCCGCAATGCCTCGCGCGACCCAACAATAACCTCTCGCGCGGCGGCATCGATTTTGACCACATAGAGCGGCTCGCCCGTTGCGACGCCAAGACCGCGTCTTTGGCCGATCGTGTAATGAATGACGCCGCTATGTTGCCCGAGGACGCGGCCATCAAGATGCACAATATCGCCGCCGCGCCCCGACCCAGGACGCAGTTTTTCTACGACGGTCGCGTATGATCCGTCCGGCACGAAGCAGATATCTTGGCTATCAGGCTTTGTCGCAACGGGCAGGCGAAAATGCTCCGCTAAGCGGCGCACATCTGATTTCGGCAGCTGACCAAGCGGGAAGCGGACATAGTCTAGTTGCTCTGCGGTGGTAGCGAACAAAAAGTAAGATTGATCGCGACTGGCATCGGCGGCGCGGTGAAGTTCGGGTCCGTCGGTGCGCCGAATATAATGCCCGGTCGCCAAGCAATCTGCCCCCAGGTCTTTCGCGGTTCGCAATAGATCGGAGAACTTCACCGTTTGGTTGCAGCGTATGCATGGAATTGGGGTCGCGCCGGACAGATAAGTGTCCGCGAAGTCATCCATAACTTGTTCTTTGAAACGGCTCTCATAATCAAGCACGTAATGCGGGATACCAATTTGGTCGGCGACATTGCGCGCATCATGAATGTCTTGACCGGCGCAACAGGCGCCTTTTTTCTCGATCGCCGCGCCGTGATCATAGAGCTGAAGCGTAATGCCGATCACGTCATAGCCTTGGGCTTTGAGCAAAGCTGCGACGACAGAGGAGTCTACGCCGCCAGACATGGCGGCAACGACTCGCGTTTCTGAAACGGGTTTTGCAAAACCGAGCGAATTGAGCGCACCGGCCACAGGATCGGGTTCGAGCGCGGTGAGCGCCGATAAATCAGTCATCATCGTCTCCAAACGGGTTCAAGGCCCGCAGCAGATTGGTTTGCGGCTATATAAGCGCCGCGCACGTTTCCGCCATATCAAACTTCAGATCCAGTTCAGGACGTAAAAAACGGTCGATCACCAGCAATGGTGACGCGCTCCATGATTCTCACATTGGGGAAATAGTCGCTCGCGGCGTAGTGCTGACAGGCGCGATTGTCCCAAAAGGCGAGCGACCCAGGGGCCCATCGAAAACGGCATTGATACTCCGGCAGCCAAGCCCGCCGATACAAAAAGGCCAAAAGCGCATCGCTTTCTTTGCGATCCATGCCGACAATGTAATCGGTAAAGGCGATGTTCACATAGAGCAGTCGCTCGCCCGTCTCGGGATGTGTGCGAATGACAGGATGCTCTTGTGGCGGGAATTTCTCATGCAAAGCGGAAGCGTCTTTGTTCAAACGCTTAGCGAAAACGCGCGCGATGTCATGAACGGCCGTCATCCCACACAAACGCTGTTTGAGATCGTCATCTAAGTCTTGAAAGGCGAGGACCATATTCGAAAACAGCGTGTCGCCGCCGACCTCCGGCAGCTCAATAGCGCGCAAAATAGATCCAAGCGACGGTTCGGCGCGCCAAGTCACATCGGAATGCCAATTGTTCTCCTGACCTTTCGAATTGGCGCCATGAGCAATTCGCAGCACTTCTGGATTCGGTTGATCTTTCGGCGTTGCCGGATGGATCTCAAGCGCGCCAAAATGACTGGCAAATTCAATATGCCGCTCACGCGTCAGCTCGTGCTGATCGCGAAAGAACACGACTTGATACTTGAGTAAGGCGGCGCGCACCTCGTCGACCAGTGCTTCATCAAAGTTCACAATGTCTGCGCCGATCAATTCCGCGCCGATTGCCGGCGACAAAAGCCTCGGTTCAAACCGCGTGAATTCGTTTTGTGCGTCGTAAGCCATATATCCTCCCATTTTCCTTAGAGCGTATCATAGGATCGGCGGAGGCCATAGAGCGTTTAAATCTGGCCGCGGATCATGTTCAGGGCCGCTTCAAGCGTTGCCATGCGGACCTCATGACGGCCGATATCGCCAAGGGTGAGCATTTCATGCACCATGGCTTTGTTCTCTCGTGCACAGGCAATGTGCACGGTTCCGACCGGCTTCATCGGTGTCCCGCCGCCTGGGCCAGCAATACCGGTTACGGCAATCGCGAGATTGGCGCGACTCACCTCCATCGCGCCTTCCGCCATTGACCGCGCGACCGGTTCTGAGACGGCTCCATAATCAGCGAGCACGTCTCCCGCAACGCCAAGCACCTCTGCTTTAGCGGCATTTGAATAGGTGACGAAACCGCGCTCCAATACGTTTGAGGACCCCGAAAACTCGGTGAACAGTCCGGCAAGCAAGCCACCGGTGCAACTTTCAGCCATTGCGA
>JBCCXW010000271.1:0-3279 GCA_039191105.1 Pseudomonadota bacterium
ACCCGACATATCGCGCTGGCGCTGAACGAAAAAGGTGTGCGCCGCGCGATCGATGCAGGCGCTGATGAAATCAATTTTGTGCTTGTGGCCGGTGAAGGATTTGGGAAACGCAATCAAGGTATGACCCCACAGGAGAGCGCAGACATGCTCGCAGTTTGCGCGCCGCTCGTGCATGAGACCAGCACCCCGCTCTCGGCGACGATATCGGTGGCTTTTGGCGATCCGTATTCTGGCGAAGTGGATCCTGGTCTGGTTGCAAATCTGGCCGCACAGGCACAGCGCGCCGGCGCCAGCGAGATTGGTTTGGGCGATACGATAGGTGTGGCCACACCATGGGATGTCCGGGCCGTGGTCGATCGCGTTCGGCTCGAGGCGCCTGATGTTTATCTTCGACTGCACTTTCACGACACACGCGGCGCTGGCCTGGCGAATGTAGCGGCCGCAATCGAGGCCGGCATCGATGTCATTGATGCGAGCTGTGGCGGTATTGGAGGCTGTCCGTTTGCGCCGGCGGCCACGGGTAATGTCGCGACAGAAGACGTGGTCTATATGCTAGAACGGGCAGGCTTTGAGACCGGCTTGGACCTTGGAAAGCTGATTGAAACCGCGAACTGGCTCGAAACCGTATTGCAGCACCCGGTCAGCTCGAGCCTGAGCAAAGCGGGCGGGTTTCCGCCCCAGCCTATTCCGTAAAGCCAGAGACAAACCAGTAGATGAGCGCCAGGATCAGCAACGCTGTCAGACCGCGGCGGAGCCAATTTGGCAAACCCGTCCAAGCGCTGATCAAACGCGCCCCAAACAAAAAGAGCAGCCCGCCCAGGATCGCAAATCGGACAAAGCGGCTCGCTGAAAAGATGCCGAGAAACTCACCATATGGGTAGCCGGTAGCGCCGGCGATCAAATTGATCAGATAAGATGGCGCGGGTGTGGTTCCGCCCAGGAAAATAAATGACGCCCCGCGTTCTGCAAACCGCTCGGTATATGTCGCTGCGAGCGATTCGACGCCCAATCGGGCCACGATCGGATCAAAATAGGCCGCACCCAAAGCGTAAATGATCGACCCACCAATCGCGCTGCCAAGCACCGTTATGGCAATGAATATCCAAATCCGATCGCGCGCAGCCAAGCAAAGGGCAATAAACGCGGCCTCATAAGGCAATGGTAGGATTGTGGTTTCGGCGATTTCAACCAGCAATAGGACTGGCCACAAATATCGCGAATGCGCCAGCGCGACTAAACGATCAGAGAGTGTCGGGCGCGGCGCAGCGTTTACCATTTTTGATCCCCTCGCGCCGCGTGCCGATTAGTCCCCGATGTGCGTCAATGGCTAAAATGGGCGGTCGCCATTGACGGTCGCCCGGCGCATGTGCCGCCGCTGACCCGGATAATCGTTCAATGCATAATGCCAACAACAACGATTGTCCCAAAACGCAACGGCGTCTTTGCTCCAGCGAAATCGGCACGTGAAGCGCTCATCACGTGAATGCTCAAACAGGAAATTCAATAGCGGTTTGCTTTCGCGCTTGGTCATGCCGACAAAGCGGAGCGTAAAGGCGGGATTCACATAGAGACCCTTGCGACCGGTTTCCGGATGCGCGCGCACGACCGGGTGCTGATATTCCGGAGCATCGTTCGCGGTTTCCGATTGCATTGATTGACGGGCCTGCGCCGATTGTCCTTTTGCGCTATATTCGCGGCTGGCCGAATGAATGGCCGTCAAGCCGCTAAGCATCTCCTTCATCCCCTCAGAGAGCGCCTCATAGGCCGCGATTTGGTTGGCAAACAGCGTGTCTCCACCAAAGGTTGGGATCTCTACACCGTAGAGGATTGAGCCTAAGGCCGGTGTTTCCAAGAAGGACATATCAGAATGCCAACCGCCGCCAAAATTGAGCTTATCTCCAGGCTCCTTGATAATTTCTAAGAGCTCAGGATGACCCTCCATTCCTTTCACATATGGATGAACATTGAGGGTCCCAAAGCGCCGTGCGAAGCGCTTTTGCGCGTCCGGCGTAAAACCCGTCTGATCGCGGAAGAAGACCACGTGATGGTCTAAAAAGGCTTGATGGATTTCATCAAACGCGGCGTTTGATAGGTCATCGGCTAAAGAAACACCTGAAATTTCAGCCCCTAAAGCGCCAGCAACAGGTGTGATGTCGAGCGAAGAAGCCATCTCGGTAGTCTACGTCTGATATCCGCCGTGTCTATCTATTCCGCCGCGTCTCCCGGGAACAGCCGGTCGTAAAGATAGGTGAATTCGAGGGCGGTCCGCTTGGCTTGTTCCTTTTGGTTCGCCGCAGCTGAATGGCCCCCGTCGATATTCTCATAGTATAGAAATTCCAGACCCGCAGTTTCGAACCGCTTGGCCATTTTGCGTGCATGGGCCGGGTGCACACGATCGTCTTTGGTTGAGGTCACAAAGAAAGGCGTTGGATAGTCTGCGTCGGCGTCGAAATTGTGATAGGGTGAGATGGTTTCCAGAAACGCGCGCTCTTCCGGGACATCCGGATCGCCATACTCATCGATCCATGAGGCGCCCGCCAAGAGCAGGTGATAGCGCAGCATATCGAGCAGCGGCACTTGAATCACCACTGCGTTCCAAAGGTCTGGCCGCTGAGTCATCATGACGCCCATTAACAGGCCACCATTAGAGCCGCCCATGATGCCGAGATGCGCTGGGCTGGTTGTGCCCATGGCAATCAGGTCTTCGCCAACCGCAATGAAATCATCATAGATCCGCTGCCGGTCAGTTTTGAGCCCGGCTTGGTGCCAAGCCGGTCCGAACTCGCCGCCACCGCGAATGTTCGCCAGCACATAAGCGCCGCCGCGCTCGAGCCACATTCTCCCGATTCCGCCGCTATAGCTCGGTCGCATCGAGATCTCGAACCCGCCATAAGCGTAAAGCAATGTCGGGGTCGTACCATCGAGCACGAGATCATCCCGGTGCACGACGAAGTATGGGATTTTCGTCCCGTCTTCGGACATCGCTTCTCTCTGGTGCACCACCAGTCCGTCCGCCTCAAATTTCTCAGGCAGGGCTTTTAACGGCGTGGTCGCATTGGTGTCTGGATCGAAGGTGAGCAGGGTGTCAGGGCTGAGAAAGCCTTCATAATTGATGAACACCGTCTCTTCGGCGTCATCTGCAAAGGCGATGCTGGCTTGACCGGTGCCTGGCAAGGCGACGTCTGTCACCGTCCAGCCATCGGTCTCGCTGCGCTCAAGGCGCAGGACTTTGCCCGCCACATTCTCATTGATCGACAATAAAGCCGCCGATTTTGAGAC
>JBCCXW010000272.1:0-3275 GCA_039191105.1 Pseudomonadota bacterium
ACGACGATGATCAAGACACTGTTAGGCCTCTATCAACCGCAATCCGGATTGGTGCGGGTGAACGGGATTAATCTGCGCCAGATCAATCTCGGCGCGTGGCGGCAAAATGTCGGCACCGCGCTCGAAGTCGCGGATTTTTACCATGGCACCATCGCGCAAAATATTCGGCTTGCCCACCCGGAAGCGAGTGACGCTGAAATTGATGCAATTGCTCGGCGATTTGGGTTGGACGCCTATTACGGCCATGTGCTCGACGAAGGGCTCAATACTCGGATGAGCCATCAAAACTTGGCCCGCTGGCCGGATGCATTGACCAGTCGGATATCGCTCTGCCGCGCCTTTATTAAACAGAACGCCATCCTAGTGCTCGACAATCCTGCCGATACGCTCGACTTTGAAGGCGAGGCGTCCCTAAAGGCCGAGCTTGAGCGCGCCCGCCACACATCGACGATTATCATGACGACGCACCGCCCGAGCCTGATGCGGCTGGCGGACAAAGTGCTGTGGATCGAAGATGGCATGGTGGCTGGCTTCGACACGCCCGATCTTATCGTTCCAAAATTCTTGGCGACTTACACGTCACACACACCCGGACAAACGGTCCAGGCAGGGAGTAAATCATGACACAAGAGACGCTCGAAACCGTTAGCAAGCGCACTCAGCTGGCGCTCCCGATTGAACTCGAGGAAGGCCCAGATCCGATCTATTCTCGGGCGCTGATCCTAACGCTCTGCAGTTTGATTTTCGTGCTTTTGGTCTGGGCCAATTTCGCCAAAGTAAGGGAACTCTCTGTGGCCGCAGGCGAAATCGTGCCGAGCGCGCGGCTCTATGAACTTTCGCACATCGAAGGCGGGATCGTGGAGACGGTGTTTGTCTCTGAAGGCGATCCCGTTGAGGCTGGCGAGCCGCTGTTAAAGTTGCGACCCGAAACCTCGCGCGGGGAGCTCGAAAAGCTGACAGCACAGAAAGTCTCGCTGCAAATCGCGGCAGAGCGTTTGGACGCAGTCCTTGAAAACCGGGTGCCGGACTTTTCAAACTTTGATCCGATTTGGAGCGCTTTGATTGATGAAGCTGAGACCCTCTATCAGCAGTCTTTGGCCGAGCATGTCGCAGCAGAAGCTGCGATCAAACAACAATTGCGGGTTGCCACAAGCGAGCGCGACACGGCCACTGCCAATATCACCTCGAAGCAAAAGCAAGCGAGCGCCGCGAAAGAGCAATTTGAGATCCAAGACCGCTTATACGCGCAGCAATTCACCTCACGCCTGCAATATCTCGACGCGCAGTCGAATTGGCTAAAAGCCGAGGATGCGGTCAATGAGGCGACCTCCCGCGCCGAACAGGCGGACGCGGAAATTTCCCGCTTACAGTCCGAACTGAGCAAACACGGTGCAAGCTTCCGGCGCGCCGCGTCAACCGAACGGGCTGACATCGCCGCGCAGCTCGCTGAGCTAGAAGAGCCATTGGAGGCGTTGAATTTCATTGCTCAGAATATGACGGTCACCGCCCCGACAGCGGGACGCGTGAAAAAGATCCATATTGCGGGCACCGGCGAAGTGGTCGGGCGCGGGGAAGTGATCTTGGATATCCTGCCCGATGACGCCCCCTTGATTGCTGAAGTGCAAGTCCAGCCCGAAGACATTGGCAACGTCTTTGTTGGTCAAGAGACAGAACTCGTTGTCTCTGCCTATGACCCGAACCGGTTTGGTAAAGCGCATGGTGAAATCACCTTCGTGTCGCCTGGGACCTTTGTGGATGAGACGACGGGCATGGTTTACTTCCTCGCTCGCGTGAGCTTCGATCAGCCCTCGATCGGCGATGGGCGATATGTTGGTCAATTGGCGACCGGCATGACCGTATCGGCGGAAATCGTTACCCGCCGACGCTCGATTGCGGAATACTTCTTGAAGCCTGTGGCCCGCTCGGTTGATATGGCGTTTGCGAACTAAACGCGGTGCGCCATCACTGAACTAACCATCTGCTAACCGCGACTCGCGCGGCCAACGTCACCGGGCCACAAAATTGTGATCAAGATGAAGTCTCCGCAAAATTTCATGTTGGGAAATGACGATTTCCGTCAAATATTTGATCTATATTGTACCTTTTCAAAATCATTTAAAATCGAATTTTGTATTCGACTGAATTTCACTTTCTTATCCTCAAGGCGTGAATATCTTTTTTGAATACAAGCAACTGTGAAAGTCCAGACAGAAACCTAATTCGCATTTGCATTCTTCGCCGATCTATTCGTAATGGGGGCCCAGTGTGGGTCTGCGGTGATGAATGAAAGTAAGGCCGGTCGGTGGGAGAACGTGAAGACATTCGTAAAGCGGCTGGGCGGCAAATCTCGGATTTGCGTGCTGCACGCCATCTGACCCAGACAGAGCTCGCTCAGAAACTTGGCATTTCACAAACCCAGATGAGCCGAATTGAAAACGGATGGTCGCCGCTGGATATCACCTTGTTGCCCGGCCTCGCTTTGCATCTCGAGGTCACAATCAGCGATATCGTCTCTGTGATCGAGCCGAACCAACCGACGCCGATCTCAAATCATGCGGAACGTCAGAAAGCCAAGAACAAAATTCAATTGGCCTTGAACGAGGTGGAAGACATTGATGATTTGCGCATGCTCGCTCAAATGCTTGGCATTGTCGCGATCACGACCCACGATCCGTCTTGAGCGCATCGGCCGCCGTTTTCAGCGACGCTTTCAGGTGCTTCAAGATTTCGGGGTCCAAATCATCGCGTTGCTCGAGATGAAATGACAGGCGCTCCAAAACGCCGACAAAATTCTCCAGCAAGGCTTGCTGTGTCATGCGGCCCTCACAATCTCAACATTCGCGGTATGCAGCGGCCCTTTATAGAACAAAACGGGCTCATCGTGGCGCAATAGATTGGTGCGAATGCGGTTCATAGCGTCGGCATTGATCTCGGCCTTCGCCGCGATCAACTCCGTCGCTATATTTGGGTCGAAATAGTAATCCCCAAGCGGCATGGAGTGCCAAAGGTTTTTCTGAATGTTGAGATAGTGGGACTTGGTCACCACAAAGGTCAATGCGTCCACACCTTGCCGCAAACAAAACTCTGTGACGGCCGAGACAAAGCTTGCCCGCACCCATTTGCGATAGTCTTCGCCCGGTTCCATTTGTTCGCGGTCGTAACAGACGCGCGTAAACTCCAAAATGTTCGGACCGCTTGGTATGCCCGCCGGATAGTGGCACATATGCGCCCAGACATCCGTCATCATGTGGCGCTTATCTGTCCGCAAGAATCGG
>JBCCXW010000273.1:0-3200 GCA_039191105.1 Pseudomonadota bacterium
GTTTCGCGATGACCGCATGCATCCGCGTAAAGCGCTTGGCGTGGCAATTGGATTTGTCGGTGTCGCCATCCTGATTGGGCCGGAGGCGATCTCCTCGTTCGGCTCTGCCAGCGTGACGGCGCAAGCGCTTTGCCTGCTTGCCACCTCGTTTTACGCCGTGTCGACGATCACCGCGCGCTACGCCAAAGATATCCCGCCCTTTGTTTTCGCCGCCGGCTTTCTAACGATCGGCGCAATCACGACGTGGCCGCTTCTGGCTTTTGTCGATTATGATGCGCTGACGCCGTCTCGAGGCGCGCTGTTTGGTTTGGCCGGATTGGCGATTGGGCCGACCGCGATGGCGTCAGTGCTCTATATGGTATTGGTCCAGCGCACCAGCGCCACGTTCTTATCCCTGACCGGTTATACCATTCCCGTCTTTTCAGCGATTGTCGGCTATCTGGCCTTTCGCGAGGTGCAAAACCCGCACGCTGTGGTCGCCTTCGCGACCATACTGGGCGGCGTTTGGTTGGCGCAGCGTGCGGCGATTAAAGCCTAAATGTGCCTTCGATCACGGTCACGCTCTGGCCGCGCAATTTGACCCGATCGCCGACCAGTTCGGTCTCGATGAGAGCGCCGCGCCCAGGATAGGCCTGGAAACACTTGGCCTGATCACGACCGGTCAAATGCTTGACCAAAGGGGACACGACACAATGCCAGCTGCCCGTGGCTGGGTCCTCCGGGATACCGCTGCCGGGCGCGAAAAACCGGCTGGTCACATCCACTCCATCGCCGTCGAGCGCAAAACAGCCAAAATTCCCGACGCCCCATTTGCCGTCGCTGACGCCAAGGGTTTTCAAGCGATCGAGATCGGGTGCCAGCGCTTCGATGTCTGCGGCGGTTTCGTATTCGGCAATATAGCAAGGGCCAGCAAAGGTTCGCAGCGGCGTTGGGCCTAGCGCCTCCGTAATCGCCGGATCGGGATCGGCAGGCGCAATCGTCTGCGCCGGAAAGTCCATTTCCAAGCGGCCATCGGGCAAGCGTGAAACGAACAATTCTCCAGATTGCCGCGTGCGAAACGTCACCGTCTCCCCGGCATAGCCATCGACGGCGTAAAGATAATGCCCCGCGGCCAGAGTCGCGTGGCCACATAGGGGCACCTCAACGGTCGGCGTAAACCAGCGCAGCTCCCAGGCGCCATCGCCGGCCGGGACGATAAAAGCCGTCTCGGCGACATTGTTCTCAGCGCCGATCTTTTGCAGCGTTGAATCGTCGAAAAACTGATCCAAGGGCATGACGCAGGCTTGATTGCCTTCAAAGGGCTGGCTCGCAAATGCGTCGATCTGTGCAAAAGGGATGGCGCTCACAACGGTCTCCTATTTCTGGAGCGCGACCCTGTCACAGGCCCCCAGGCGAGACAAACCATGATTTCTAAGCGATCGATCAGCCTGACTGATCAGTCTTCACGTTGATCAAGCGCCCAATTGTGCGCCACCGGGCCGTGCCCTGCGCCGAGCCCAGGGGCATGCTTGATGGCTTGATAGAGATAGTCGCGCGCCGCGCTCACGGCTTGGTCGACGGGCTGGCCTTGCGCCAGGCCTGTGGCACAGGCGCTGGCCAGCGTACAGCCGGTGCCATGTGTGGATCTGGTCTCAAGTCGCGGACTTTCAAACGTCCATTCACCCTGTTCTGTGTGGAGGACGTCGACCAGGATCTGCCCTGGAATATGGCCCCCTTTGACCAAAGCGCCTTTGGCGCCGCGCTCCAAAAGCGCCTCTGCCGCGCGATGTTGGCCATTGACACCGTCAACCGCTTTTCCCGTTAGGACTTCAGCCTCTGGGGCATTTGGCGTGACCAAAACCGCGCCTGGGATCAAAACCGCGGCGATGGCGCTGACCGCTGTGTCATCGACCAAACGGTCGCCGGAGGTGGCAACCATCACCGGGTCAATGATGCGCGGCGTGTCGCGGGCCAAAGCATCGAGCGTTTCTCCGACCTGTTCGACCAATGCGGCGCTGCCCAACATGCCCGTCTTGACCGCGTCGGCGCCAAGATCGGTAAGGCAGGCCCGCATTTGTGCGGTCACCGCATCCACCGCAACCGGCCACACACCGTGTACACCGGTCGTGTCTTGCGCGGTAATCGCGGTCACAGCGGTCATGCCATAGCCGCCCAGCATGGTGACGGTTTTGAGGTCCGCTTGGAGGCCAGCACCACCGCCACTATCGGACCCGGCAATAATCAAGACACGGCCCGGCAGGGCAGGGGTGTCAGCCATCTTGCACCACGTTTTGCGATGGCATCAGAATTTCACCGCGCCGGATCGAATGGTCTCATGCGCATCGACCGTTAGCGGTTCGTATTTTTGGCTTTCCGGGTCAAAGAACCAGAGCGGCTCGTTCACGGCTTCCGGGTCGAAGCCTTCTTTAACGAGCTCGACTTTGCGGTATTTGAAGGTCCCGGTCGTTTCCGCCTCTTTTTGGACGCGAATGAACAGCGGAATGGCATATTTTGGCAATTGCTCAGACAACCACTCATAGAGACCGTCATAATCGACATCGGACTTGGTGGTAATGGCGGCCATGCCGGCCCGGCCATCGGTGCCGGGCACACTCACACCATAGACATTGGCAGTGGCAATTCCAGGGGCCCGCGCGACGAATTCGGCGACTTCATTGGTCGATACATTCTCGCCTTTCCAGCGGAAGGTGTCGCCAATGCGATCCACGAAATAGACATAGCCATCAGCGTCTTTTTTCATCAGATCGCCGGTGCGGAACCACATATCGCCTTTTTCGAAAACATCATGCAGGATTTTCTTCTTGGTCGCGCCGTCATCATGGTAGCCCTCAAAACGCGTCCGCACATCCTCGCCGAGTTTGCCAATGGCCTCGCCGGGCTCGTCCGGGTCGGTTTTGATGCAGAAGCCATCCGCGCCGCGAACCGGTTCTTCTTCGACGACATCGAATTTGACGAACGCGATGTGGCCGTAAACGCTCTTTTCAAGATAGCCCGGGATGCGTCCGACGGCGCCGACTTTGCCATCAAATCCCAGGAAACTGACATTGCCTTCGGTTGACCCGTAAAACTCGCAAAGATGGGGGATATTAAAGCGCTCGAGAAATTCTTCCCAAATATCCGGACGCAAGCCGTTGCCAAAGCCGGTGCGGATCTTGTGCGCCCGTTCCTTTGGATGTTGAGGAGAGTTGACCAAATATCGA
>JBCCXW010000274.1:0-3198 GCA_039191105.1 Pseudomonadota bacterium
AAGTAGACTACCCGGCCGGGGCGAATAGCTTCGTTATTGAGGAAAGCTGGTCGCCAGCGCTGACGAGTGAGTTGGGTTCTGGTTGGGCGGACTTGCTAGGTGAATCGCTATTAAGCCAAGAACAGTTCATAGTTGTCGATACCCTAACAGAGCTTGAATCTCTAAGCGGATCGGGACCAGAAGACATCGTTTTTCTGATAGGCCAATCTTCGGCAGGAGATGTTCCGGCGCGAATGGCGCGATGGGTTGCGGGCAATCAATCAGCAAATGTTAGTTTAGATACACAACAAGGCATTTGGGTTGCTCCGACAACAGATCCGACTGGCGCGTCTGGCGCATGGAAGCTTGAGGACTCTGTCATCACGCCCGCAATGTTTGGTGCGGCAGGCGATGGATCTACCGATGATACGGCAGTATTCAGCGCACTTGAAGCGATTTTTTCGGGCTTTAGCGTCAATTTGCAAGGCTTGACCTACCTTGTGACGACCATTCCAACCAGTAATGTGTATTACAATGGTGAATGGCGGATTGGTTCTGTTAACTATCAAGCCTATTTTGATCCAGATGGAACGGGGTTCTCCGAGTCGGAGGGCAATGACGCCTCCACGGGTGAAGTCGATGCCGGTGTGGCTGGGACTGTCGTGCCGTCCATCGCGGGGAGATCAACGCCACGAACGTTGACGGTAATCGGATCACGCAATTGCCGGTCGGAATTTGTACGAGCCACCAATATTGCGTCGATCCATTCTTTGGCGAGAGGCAATGTATCCGGCAATTATTCGTCAAGGCTAAGTATTGCAGCCGCCCCACAGTCAGTAAATATCGGTTGTGAAGAGGGCGAGGTATACGGTTTTCGCGGCGTTAACGCTGCTGCCCACTATAGCCAATCAGAACAAGACTCTGGTGCGAACCTTGCGACAAGGTACTGCACATCATCAGGTAAGGCGTCCGCTAATATAGCGAGCAACGCAAGCCATGCCGGAGCCGGACAAAACGCTCGATTAACGTGCACTGTCGTCGGTGGAGCGGTTGACTCGATATCCATTGATGTGGGGGGCGAGGGCTATAGCGCAGGATATGCCATTATTGTTTATGACCGCTCCGGCGCAGGAACGGGCGCGGATTTTAGTGTCGCCGCTGTGGATGGCGCCGGCGCAATTACATCTCTGACGAAAAATTCTGGCGGGTCAAACTACTCCTCCAAAGTGGAGGCGGTTGTAGATTGTCCGGGAGACTATTCAGCAAATGTGGCGGCGACAAACGACTGCATCACCTCGGCAGAGGCCGCGGGAAATTACTCATCAAACGACTGTCGAGCGTCTGGCGTAAGGTCCGCCAATATGGCTTCAGACGATTGTGATGCAAGTGGTCAAACAAGCGCCAATATTGCCAGTTCGGTTTCTGGCGCAGACGGACAGTTAAGCGCCACCATCGCCTGTTCGGCTGGACAAGCGGATAACGCGCTTAGCGTGGCGCTTAGCGGAAACAACGTGCAAGCCACCGCTGATGGCGCTGTCGTCGCAGGACGACGTACCATCAACAACACGACACGCTCATTTGCGATGGGTAATTCCGCATCTGGTTCGGCGTCAACCGCCAACCGTACAATCCATATGTTCTTCGAAACCGGCAACATTGATGCGACCGGGACGATAAGCGGATCGGTCACTTTTACAGATTATGCGGAGTACTTTGAAAATCTATCAGAGGGCGTGATCCCCCTTGGAACAATTGTGTCACTGGTCGGACGCAGGGTTAAGCCCTGGGTCAAAGGGGAGGAAATGCTGGGTGTTGTGTCAGCCACCGCACTAATTCGCGCAGGTAATTCACCCTTCACATGGTCAGGACGATATTTAACGGGCGAGTTTGGCGAGCCCCTTTTTGAAGAAATTCCAGATCCAGACTGGCAAGAACACGTGCCCGACCCCGACTGGGCTCCTTTTGGTGATGAATCAGAAATTGATCGGCCGATGATGCGCAACCCGGCGCCTCAGGGCACGGTGAGAGTCATGCAGGAAAACCCAAACTACGACCCCTCAATAATAAATGTCCCTCGTTCTGAACGTCCCGCTGAGTGGTCTTGCATTGGCCTCTTGGGCCAATTGCATGTGCGTTTGCCGCAACACGTTCAGGTGGGCGAACAATTTGCGGGAAAACTGCGGGTCATGGAAATTCGTCGACCCTGGAACGGTCAATATCAAGTGGGCTTTTGCTTGTTGGCTTAGGAGTTGAAAATGCCTCGAAAGAGTATCGGCCGACTAGTGCGTAGGCCATTAACGACCATACGTACTGTGGGAAAGCGCGTCGAGGTGCCTGTAGAGGTGGAGAAGATCGTCAAAGTCGAAACGCCTGTCGCAGACCCCGCCCAAGCGGTAGAGATCGAGCGGTTGAGGGCGGAAGCCGAAGCCAAGGACGTGTCTCTGGAACTGGCCAGACAAGCGGGCGCTTACGTCAAAGAGCTGGAAGCCGAGAACGAAGCGCTAAAGGCCCAGGCCGGACAGCCGATCCACGAAGAAACGCGTGCGTTCGTTCTTGAGCAGAAGCGGGATGATCAGTCGTTTGAGGAGGCGTATGCGGACGCACTTGCGAAGCATCAGGAGCTCACTCACTACGTGATGATGGGAATCGCCTCGAAAGAGCAGCGCGACAAACACACGCATTTGACGGGTAAGTTGTTTCCTTTCGTCGGCGTGAGCGCGGAGTAGCCCGTGGACGAACGCGAATTCGGCCGGCTCGAGCAGAAGGTGGAGAGCTTGCCTACCCATGAGAGTTTAGGAGCCGTTCGCGCCGAAGCTTTGACCGCTATGGATCGGGTTTCCTCCCGCCTCGAAAAACTTTTTGAGAAACACGAAGCCAAGACCGCCGAGAACATCGAAAAGACCGTGCGCGACACGGTGGATGCGGCCTTTAAACTCCAATGGGCGAAGATGGAGAAAGAGATTGCGGATCAGATCGCGGACAAGGTCCCTGAGCCGAAAAAGCGCGACTGGGTGCCGTATATCGCCATTGCCGGCGTCATCGTCTACGCCGGCGTGGAGCGGGCAATTCCAATAATCACCAAATTGCTTGGTTTTTAGGGCTAGAATTTATGGGCTGGACAAACTGGCGCTCGGACCTTGCGGGGTTCCGAGATAAAGGCGCTGCGTTTATCGCAACGTTCTGGATGTACATCGCTGGATGGGCGATCGTGATCTGGGC
>JBCCXW010000275.1:0-3166 GCA_039191105.1 Pseudomonadota bacterium
GAGAATTTGGCGATGCCCTCCAGGGGCTTCAGCGCTCAAGAGGTAAGGCTCCCCGGCGGTGCTGAAATCAAAGCTCAGATTGATCCATGTCTCGTGCGTTTCAGTGAAAACCGGTTCGGGCGGTCCAGCTTGCAAGGGCGCATCCGCTCGCATTGGCATCTCAAACAAATCGAATTGCGTTTGGTCACGATTGACCCGGCCGATAAACAGGCTCTGTCCGCCCGATCGATTTTTGCGGAAATAGACCCGCGCGAGATACTGATCTGTGGCGGGCCCCCAGTCAGCGGGGCGCCAATCTAACTCGATCAACGCCCCGGTTTCCAGATCCCGTACAAATAGATCAACAATCGCATTCGGTCGTCCAGCCCGCGGATAGCGCTGATCAATGACCGTCACGTCTTCGGCGGCGATGTCGAAGCGCGGTATCACATCAACCGTGCTTTCATCGACTCTGGTATACGCCAGGTAGCGATCGTCTGGGCTCCACCAATGGCCCGTATATCGGCTCATCTCTTCTTGCGCGACAAACTCCGCGACGCCGAAGGAGATTGCCGCCTCTGGCTCTGCGAGCGGGGTTAGGCGGGACTCTTCGCCCGTCTCGAGATCAATTGCATAGACCGCGCCCTCCCGAACGAAGCTGACATACGCTCCGTTCGGGGAGACTTTCGCATCATATTCAAACGCGTCGGTCGCCGTGAGCTGCCGCGCTTGCGGTCCATCTTCGCCGAGCGTCACCAAATAAAGATCGCCGCCCAGAGGCACCAATATGGTCTCGGCGGTGCCCCAGTCGTAAGATACAATCCCCTTGCGCCCGGCGATCCGCTTGCGCTCACGCAAAGCTTTCTCCGCCTCTGACAGCGTCACCTCTTCGGGTTCAAGCAGTTTGGAATCGACTAGCATAGACTGGGTGCCGGTGGCGACGTCGAATTGCCAGAGATCAAATCGACTCGCCTCATCGGCGCGCGCTTTCAAAAACGTCACACGGCGGCCATCCGGGCTGTATTTGACCGCATTGGGCGTCGGTCCGGATAGGTTCGGGGCCGCGTAAAGGCGTTCAATCGTGAGGGGGAGTTGGTCGACCATCGAACTCGTTTCTGTCGCAAGGGTTTGGGCAGACGGTGCCGCGCAGGCGCTCAGCCATAACGCTGCTGCGGAAAAGAAAAAAGATCTCAACATGACGGTTAGCGCTAACCTGCAAGATCCGACTTGTCAGCCCTCCGTCAAAACCGGCCGCATGAGCCTGAGCGCTTGATTTTCGCGGCAAGGCGCGCAAGTAACCGGCCAGTCAAACTGACGCGATTTGGGCAAGGAGACGCTGCCATGGCGGGACCGCAATATGTTTATCACATGCAGGGCGTTTCGAAGACGTATCCTGGCGGCAAACAAGTGTTTGAGAACATCCATTTATCCTTCTTGCCAGACGCCAAAATCGGCGTGGTCGGCGTCAACGGGGCTGGGAAATCGACTTTGCTCAAGATCATGGCTGGCGTGGAGACCGAGTTTAACGGCGAAGCTTGGGCCGCGGATGGGATCAAAGTCGGCTATCTGCCACAAGAGCCGCAGCTCAATCCCGACCTAACCGTGTTTGAAAATGTCGCCGCGGAGTGCCCTGAAAAAGGCCTGCTCGATCGCTTCAACGAGATTTCTATGAAGCTCGCCGAAGACTATACGGATGAGCTGATGGAAGAGATGACGGCGCTGCAAGAGCAAGTCGACGCGGCGGATGCCTGGGACATTGATTCCAAAATCGAAATGGCGATGGAAGCCCTGCGCTGCCCGCCAGATACAGCCGACGTCACATCGCTCTCAGGCGGTGAAATTCGCCGCGTCGCGATCTGTCGTCTTTTACTATCGCGCCCAGACATGATCTTGATGGACGAGCCGACCAACCATCTGGACGCCGAAACGGTGGCTTGGCTGCAAAACTATCTGATCAATTTCAAAGGCTGCGTGATCTTGGTGACGCATGACCGCTATTTCTTGGACGATATTACCGGCTGGATTCTCGAGCTCGATCGTGGCCGCGGCATTCCATATGAAGGCAATTACTCGGCCTGGCTGGAGCAGAAAGCCAAACGGATGGAACAAGAGGCGCGCGAGGATAAAGGCCGCCAACGCGCGCTGGCGAAAGAACTGGAATGGGTGCGCTCCAGCCCGAAAGCCCGCCAAGCCAAATCCAAGGCGCGGATCCAAGCCTATGAGGAAATGGCCAATAAGGCCGAGCGCGAAACGGTTTCAAACGCGACGATCCGCATTCCCCCTGGCCCGCGTCTCGGCAATAAAGTTCTGGAAGCGGAAAAACTGCGCAAAGGTTTCGGCAATAATCTCCTCATTGATGAGCTCGATTTCAAGCTGCCCCCGGGCGGCATTGTCGGCGTGATCGGGCCCAACGGCGCAGGCAAATCGACCCTGTTCAAAATGATCTTGGAGCAAGAACAGCCCGATGCTGGCACCCTTGAGCTCGGCGATACGGTCAAGCTTGGGTATGTCGACCAGAGTCGCGATAAGCTCGATGACAAAAAGAATGTCTGGGAAGAAATCTCTGACGGCCTTGATGTCATCAAACTGGGCAGTGTTGAGATGAACTCACGCGCCTATGTCAGCGCGTTCAATTTCAAGAAAACCGACCAGCAAAAGCCGGTCGGAAAGCTTTCGGGTGGGGAACGTAACCGTGTGCATTTGGCAAAAATGCTTCGTGAGGGTGGGAACTTGCTCCTTCTCGACGAGCCGACCAACGATCTCGACGTGGAAACCTTGCAAGCGCTGGAAGAAGGTCTCGAAAGCTTTCCAGGGTGTGCGGTGGTGATTTCCCACGATCGCTGGTTCTTGGACCGAATGGCGACGCATATCCTGGCTTTTGAGGGCGACAGCCATGTGGAGTGGTTTGAGGGCGATTTTAGCGCTTACTTAGAAGACAAAAAACGCCGCCTCGGCCCCGATGCGGTGGAACCGAAGCGCGTGAAATTCAAGAAGTTTCAGCGCTAGAGCGCTCATTCACCAATCGCTTGAGATAAGCGCCATATTCATTCGGATGTTCTTTTGCCAAAGCCCGGATTTGATCATCGTCGATGAGCTTTAAGTGCCACGCGACTTCTTCCGGGCAGGCAATTTTCGTCCCTGTGCGTTTTTCAACCGCGTGCACATATTCACCGGCTTGCAAGAGCCC
>JBCCXW010000276.1:0-3135 GCA_039191105.1 Pseudomonadota bacterium
GATGGGCGGTCTCGCTTACATGACGGGCCCACCAGGCCGCCCGCTTCGGGCGGGCAGCAGCGTCATAGATGTCACTGGCGGGATGTTTGGAGCGATCGCAATTCTGGCCGCGCTGCAGGACCGCGCCCGCACCGGAAAAGGCCGTCATGTTAGCGCTTCGCTCTTTGAAACAACGGTGTTTTTGGTTGGTCAGCACATGGCACAGTACGCGGTCACTGGCACCCCCGCTGCGCCGATGCCAGCGCGCGTTTCGGCCTGGGCAGTCTATGACGTGTTCGATGTGAAAGGTGACGAAAAAGTCTTTGTTGGCGTGGTTTCAGACTCGCAGTGGCAGGACTTCTGCGAAGCCTTTGAGCTCGACAATTGGGCGCGTGACCCGGCACTTTTAGAAAACAATGATCGGGTCGCACGACGAGATGAAATCATTCCGGTTCTGCGTCAGTTGTTCGCGGGATTTACGCAAACCGAATTAATGTCCAAACTCGAAACCACAGGTTTGCCGTTCGCCCCGATTCAACGACCAGAAGACCTGTCTAAGGACCCGCATTTGGTCGAAAGCGGCGGCCTATTGGATATGACGATCCCGGACGGGGGCGAAATCTCATTACCGGCCATACCCATCGCGATTGATGGCGTTCGCCCCGGCCTAAGCATCAATCCGCCGGAAATTGGAGAACATTCAGCTGACGTTCTTCGTGCGCTCGGACTCTCAGACCGGGAGATTGAAATCCTCATCGAAAAGGGTCTGGTGGAAACGCACGCATCCGCGCACCAACCTCAGGCGGCTGAATAGACCCACGGGCGATCTTGACGATCCTGGTCGAAGAAAGCCTCAATCTCGGCGCAATGGGTCAGTGTCAGCTCGATAGGATCCAACCCTTCTGTCAGTAGACGTTTAGCAAATGCGCTGATTGAAAAATATAGCGCCGACCCCGGTATGCGATCGCAAGACACAGTTTGATTTGGCAAGTCTATAGCAACCTCAAGCGGCGGCTCAAAAGATGCCATTTGCTCGATTTGGTCAGCGCTCAACACAATCGGCAGAATACCATTACGGATGCAGTTTCCATGAAAAATCTCGCCAAAGCTCTTCGCAATAATGGCGCGAATTCCATACTCTTTCAGCGCCCAAACCGCGTGCTCGCGCGACGACCCACAGCCAAAATTCTCTCCGGATATCAGAATGGTGGCGCCCGCATTCTCTGGCTGATTCAGAACGAAATCGGGATCCTTGGTCCGGGTAACAGGATCTATGTAGCGCCATCCGGCGAATAAGCCATCTGCGAGGCCATTGCGGCTGACAGTCGTCATCTCGCGCGATGGAATGATCTGATCGGTATCGATGTTGTCGCGAACCATAGAAGCCGCGATGCCGACATGTTGGAGGAATGGATCAGATTTCATCCAATGACCTCCACCAAATTCGGTAAATCAATCGGCGCGCATATCTTTCCAGCCACAGCGCAAGCTGCCACAACGGCCGGACTTGCGAGATGCGTGCGCACGCCTGGTCCTTGCCGACCTTCAAAGTTTCGGTTGGTTGAAGACACAACACGAGACTTCGGCGGGAAGGTTTCTCCGCCAGCGTAGAAGCACATAGCGCACCCTGGCTCACCCCATTCAAACCCGGCTTGGATGAACACTTGATCGATGCCCAAGTCTTCCGCGTCCCGCCGAACAGCTTTGGAGCCAGGCACGCAGACTGCGCGAACGGTTTCTGGCACCCGGTGCCCCCGCAGTATTTCTGCGGCAGCGATCAGGTCAGATAAACGGCCATTGGTACAAGAGCCAATAAAGGCCCCATCAATCTGCAATCCTGAAAGGCTTTGCCCAGCTTCGAGCCCCATATAGGCGAGCGCACTCGACGATGCAGAGGCCGGAATTTTTTCATTCAAGGCGAAACTCTCTTCCGGGCTGGTTCCCCAGCTAATTTGAGGACTGATCTCGGATGCATCAATCACGATCTCATATTCGAACACCGCCCTGCCATCGGTCTTTAGGCGCCGCCAGTTTGCCATTGCAGCTTTGCGCTGCGCGAGGTCCACGATCCGAGCGCCGGCATAGTCAAAGACGGCTTCATCCGGCGCGATGACGGCAGACTGTGCTGCGAATTCAACGGCCATATTGCAAAGCGTCAGTCGGCCCTCGATTGACAAATCTTCAACGGTCGATCCTGCGAATTCGATTGCGCATCTTTTCCCGCCCGCTGCCCCAAATTTGCTGATCAAGTGCAGGGCAATGTCTTTGGCAGAACATCCTTTCGCCAATCGACCGTCAATTATCACCCGCATTTGCTCAGGCTTTTTCACCCGGATCACACCCGTCGCCAAAATGTGTTCAGCTTCACTGGATCCGATCCCCCAGGCCATGGCTCCGAACGCGCCCAGACTGCACGTATGGCTGTCCGGACAAAGGATCGAAACGCCGGGCATAACAATGCCCTGCTCTGGCGCAACGACATGTACAATTCCCTGATCCGAATGATCGGTATCGATAAGGTGAATTCCAGCCTCAAGCGCCATCGCACGGGTTTCTGTGATGAAGGCCTGGCCACCAGGGCTGCGCGCCTCGTCTCGCCCGCGACCTGACCGAAAAGAGACGATGTGATCCATAATCGCATAAACGCGCGACGGATCGCGAATGCTTTGACCCTCTGATTTCAAGTGCTTCAATGCGACACCGCCGGTGCGCTCGTGAAGCAATAACCGATCGACGGCCAATAGATCCGCACCATCGCCAGCGTCACAAACGTAGTGATCTTTCCATAACTTATCAAAAAGTGTGAGCGCCAAGACGACCTCCAGCTTCAAATGATATATCTTTTGAGGCCAAAGTTACAAGACCGTGACCCGCCCCTATAGCGCAGCCATTGGGAATGTCAGCGGAAAGTGAGCTTTAACCGCCTGCTCTACGCTCGACTTATGACCAACAACCCGTTTCGCTACTTCAAGACATCGCCGGAAATCATCCAATTTGCGGTGATGATGTACGTCCGGTTTCCGCTCTCGCCAAGGAATGTCGAAGATCTGCTCCATGAGCGCGGCATCGACATTTGCCATCAGAGCGTAAGGCTGTCGGTCGATCGGTTTGGCCCGATCTTCGCCGGCAAGATTCAAACGAAGCGGGCTTCCTATA
>JBCCXW010000277.1:0-3128 GCA_039191105.1 Pseudomonadota bacterium
AGTTTTCAAAGAAGGCACCCGCCTTCGCGAAGAAGAAAAAATGACAATTTAGGAGGGCCATAAGATGTCTATTCGTGTGACCCTTGATCGGGTTTTGTTGGAAAAAAGAATGTCTCTGACCGAGCTCTCCGAGCGGGTGGGCGTTACATTGGCCAACTTATCCATCTTAAAAACAGGCAAGGCCAAAGCGGTACGGTTTTCGACACTAGAAGCGCTGTGCCGAGAGCTGGATTGTCAGCCCGGTGACATTTTGGTGTTTGAAGACGGTCAAGTGTCCAAAAAAAGCGAAGCGGCCTAATCGGGGGCATGTCGACACCCCATCTTGTTCCGCTTCCCAGCCAACCCGAAAGTGTTCCTTGGCCAACCGAAACGTGGCTTGAGCGTTCTCAACGCGATGATTTTGACCGCACCGCTTGCGCCGCAGCACTGGCCTTTGCCTTTAGTGAAGACGCCCATGCCGAGATGGGCGAAACGCATGCCTTTCTTGCGGTTCAAGGCGGGGGAATCGTTCTGGAAGCCTATGCCGAGGGGCAAGATCAGAACACGACATTTCCCTCTTGGTCGAAAGCGAAAAGCATTACACACGCCTTAATCGGTGTGCTGGTTCGAGACGGAAAAATCGATGTCAACGCGCCTGCAGGTGTACCTGAATGGCAGGCGGCTGGCGATCCGCGTTCCGAGATCACGCTGGACCAATTGCTGCGCATGTCCAGCGGTCTGAAATTCGCCGAAGACTATGTCGATGCTGGCGTCTCGAACGTCATCGAAATGCTGTTCGGCGCCGGAGCAGAAGATGTCGCAGCTTATGCTGCAGGTTTCCCACTCATCCATCCCGCCGGCTCAGTCTTCAACTATTCCAGCGGGACCACCAATATTATCGCGCGGCTTGCTGCGGACGCGCTCGGCCGCAGGGGTGATGGGTTCAAAGACTGGATGTTTGAGGCGCTCTTCTCGCCGATCGGCATGCGGTCCGCGCAACCAAAATTCGACACGGCGGGCACATTTATCGGCTCATCTTTTTGCTATGCGACCGCGCGTGATTTTGCCCGTTTCGGGTTGCTTTACATGCGCGATGGCGTTTGGGACGGTCGGCGCATTTTGCCAGAAGGCTGGGTCGACTATGCGCGAACGCCAACCGCAACACCGCCAGAAGAGCCATTGGGGTATGGCGCGCACTGGTGGCTCGGTATCGCCGGCCCGGACAGTTTCTCCGCCAATGGTTATGAGGGGCAATACACAGTCTGCGTCCCCTCGCTTGATTTGATTATGGTTCGACATGGAAAGTCTGAAGCAGGGCCAAAAGGCGATGCGGTGCGGGCATGGCTCGCGCAAATGGCTGAGGCGTTCCGATCTTAAGAGAGATTTTCTTGCAGCAAGTCCAGAGCCGCAGCCGCAAAGGAATACATATTCGCCTGCCGGTCTGAACATCCGGTTTCGAGCGTCCGTGCAACCTCCGAATAGGTGTCATCATTGCCCCCGCAGAGGCCAATGCATGTGTGTCCTGCGGCATCACCATAAGCGTTTCCGTCGGGCCCGGAGGCGCCCGTTTCGCACAATCCCCAGGTCGCATCGACGCGCGCGCGAATGGTGCGTGCCATCAGCAGAGCGTAAGGTTCTGTCGACGAGCGCGCGCCGCCTAGGTCGTCGCGACGAAGATGCATAAGCCCACGAAAGGCTTGCGGTGTGTAAATGATGCCGCCGCCGCGATAGAACCGCGAGGCGCCGGGGATGGCGAGAAGCGCAGCCGAAATCAAACCCCCCGATGAAGACTCTGAAATGCCAATCGTCTCTGCGCGCGCAATCAGTTTCGTGCCGATTTGTTCGGCGAGCGGGAGCAATTGATCCATGGCCTATCCGATCGCGTTTTTCTGCGCCTTGAATAGCTCGTGGCAGCCTTTTTCTGCCAGCGCCATCATCGTGTCGACTTCGTGCCGGGTCATCGGACGCTCTTCGCCGGTGCCTTGCAGCTCAATGATCCCGCCATCTGAGCTCATCACGACGTTCATGTCGGCCTCTCCCGCGCTGTCTTCAGGATAGTCGAGGTCTAAAACCGGGACGTCTTTGTACACGCCGACAGAAATCGCTGCCGCTTGCTTTAAGATCGGGTCGGATTTGATGATCCCCTCGTCTTTCAAATAGCGACATGCCAGGGCCAAGGCGACAAAACCGCCTGTGATCGAGGCGGTGCGCGTCCCGCCATCGGCTTGAATGACGTCGCAATCAATCGTGATTTGATTCTCACCAAGTGCATTCAGATCGACGACCGAGCGTAGAGCGCGCCCGATCAAGCGCTGAATCTCTTGCGTGCGCCCGGATTGCTTCCCAGAAGCGGCCTCGCGCCGACCCCGCGTATGCGTTGCGCGTGGGAGCATCCCATACTCGCCCGTAACCCAGCCGGTGCCTTTGCCGCGCATCCACCCCGGCACTTTGTCGGTCCAACTGGCGGTGCACAGAACGTGCGTATGCCCGAACTTTGCGAGACAAGAGCCTTCCGCATAGCGCGTTACCCCGGTTTCTAAAGCGATCTGGCGGAGTTCGTCGGCTGCACGTCCGGACGGGCGAACCAAGTCTGTCATCTGTTTTATCTTTCTTGGTAAGAACTGTTGCCGGCAAATTGCGACATTTCACACTTGTGTCTAGGTTCGACGCTGTAAGATGAGAGGATCAAGTGGGTGGACATCACCGAGATGAAAGCGCGCGCGCAGCAATCGAAACGGGCTCCGCGCAGCTTCGGCTATGAAATCGCTCGCTGGTTTTTTTACGGTTTGTATCGCTTGCTCGGTTGGCAAGTCTTAGGGCAAGCGCCATCGGACAAAAAGCTCGTCATCATCGCCGCGCCGCATGAGACCAATTGGGACCTAACACAGATGCTCGGCATTGCGTTTTATTATCGCATCCCGGTGCGCTGGATGGGCAAAAAGAGTTTGGGGGAAGGGCCATTTGGTTGGCTAATGCGGTGGTGGGGATTGCTGCCCGTTGATCGCAATGGGTCGACCAATCTCGTCCAACAGGTGGTTGATGCGTTCCAAGACGCCGAAGAGATGGCATTGGTGATTGCGCCGGAAGGGACCCGGGCGGATGTCAAAGCTTGGAAAACCGGTTTCTACAATATCGCGCTCGATGCCAAC
>JBCCXW010000278.1:0-3096 GCA_039191105.1 Pseudomonadota bacterium
GCCAGCGGCGAAACCGCTCTCCTAATGGATGCGCCGCGCATAGAAGAGGACCCCTGCCAACCCGGGATGAGCCTAGAACAGCGCCAACGCCTCGGATGGAATGCGATGACCCGCCTGGCCGCCAGCCGTGTGGATGCGTTTGTGCTGATCGCGGAGCATTTGAAAACGTCCGGCTTGCGCCCGCCTGAGGTTTTTGCTTATGACGCAGCGCTAGGCTTCGCCCTAATAGAAGACTTCGGCGTGGATCGCGAGTTCGCGCGCTTGATCGAGAAAGGGATGGCGGAGCTTCCGCTTTATCAGCAAGCTGCCGAAGATTTGGCGCACCTCCACAAACAGCCAACACCCAGCATTCTGCGGCGCGGCGACGATTATTGGCCGATCCTCGAATTTGATGCGATCGCGCTGCGGGCCAATGCCGATTTGTTTGCCGATTGGTATTCGATCTATGACGACACGGCGCGCATGGAAGACACGGATCGCAAAATATGGGAGGGCGCCCTCAACCAGCTCATCGCGCACGCAATGTCGTTTCCGCGTGAGTTTACGCTGCGGGATTATCATGCCGAGAACCTGCTTTGGTTGCCTGAGGGGCGTATCGGTCTTTTAGATTTCCAAGATGCCGTGATCGGATGGGATGCTTGGGATATCGCCATGCTCACCCAAGATGCGCGGCGCGCCGTTACTTCAGAGGCCTCACAAACAGCCGTCCGGGCTTATCTCGACGCGACCGGCAAGACTGCAGAGGCGTTTGAAGAACGATTGGCGATTATCGGAACGCTCAACGCTTTGCGGATCGCTGGCGTGTTTGCCCGCTTGATTAAGCGCGACAAAAAACGCCGCTATGCCCAATTTATGCCGCGGCAAATTCAAATATTGGCGCGCAATCTTAGCCATCCAGCCGCGGCCGAAATGCGGTCTTTCATCGCCGCAACGAGCCCAGCGATTTTGGAGACACTCGAATGATAGAGATGCCCCATACGGCGATGGTTTTGTCGGCAGGCCTTGGCACCCGTATGCGCCCTTTGACAGACACCACGGCAAAGCCTTTGATCCAAGTTGCGGGTCGGAGCATGATCGACCGGCTTTTGGACAATTTGGCGTCTGCAGGGGTGAAGCGTGTGGTTGTGAATGTTCATTGGTGCGCGGACCTGGTCGAATCGCATTTGCGCAACCGAGACGATTTTGAAATTGTGATCTCAGACGAACGCGCGGCCGTGCTTGAGACCGGCGGTGGATTGGCAAAAGCCCGTCCACTCTTGGGCGATGAGCCTGTTTTTGTCGTCAACACGGATGCGTTTTGGGCGCCAAGCGGGCCTGAGCCCTTACAGGCGCTCGCGCAAAACTTCGATACCGATACGATGGACGAACTGCTACTGCTGGCAGATACGCGTCGCTGTCTCGGCTATCTCGGCCCAGGTGATTTCTTTCAAAATCAAGCCGGACATTTGTCCCGCCGCGGCGATTCAGCAACGGCACCGTGGGCGTATGCAGGCGTGCGCCTGTTGAAGCCGCAACTCTATGATGGTGCGCCCATTGAGCCATTTTCGGCCAATCGGATTTGGAATGAACTGATCCCAAAAGGCCGCGTTTTCGGACAGCGCCTTGATCGCTTTTGGTTGCATGTCGGGGATCCAAAAACCCTCGAAGATGCCGAATTCTGGCTGCGTTGCCATGGCGGATAAGGCAGCGGCTCAAAACAAAATCTTCACCATGCCCGCGGGCGCAGATTTCTTGGCGGCGCTGGCGCACGGATTGGCTGCAGAGTCAGGGCTTAAGGATAATCCGGAAGCCCTTGCCGACGCCCTTATCTATGTCCCCAATCGCCGCTCAGAGCGGGCGCTCGCTTTTGCGATTCATCAAGCAGCTGGCGGCAAAGCGTGCCTGCTCCCAAGCATTCGCGCCTTAGGCGATCTGGACTCTGATGACCCGCCGCCGAGCGCTGAAGCGGCGTTTGCCCGGCTTCCGCCAGCGCTGGAGGCGACAGAACGCCTGGGCGCGCTGACCCGAATGGTGAAACGCTATTTCGATGCCATCAGCCCGGGTATGCCCGCAGTGGCCTGTCTGTCCGCCGCCCGAGAGCTGGCCCGTTTGCTTGACCAAGCGGCGCTCTCTGGAGAGGTGGACTGGTCTGGCCTTCAGCACCTCGCACCGAACGCGCAATTGGCCGAGCACTGGCAACAAGCGGTGAAATTTCTGCAGATCATCACCGCGCACTGGCCAGCGCATCTGGAGCAGGCGACCAGAATGGATCCATTTGTCCGGCGCGCGGCTGCGGCAAAAGCCATGGCCGAGCATTGGCAGGATCAGCCACCGCAGACGCCGGTCATCATTGCTGGCTCCACGGGGGCGACCCCGGCCAGCCGGATTTTGATGCAAGCCGCAATGCAATTGCCCACAGGCCGCGTTATTTTACCGGGATTGGATACAGAGGTCGATCCGGCGACGCTGGCGCAAATCGTTGAGACGCCATCGCATCCGCAATTTGCCTTGCTGCGGACGCTGAAAGCGCTCGGACTGACCCCAGGTTCGGTCGCGCTTTGGCCAGGTTTGTCGGCGTGTCCGGAACAGAACGCCCGGCGCCTTTTGCTGCACCAAGCGCTCACCCCAGCGCAACGCACATCTGATTGGACACTCAAACTGGCGGCGCTTGCCCCTCATCGCGATGCGCCAACATTTGTCAGGCAGGCGCTTGATGGGCTGACACTGATCGAAGCATCTGACGATGTCGAAGAAGCACAACTGGCAGCGCTGTTAATGCGCGAAACCCTTGAGCACGAAACCCAAACCGCTGCGCTTGTGACGCCAGATGCGAGCCTGGCGCGACAGGTCAGCGCCCTGCTCAAGCGATGGCAAGTCGACGTCCCTCCATCGGCGGGCCGACCTTTGTCGCAAACGGATGCCGGGAGTTTCGTTTTATTGGTCGCCGCCTGGATGGCCGACCCGGCGCATCCCGTTCACCTCATGGCAGTGCTGAATCACGCGATTTGCAAAATCGATCAAGACCTCGCTCGATATCTCGACCAATACGTCTTGCGCGGCCCGCGGACTTGGACCGATTTGGCGGAACTCGCCAAGGTCACCAGCGCACATGAGCGC
>JBCCXW010000279.1:0-3087 GCA_039191105.1 Pseudomonadota bacterium
CCTCTCGGAGCCGTAGAAGGTGACCGTCATCGCCGTCGACCCTGGCCCCATTAGGGGTTCGGCAAGCCGCAGGAGCCTCATAAACGAGTGCACGGACACGTCCATAGCTCGGGCGAAGCCATCGCGGGAACAGTCGATGACGCGTCCGTGCAAATCGTGTTTTTCACAGAATGCGATCGAGTGAAGGAGAATATCCAGCTGACCCCACCGCTCCTTCAGAACTTCAAAAACCGCTTCGTCTTCCCCAGCGCTTTCCACATTCAAAGGTGAGATGATCTGGGCCCCAACACTCTCTGCAAGCGGCCGCACATAGGGTTCGGCCTTCTCATTCAGATAAGTTACAGCGAGGTCCGCATCCGCCGCGCGGAAGGCCTTGGCGCAGCCCCAGGCGATCGAATGCTCGTTGGCGACGCCGATAACCAACGCCTTCTTTTGGTTGAGTGAAAAGGGCAATTGCATGTGAACGATCCCGCCCCCCCATATCTACCGAGCCGTGATCATGAATAATTGAGGCGACGGCTGCGATTAAGGACGGAATGCGACAAACGTGACGAATTGAAGGACAATTGCCGCCAAGAAATGCTGCGGTGCGGGAAGGTCGTTTCGATCCGTTAAGTCTCGTCAAATCAATCTGAGCTCTTCAGCTTGTTTGGCGATGAAGATTGCCGCGGGGCGCGGTCAGCAGCGTGCCTAAGCCGGAGAGGCGCCCAACGCCCACGCGCGCCCCACGAAGATCGCACCTCCTCGCCAGCGCGAATGGCGAAGGTTCGAGCAGGGCGAACGTCAAAAGTGAGTGGCGGAGAGCGATGTTTTTAATTCGAACGCTCTGTTCCAAACTTTAGAGGACTGGGAGGCCATCTTAAAGGCGAATGAGTCTCTTCGTCGGGAGTTATCCAGATGAACCGGACGCAAGCGTTTCACAAGGCCTCTAAACCTGCCGCGCTATCGCAGTTTTGTGTGCGTATATCGGATGTTGAACGCGCCATGCTTGAGCGCCGAGCCGGGAACCAACCGCTCAGTGCATACGTCCGTGCTCAGCTATTTGGCGATAACGCCCAAAAGCGACGCGCTGTTCGGAGGCCGAAAACCAACGACGCTGAGTTCGCGAAGGCGTTGGCGCTGCTCGGGCAATCCCGTTTCTCCTCCAACCTAAACCAAATCGCCAAAGCCGCCAATACCGGCCGTTGCCGCTCACGCCTCAGGTGGTCGATGAGGTTCAAGCGGCTTGCCTCCACATACAGGAAATCCGTGCGACGCTGATCGAAGCGCTGGGCCTTAAGTCAGGAGGTCTGTCATGATCCTGGTCGGAAACGCTCGCGCTGGCGGCGCAGGTCTGGCTGCGCATCTAATGAATGTGGCGGACAATGAACATGTCGAAGTGCACGAGATGCGGGGCTTCGTCTCAGATCACCTCAGTGGCGCGTTCAAAGAGGCCCGCGCCGTCAGCCGCGCCACCAAATGCAAGCAATACCTGTTCTCGTTGAGCCTGAACCCGCCGGAGATGGAAGACGTTGACATCGACGTTTTCGAAGACGCGATCGAACGCTTTGAACACAAGCTTGGACTTGCGGGACAGCCGAGAGCGATCGTCTTCCACGAAAAAGAAGGCCGGAGGCATGCGCACGCGGTTTGGTCGCGGATCGACTGCGACACGCTTACTGCGCGGCAATTGCCGTTCTACAAAACCCACCTCAACGAGATTTCTCGCGATCTATTCTTGGAAAACGAATGGCGTTTACCGCGTGGCTATATCGATCCCAAGCAGACTAATCCCCTCAATTTCGCCCTGGCAGACTGGCAACAAGCCAAGCGCACAGGCCGCGATCCGCGTCTAGTCAAAGCCACGATCCGCCACTGCTGGGAAACGTCGGATAGCCCAAGCGCACTTTCCGCCGCACTCAAAGAATACGGCTTCACACTCGCCAAAGGCGACCGTCGCCGTCACGTCGTTGTGGACGCATACGGTCAGGTCTATTCATTGGCGCGGATGGCTGGCGTCAAAACAAAACAGGTTCGACAACGCTTGGGCGGTCCCGCCCCGTTGCCGTCCGTCGATGACGCACAAAAGGCATTGGCTCGCGCGATGTCGGACACGCTTAGCGATCACATCCAGAACGCTCGCGCCAATTTCACCGAAAACTCTGGGAAGCTCGCCGTACAAAAAAGCGCCATGACCGAAGCGCACCAAGCGGCGCGGCAGCACTTACGCGATCGTCAAACTACAAGAGCCGAACACGAAGCCCGCCAGAGGCAGGCTCAGTTGCCGCGAGGTTTAAAGAGTGTCTGGTCTCGACTGAACGGACAATACGGCAAAACCAAGCGGAAATTGGAGGCGCATCACGCCGTCTGCCTACAACGCGACCGACATGAACGGCGAATGCTGCTCAAGGAGCTGACCCCGCCCCCTGATCTGCAGCCACATTCTGAGTCACCTTTTGAGGAGACAAATCGTTTCTAACGCTCAGAATTCGAAAATAGGTCCCGCGCAATATCAGCCACAAGTTCCGGATTCTCGGTATGGATAAAATGATTTTGATCGACAATCATCAGCTCGCCATTAGGAACCACGCTTTCAGATCGGTAATATTCTTCCGGATGCTGACCAGGGTCTTTGACGCCTTGTAGAAAGATAATTGGCATAGTCATGTTCGGCACCGTGTTCGCCATGCGAAACTCGAGCTCAATGTCGAAACTGGTTCCCTGAAAAGTACGTGCGGACGCCTCGGCTGTACCAGGAAATTTCCATTCCCACTCGAAACGAGCAATTTCTTCTTCTGACAATTCAACAGATACGTATTTTCCTGCATACATAGATCGAATAAGATCCGGCCTGCTGTGAAACTCAACGGTCGCCATCGCCGTGTGAGGCGGTCGCGGAAGTCCGTGTGGTTGATCGAACGATTGCTGCATCCGCAGGAAAGACATCACCCTTTGGCTAAGTGGTTTATCCGCGATCAAATGATCTGCGATGATGCTCCCACGATCATGCGCGATCAGATGAAAATCTGTAACATCTATTTTGTCCAAAAGTTGGATCAGGTTTGCTGCGACGGCCCCATAGCTCACATCAATTTCAGGTCTTTTGTC
>JBCCXW010000280.1:0-2973 GCA_039191105.1 Pseudomonadota bacterium
ACAAGCCCGATTTCCTCGCACGCCATGCGTCGCCCTACCCGCGTGAGCGGGATGAATGCGCCTCGGCCGGCCCATGAGTTGGGGGGACGAGCAAGCCGAGGCGCGACGGAAAGATGCGGTGCCACGCATCCTCCGTGGTCGAAAATGTGTTGATACGTGGATCTTGACTCCCGTTAACGATGATAGGAATGTTCTCCTATTGTTCATGTTGGGGAGATCTTGATGACCAGCCACTTCTTTAGCGACCGCCCTGCCCTTGGCGAAGTTCAAGGACCCGATCGCGCAAGGATCGCGTTCCGCCTTTCGGGGTTGGATCAGTTCGAAGAAGTGACCGTCCAAGAAGGCGTGATGACACGCCATGCCCTCGTCGCCACGATCGATCTCTTTCAGATGCTGGTCGAGGAAATGGACGCCATGGACGGCCAAACGGCTGTGATCTTGGAGTTCAAGCGAGGCTGACGTCATGCGGCGGTCTCATTCATGAGGTCACTCAGGCGCTGTTCATGCTGATCTAGCGTCTCAGGATGGCACTTCCCACTGTTTGCAAGCCGCTCAAGTTCTTTGGTGTCGTTGAGCACCTTTCGTGAAAGCGTCGATTCAGCCAGGCCCGCCTGCTTCCCATAGGCGCGCACTCGTTCTACCAACTTGTTTATCCGTTCGCGGTGCTGTCGAGTTTCCGGTGAAGGTTCGCCGATGTTGGACATTAAAGCCTCGTGGGTTTCTACCCACCTGTATAGGGGGGTTAAATCCCACGTGTCAATAGTCGCCTATCGTGGGATAATCCCCATCGATGACTATTCAAGATAGAGTTCAGCAGCGGCTCAACGAGCTGGGGAAGAAGCCCAAACCGACCTCCATAGAGGCCGGATTGAACGAAACGTTCATCCGAGATTATCTGACGGGCCGAACGAGTAAAATCTCCGTCGAGAACCTAGAAAAGCTCGCTTTAGCGTTAGAAACCTCATTTGAGTGGCTGCGGACAGGTGTCGATCCGACTGGAGCTATTCCGCCTCAAACTGGTGAGGTTGTAAGCTTGATGCAGCGGATGAACGCGGAGCGACGGCGGAAATACTTGGAGATCGGGCGGGTTCTATCTGACGAAGAATCAGACGATGAGGCTGGTGGGTGACCGGACGCGTCATCTGGATTGGGCGAGCTTTGGGGTGAGGTGCTAGGGTTGGGGCCCGAATTTTCAGATTACATCGTCTATGCAGACGAAAGCGGGTCCCCTGTTCTGGAGGGAATCGATCCGGATTATCCTGTTTTTGTTCTTCTTTTTCTGCTGGTGAAAAAAAGCACCTACGCTAGAGATCTCGCGCCGCAACTACAGCAACTAAAGTTTGATTTCGTTGGTCACGACCAACTTATCTTTCACGAGCGTGATATTCGACGGCAGTCGGGAGCATTCGCTTTTCTACAAACCAGCGCACAGATACGGGAGGCTTTCCTTCAGCGCATCAGCGAATTGGTCGATGCTATGGACGCGGAGATAATTGTTTCTGTCATCCGCAAAGAAACACTGAAACTCGTTTATCATTCGCCATGGAGCCCATATCATTTGGCGCTCCAATTTTGCTTGGAGCGATTGCGAGATCGGTTGCTTTACCTGGGTCAGAAGCACCGCAGGGTTCACTGCATATTCGAAAGCCGCGGAAAAAAGGAGGATGAAGCGCTTGAACTAGAGTTCTCGCGCGTCACAAGCGGGAACGGTCAACTCCATGATGTTGATGCAACCAAATTCCTTGAATTAACCTGGCATTGTCGCTTCGCCGACAAGAAGTCGAACTCAGCCGGCTTGCAACTCGCAGACCTAATGGCTCGTCCGACAGGCCTTAGATGTTTGCGGCCATCTCAGCCCAATGCAGCAGCGGAGATTATCTTAAAAAAGATAGCGCCAGGAGGATTTAAGACCTTTCCGTAGACGCCCAAAGCAAAGGGGCCTCCGAATTACTCCAGAGACCCCTCGCCGACCGAAAAACTCCAGTCCATTTAGTCCGAGCATAGAAGATTCGCAGGAAAAGTCAATTCCAGCGATTCGTTTTGCTCAAAGTTGTCAATATGAACAAAATAACAACATCGTACCATTTTTCTAATTATTTTGTCATAAAGTGCCTTGCTCCGCTGCTGGCGCTGTTCCTCGCCGCCTGCGACTGGATGTTCGAAGACGTCCTTTACATTTACGACGCTGACAGCCTAACGCTGCATGGCGAAAAGCTAAGGCTGCACGGGATCGACGCGCCCGAAATTGGCCATCGCGCAGCCTGTCCCGCAGAAGGCCTTGCTGGCGAAGCCGCCCGCGATTGGATGATCACATTCGTCGAGGGCAAAGAGCTTGAAGTCACGAGCCGCTACAACATGTCATTTGATCGAAGGGTTGCAGATGTCAGCGTAAACGGCGTGGACCTTGCCGACGCCCTTATTGACGCCGGCCATGCTTTGGTCTGGGATTATGATGGCGGTCAGGACGCGCCCGGTGTTTGGTGTGGGGGGTAAAATTGCCGCAATTCATAGCGCTAATCGTGCTTGTAGCCGTCTGGGGATACTTTAGTCGGTTGCCGGAAGATTGTACTGACGGGTGTCGTGACGAATGCGACGGCGGATTCTTTGATTCTGGCAAAAGCTCTTGCGCCAAAGAGTATCAAAGCGACTACAACCAAGGATACTCATTAGGTTATAATGACGGCCTCGCTGGCCGGCTGACTGATGGGGTCAACTCACAAGGGTTTGTTGACGGTTACTGGGATGGGCTCGCGGACGGCCGGGCCGCCGCCTATTGAACAAAATAGTGGGTATTTTCCCACTTTTTTATTGACGTGGGATATTACCCACCTCATAGTCTCCCCAACAACGGGAGACACACATGGCCTATCACTACGTCTACGGAGCGGTGCCTGACGATTGCGCTGACGAGATGTCGGTTACCGATCGCGGTCACTCCTTTAAGCGAACCGCTTCGATAGAGTGGATCGGGCT
>JBCCXW010000281.1:0-2950 GCA_039191105.1 Pseudomonadota bacterium
ATATGTGTTGCTGGGTAACATGACTATCTCTAAGCCTTATTGATTCGATATTATGATCCTCCTTTGAGGATATTCTGTCTATTTCTTCCAGTCTTAAGTTCTCTGCAATAATCACCGATCGCTCTGACAACCACTGCCAACGCTTTTGACGCTGACTAGCATCTAAGATCCTAAGCTGCCGAGAGAGTTTGCCACGAAATCCTCGATCATCCGCCTCCGAATCGAAACTTGCAAATGCCTTAAATAGAAGTGATAGAAAGCCGGCGTTATAGTACTCATGAAACGAGTCCTCGATCTCAAGCAGCCTTTGACCAAGATCAATAACCCATATAAAGAATCGATCCTCCTTTGGACGCTTCTCCTCCTCTTGAAAGAGCGCATAGAAGAACTGAACAAATCCTTTCAGAGTTTGCTGAGGTGTGGCACCGACAGCGATCCGCGCCCTGCTGAATGTAATGAGCGCATCACAATAAGCATATTCGCCTTCAATAAAACTCTCGACGCGGAGATCACCGCCTGACGTTCGACGCTGGACGCTTTGAACAGGCAACAACAGCGCTTTAGTCCGATCGCTGCACATCGACCTGATTAACGCAGCTTTGAGTGCCGATCTGTCTTGATCGCCAAAGTGCAGATAACCGTCACTGGTCACCGCCTCACGGGAGTATTGCCCCCGTGCGTATCGCCAACGCTCCAGAAATAGCCCGACCAATGCCTTGACATCCGAACGCGTCAGCTTGACCCGCCCCATCAGTTTTTGATGCAGGCTGGGCACATGGTTCCGGCCCGTCAACCACTGTTCACGCATCTTTCTGATGCTGTTGCGCCAGCGACCGCCTTCTTTACCGCCCTGACGATGCCAGACCTCATACATATCGCGTAAAAATTGCCCAGGATTGTCTGTAACCAGGCGAGGAGCATGGCCTGTTTGACCCGCCTCATGTAGCGCAGCCTCAACCCGTTCAGCCTGCAGTTCTTCTGCCGTTTTTGCCCTGATTCGTTTTTGGCCCACGCATAAATCCTCCGCAAAGGCCCCTTCAAGCTATACCTAAGCATACCAACAGTCCAGTTGCTAACATATTCAAATGCTGTCGTTTTATGAAATCATCACGCGTAACAACATTTTACGCGTAAATAAAATTGTGACTATTGCGTCGCCTGTGTTATAGTAAAACTCATGCTGATGCAACGTTTGAACGTTCTGGGGAGGACGGTCATGTTGCGGGAATATTTAACGCCAAGTTTACCGGCTTTATCGATTGCCTTACTAAGCCTTGCTTCTGGTGGCGATACATTTACCGGACTTCACACAGCTTTTTCGGGACTTCCGAATGGGCTGTTGGTCGCCCTGACGATTGCAGCAGCACTTCGCGTAGCTTTCTTTCTTTTTGCCGACAGTGCTGCCAGTCGGAATGTTGCGGGTTGGGTACGCGGCTTATGTGTCATTGGCGTCGTTCTGGTGATGGCAGCTTCCGCAGCTAGCGGCGCTTTGCCGGGGAGCGTGCTGTCGCCTGTCGAACGCATGACACTCGATGCTGTCATTCTGGGTCTGATAGCCTTTAAGAATGCAAGAATCCTTCGAGCACCGGCGGACAGTGGCGGTTCTGGATCCCGCGCGCCCCCGCCGAATTCCGAGCCACCGAGAACCAATGGTCTGGAATTGATCGATCTACTCGATCGCTATGCCGTCGAAGAGCATGGCGGCCTTTTTCTCTATGTGCCCCGCCCCGAACCGGCCAGATCAGTGCGGCTTCAGCCTTGGCTGCTGCTGCTTCAGGCACGAAAGGTGATAAAAAACGAGCCTTGGGTGGTGTACCCCGAAGCGATTCGCGCTAAGGTGCGGGCGAATTATCCACAACTGTTCGACGATAATCCCAGCCGATTTTACATTTATCGGCTTGATAGAGATGCTTTAGCGACGTTGATGGCTTCGCTTTAGCAAGGATCCAATAGCTGGACGGCAACCAGCAGCGGTTAACTAGGGGTACATTGCGCGATGACATCAACGGCTGAGCTGCTGAGCCTTGGCGACGATACGGCGATTCCTGGCGTCCGTGTAATCCGAGGTGAAAAGCCCGGACCAACCGTCGGCCTTATGGGCATGTTGCACGGCAACGAACCAGCAGGCGTCGGTCTTTGGCAGTTTGCGGAGATTCTTGGCCGTCCGACCCGCGGCGAGATCCATCTCATTGTCGGCCATCCTGAAGCCGTAGCTGCTGCGCCAGGCGGAGTCCGCTATATCCGAGATGACTTGAACAGGCTTTTTTTGGACGACAATGAACTTCGCACCAAAGGTGTGGATTTTGAAGGACCCGATTATCGCCGCATGCTCGAACTCAAGCCGGCACTCGCCACCCTCGATGTGTTGGTGGATATTCACACCACGTCGCAACCCTCCGAGCCTTTCGTGATTGGCTACACCGCCCAACGCGACGCCCATCGGCTTTCGCGCGCGCTTCCCTACGCTCAAGTCGACGGTCTCCATCAGTTCATCCACGGGAGCGCTACGCAGTGGCTCCTTGATCGAGACAATGCCGCCGTCACTGTCGAAGTCGGCGCCCACTTATCGCCGGAGGCGCCAGCACGCGCGTTTGAGATCGCCGGGCGTATCCTCGCCGAGATGGATATGCTTCCAGAGGACCGGTTCCCTGAGTTTCGGAAGCGCTCTAAACCCGGCCGCCGCGTTGTCGTCGGTCACCATGTCCCCAAAGTCGCACCGGACTTTCGCTATGTCCGGCACTTTCAGAACTTTGACCCTCTTGAGCCTGGCGAGATCATCGGTGAGGACGGCGAGCGGACCTATCGCGCACCCATGATCGACAATCCCGTCATTTTCATGCCGTCAGCCGAAGCTACCCTACGCAACGATACCAATACCGATGCCTTCTTTTTCGGCGTTGAGGTCGCTCCCGCCATCGAGGACGATCATCTCGCGCAGACCGCTTAGCTC
>JBCCXW010000282.1:0-2876 GCA_039191105.1 Pseudomonadota bacterium
GTCTTTGTGCTCGGGCATCCTGACTATTATCCGAGGTTTGGGTTCTCAGCCGAAATTGCCGAGGGCTTTTCAGCCCCTTGGTCCGCTCCCGCCTTTATGGCGATCAGGTTCGAAGATACGGGACCGAGCGGCGGCACACTGACCTATCCAGCCGCGTTTGGGGCGTAAGGTATGCAGCGCTACAAGATCACGATTGAGTATGATGGCCGCCCTTATTTTGGCTGGCAGCGGCAAGATGGTCAGCCCTCCGTGCAACAAGTGCTTGAAGACGCGGCGGCGAAACTCGATGGCGCGCCTGTCCTGGTGCAAGGGGCAGGACGCACGGATCGCGGTGTCCATGCGACCGGGCAGGTTGCGCATTTTGATCTTCAAAAGCCGCGCCCGATCCGCAAGATCGCGGATGCCCTCAACTTTCACTTGCGGCCTGAACCGGTGGCCATTCTCAAAGCGGAAGAGGTGGCGGACGACTGGAATGCCCGGTTCAATGCCACGCTGCGGGCCTATCGCTATGTGATGATCAATCGCCGGGCGGACTTGACGGTCGATAAGGGCCTCGCCTGGCGGGTACCGTTTCAGCTCGATGCAGGCGCGATGGATCGCGCTGCGAAAGCACTGATCGGCCAGTATGATTTCTCGACGTTTCGCGATGCTGAGTGCCAGGCCAAGCACCCGATCCGCACACTCGATAAGATCGATGTCGCACGCTATGGCGACGGTATCGACGTGACCGTCGAAGCGCAGAGCTTTCTGCACCGCCAGGTTCGCTCGATTGTCGGGTCCCTGGTCGAAGTCGGGCGCGGCGTGCAAGACGAAGACTGGATCGGCAACATCTTAGAGGCTCGAGACCGCACCGCGTGCGGCCCGGTTGCTCCGCCGGATGGCTTGTTTCTCGAACGGGTTGGCTACGATTAGGCCCATTCGGAAAATAGCGGCGCGATGGTCTCAACCGCTCGCCGCATTTCCTCCGGATCGGGCGTTTCATCCTCAATCCCATAGCCGTAATCATCATTCTCGCCGACATATTGAAGCACCAATCCATCGCCGCGCGAGAGGACATAAACGCTTTTATAAAACACGCCGTAGCGCGCCTCGGGTTGGGCCGGGAGCCAATTGATTTGACCTCGCACCGGCGCGAGCTCATCGGCGCCCCACAGGGTTTTCGCCCCATAACCGGTGCAATTGACGATCACTGGCGCGTCCAGCGCGAGCACTTGCGCGCGATCATCGAATGTTTGCCGGATCATGCGGCCACCGAATGCATAAAAGTCGCGCAAGAGCCGCTCTGTATAAACGGCAACATTAAAGGCCATATCGGTGAAGCGGCGGGCGGCCGTGACGGGGAAGGCGAGCGCGTCTCCCGACAAGGTTTGGCCTGGCGCGAAGAGATCATCTAAACGCCCATCCCAGTGCAAGAAATCTCGGCTTGCAGGCGTGCCGCGACCGCCACCGCTTCGGAGCTGATAGAAAGGCACATACTCAACGGGGCGCCCGAGCGATCCAACATAGGACTGATGCACCGAATAAGACTTACGGGCCCAACGATCCCAGGTCGCGTCGAAATCAGAGGCGACCGCGGATGTTAACCCGATCCGGCTGCTCGGCGACCAGACACCGGTGGCGCGTGATGAGCGGCTTTCGGACGGCAAGTCTTTGGCATAAATCGTCACGTTTGCGCCGGTTTGGGCAAGGCGTACGGCGCTCGTGAGCCCCATCACGCCAGCGCCGATAATGGCAATATCGCGCGCTTGCGTTTGCGAAACCAAGTCCGCAACATCTTCCGCGCAGCCCCAAGACAAAGACCAACCAGAACCGCCATGGCCATAATTGTGGATCACGGTCTTCTCACCAAAAGCTTCCGCTTCAATCCGGGGGCCAGCGGGGCGGAAGGGCCGCGTGCAGACGGTGATCCGCGTCACTCGATGGTTTGAGATATTGAGCGGAGCCCCCGGCAAAAGCGGTGGTGCCAACACGGCGGCGGGTGGCACCGTGCTGACGCAGCCCGCGGTCGATAGAAGCGCAGTTGAGGCTAAAAAAGAACGGCGGTGTAAAATCATGATCTCAGGTCTGCCGCGAAACAAAAACGGCGCAAGTAAAAACAGACGTCGCGACAGTCTTTGCCAAACGCTGCTCAACATCTACCTCTTAAGCCAATGCAACATCGGAGCCCCGCTATGACAGAGACTTTCAATTTGGATCGCCGCCAGCTTTTGGCTCTGGGGGCCGGGGCAGCGGTCGCAGCGAGCCAAGCGGCGCAGGCCCAATCGGAGAGCGCAAGTACAGATGGGCCCGATCTGTCCGACCGATCAATCCTGGTAACTGGGTCCTCGTCTGGCTTCGGGCGTCTTGGCGCGGAATATTATGCCCGGCTCGGCGCCAAAGTGTTTGCCACGATGCGCAATGTCCCGCGCCCCGAAGCCGAGGAGATCCGTGACCTGGCAAGCGCCGATGGTTTGGATCTCAGCGTGATCGAGATCGATGTCACATCGGATGCTCAAGTCGAGGCAGGTGTGGCTGAGGCGCTGGCCGCCAATGAGGGCAAGCTTGATGTCCTGATCAATAATGCCGGGATTTCAGTTGGCGGGCCGATTGAGGTGCAGGACATGGAAGCGACTAAGCTGATCTTCGACACCAATGTCTATGGCTGTCATCGCATGGCGCTGGCCGCCTTGCCGAGCATGCGCGCGCATGGCGGTGGTCAGATTTTCAATATTTCCTCGCAGCTTGGCCGGCTGATCATCCCAGGCTTTGGCCAATATTCTGCGACCAAATTCGCGTTGGAAGCGATGAGCGAGCAGATGGCGTATGAGCTGGTGCCGCACGGTGTTGATGTGACGATCATTCAGCCGGGCGGCTACCCGACGCGCATCTGGGCGAAC
>JBCCXW010000283.1:0-2871 GCA_039191105.1 Pseudomonadota bacterium
AGGGTTGCAATGATCCAACCCTCCAAAGCCTCGACGTATCGGCGTATATCGCGCCCGCGCTGATTGAGGTCCAGCATAACGTAAGCCACCCGCTGACCGGGCCAATGATAGGTATACTCGCCCCCCCGCCGAGAGGCAAAGACCGGGAAGCGATCAGGCTCTATCAGATCCTCGGGTCGCGCACTGGTCCCAGCTGTGTAAAGCGATGGATGCTCCAACAGCCAAACACACTCCTCCGCCGTCCCCGCCAAGATCGCATCGACCCGGGCCTCCATCCAGACCAGAGCCGTCTCATAATCGACAAATCCGTCAGTAATTCGCCATTCCACCATGACAGCCTGAATATTTCGCGATCCAGGACTTCACAAGGTAGAAGCACTTTGTTATTGGCTCGGCTCCTACCCAGCTGGGCTTGCGGTCGTGGCGGAATTGGTAGACGCGCAGCGTTGAGGTCGCTGTGGGATAAAACCCGTGGAAGTTCGAGTCTTCTCGACCGCACCAACCCTAACCCTTTGATTCATATTATATTACATGTTTCTCAAAGGGTTAGAATTGATCCTGACCCACATGTTGTGCCAAACCGTGTACCACAAGACTGTGGTACAAAGTTCCAAACATGCGCCTCCCAAAGGTCGAAGGCACAAAGGTCCGAGGCTCCACCTACTACTCGAACATCAGGGTACCGCCACCGCTTAGGGATAGGTATCCGGGCAAATCGCACATCGTTCGGTCGCTAGAGACATCGGACCCAAAGATCGCAAAGCGCAAGGTGACATCGCTTGTTGCTTCGCGGATCGATGAAGAGATCAAACTCGAGCGCGCGTCAAAGATTGAAGAGGCGATACAAAATCTCCCCATCGATCAACGTCGGATCGTCGAAGATGCCGGGGGCATAGATGGTCTCATCGCCCATTATGAGGTATCCAAGAAAGCGCAAGCTTTCGCACATGTCGGTGTGACGGACTACATCACGGATGTCCCGACACCATCTCTGGAATTAAAAATTGAAGAAGCGCAGGACCGCGCGGCCCATGAGGTGTTGCTGGACGAAGCAGTGCAGGAAGCGAAGACCCTACGTGCCGTTGGTCGCGATGTTCAAATCCCCGGAAACAAAGCTACTGATCTGCGAGAATTGGCGATGGCGTACATCGAAGCGCACGGAACGCCGAGAGTTTCACACCGTTCGTATCTGACTCCTGTGCGTCGCTTCATCGAGCTGCACGGCGACATACCACTGGAAGACTTGAGGATGGAGCATCTACGCATCTTCCCAAACGAATTGAAGAATCTGACGCCGTCACGCAAGGACGGTGTCAACGAGCTTCCTTTCAAAGAAAACGCCAAGGCGGCAAAGGCCCGAAACTTGCCTCTAATGACCGACAGCGCGCGCCTCAAGTCTGTCGACCATCTCAAGTATCTTACAGCTTGGGCGCCGTCTCAAGATTATCTTGCGGAAGACCCATTCAAGGGGTTCACGATCACCACCAGAAACCGGAAATTCTCTGAACAAAAGCTTACACGAAGCGCATTTGACGGGAAGGAAGTGGCTGCAATCTTGAAGTATGCCCGTTCTGAGCGGCACCCCCATTCTATTGACTATTGGGGACCGCTGCTGATGGCGTATCAGGGAGCAAGGCGCGCACGCTGCGGTTGGACACCAGCGCTATCAACGACCCTCACCCGAAAGAAGACAACCGAGACGACTTGTTGTTATGATGATTGACTATGCTCCTTACGCACCCGTTGACACTCCGGCATTCGATACCGCGTTGGCGAAGCATCGCACCACTGTCACAGAACTCTTGGTCGCTGCTGACGCATTGCAAGATTTGACATTCCAGACCCTGCGCCGCACAGGCGCGGGCCGCCGCGAGTTGGTGTTCGATGACTGGGTGTATGCCCTTGGTGGGGGCTACGAGGCGGCCGTGGTCGGAGCAGAAATGGCGGGTTACCGCAAGACCGCGAGCGGGCGCTGGATGTCCGCAAAGTCTGGAAAGATCACCCAACTCCGAGTGCTTCGAACGCTGATTTCAGATCACCTTTGAGCTTGGTCGTAGGCATGTTGGATGTGCCAAAAGATCTTAGATCGAACAAAATAGCAAATTAAAATCAATGGCTTGACGAGAGATCTGGCATGCTGTATTGTAGGCTACTGTGACAAAATACGTTGCAGCTACCGTTGCTGCGGAGCAATCGCGCACCGTATCCGGCGTCAGCCGGAAACTGTAGCATCCGAAACAAATTGCCGCCGAACCTGAAAGGCGAAGGCTCGGCGGCTTGGCTTGAACATGTGCATTCTAGCACAGGATGCCGCGCGTTCCTAAAATGAGCGGTTAAGAAAGGCATAGCGAATGAGTACACCTTCAACGGCAGAGACCCGCCCAACTCTCCGCGGAAACGATCGCTAAAGCACATGTCTGGATCACAGAAACCGGATTGCCGTGCGCTTACGTAGCCGCATTGCTCGGCGTTACTCGCCTTCCGCTTCAGCGAGGCTTTCACGGAATGGGTCTCACCTATCCGATTGGCAGGGTCTGAAACAGGCACTGGGAGCTCATTGGAAAACAGAGCTCAGATTGCGCTGCCCTCAAACCGAAGCGTGGGCAGCGAAGGTCGCGCGGATGTGCATTCTGTTGAAAAAACAATGCGTTGCGCTGCAGCGAGAGGCGCTATGATCGGGGCCAAATGCCCACTTACGCGGGCGACGGCAGCAGTTTTGCCATCTTGCGGAGGTTCTGGACGGTGGCGGCGAGGGTGAACTCGTCTTTCGCTCCGTTTGGTCCTCTAAGACGCAGTCTGCTCAGCCCCATGATCTTCTTCATGTGAGCGAACAGCATCTCGACTTTGCGCCTCGCGCGGCGTGAGGCAACG
>JBCCXW010000284.1:0-2862 GCA_039191105.1 Pseudomonadota bacterium
CACGGCCTTAGACGAGGCCGTTGGCTGGGAGTTGGGCGATACGCGCGAGGACGTGAATTGCACCCAAGACATCCCAGATCTTGCGCGGGGTGTTTGTCGCCGTATCGGCGTTTACCGAGCCCAACTTGCGCAATTGGATACGGATGAAGAGCGCCTCGAAAGGCTCCGCCAATCAATCATCGACAACCAGGCCACGCTAGACGGGATGGAGACGCCGACAAACGCTTTCATCAAAGCGATCGCGGAAGTCACAGGATGGGAGCTTCAGCGTGCTCAATCCTGGACCTACATGTTTTTGTCGCTGATGTTTCTCATCATTCCTGCGATTGTGTTTCGACAGACTTTGGAGCTGTCGACCGAGGAGCCCTCTCTAAGTCCAAGCCCACCCCAATCGCCAGATCCGCGCTAATAGACGTTTTCAACTACTTGCTGGGATCACCCTCCCATCACGACAGGCGTTGGACGGCCGTCAGGATCGTGCCAGGCTGGTTGCGCAAGTGTGATGGGTTCGCCGCAAACACTGCACACGCGCCCGCGCTTCACCGTATGGATGGTCTCGCACTCCATGCCGGGCGTGATCCTGATGGTGCGCCAATGGTCGTTTGGGCAACCAAGCTGCACGCCCGTCGCCGGATGCGACGCCTGGCGCATGAGCTGTCCCAGAGTTGGAAGCATGAGAACATTTAGCGAACTTGCGCGCGCTCGCGCAAGGCGCCAAGCTAGTTTAGCAGGCGCTTAGCCGTGGTCTCGGGAGGAACGTCGACTATCCAAAGATTGGTAAACTCGCGAAAGAAACAAATGAATACAGAGCCCTAAAGCTACTGCGCTTGCAAGTTCCTGAGTTGAGCTGTCCGCGTTAAGAGATTCTTGACGCCCGGCTGTTGTTGTATTTCTGACGCTGTGGAAAGAATTTGGGTCGCTAGGGCATTTGTTTGCCTTGACGGATATTAGTAGCCGCTTGTATGAGAGGCGCTCAGTAAGGTTTTCGTTTGCCAAGAACCTTGCGAATAAGTAAGGGCGGTGCTGTTTCCAACACCGCCCCATAAAATCTACTCGATACAAAGGTTAGCCCGACACTAACCTTGCTTAAGCAGCGTGGTATTGAACAATTGCGATCCACGCTGCATAGGTGGTGAAAGAAACTGCAATTCCGGCGAAAAGAAATTTAAAGTATTTGAAGATTATGCGTCTTCTCGTCGCTCGGCCTTCGTTCAGATAGAATATGTTCACATCCATTGGGCTAAGACCGTTACTCTTAGCTTGTTTGCGATAAACTCGGTAACCTATCTCGAGCATCCTCATCTGTTCCTTCATTCCGCGACCAAAGTGCCAAGTAAGTCTGAAGTTTAGCTTGGCTTGGCGCCTTATGTCGCCGGGGAGTTCGTAGAGCGGCTCACTGAGTTCGGTTTGTCCGGTTGTTTGATCATGAGCCGGCACCACGTGTAAGTTGGTTACATTTTCATCATGCTCCATAATTTCCATTCCTTGAAAGCTCGTGATTTGCTGCGGTGGCGAACCGCAAGGAAGCGGCGAGGCTGTCTGTCAAAACTAGCAGCGGAACCGGCCGAGATCGGGTCATGTCGGAATCATATCGTTCCCCGTACTTGAAGCGGCTCAAACATGAGCGTGCGCTTTGCCTGGCTTTTCACCATCTGGACAAAGCGAATGAAACTCTGCGCTCTGGTAGACGATTTTCGACCGTTCGCGCTCTGGTTCTGTAGAAAAAGAATGCGAAATAAAGGCGGAGACCACTTTAAAGTCTTCCGCCGCTGCTCGCATATGTTCTTCACCGTTTTGCGTCACTTCAAATACAATTGGATCTCCTTTTTTTCCTTCGCCTTTGGCGGTGGTCAGCATCCCTTGCTTTTTCATCTTGCGAGCAATGTTACCCATGCTTCGATAAGAAATTTGGATGCTCGTTTCGTGGAAAAGATAGGCGACGGCGTCACCGACGGTGGCTCCGCCTAGTGCTTTAAATGCGCTCAGCACAGCCGATCTGAGCCCATCCGGGACTGTTCCCGCTATCAAATAGGGGGCGTCTTCTTTGACGACCCAAGGGCTAATCATACTGGGGGCCATATCGTTTTACCTCGTTGCTTTGATAGGTAACCCCCGTCAACTTGGGGGTGCGCATGCAAGTCAACTTAACTCTTGCTAAGTCGCGAGTTACGACGTTGTTGGCTCAGTACTTTTGGCTCTTTCTTCATGGTACCCATTCCCTGTTCTGTCTCACTAAAGTTTCAAACCGATGTGCCGATGTATCATGCATCGGTAGTGCACCTTTGCATGATTGCCTCGATTTATCAATGATGATCCTAGGTCGCGGCAGCGTGTAGCCGACGACAATGGAGATGCTGTGTGTGCAATCTGTATCGCCATGAGGGCGCCGTTGAAGCGATTCGCCAGTTTGCAGCCGCGATGGGGCGAGCGTTTCGTACGTCGCCTGCAACAGGCAATTTACCGCCCGATTATGTCGGCGCGGATAGCGATGGGCCGATCCTGACAAACACGGACGGTGACCTTCTCTTGGACAACGCACGTTGGGGTTTTCCGCCGGCGAAGCAGGGCGCGAAGCCGATCACCAACATCCGCAATTTGAAAAGCCGGTGGTGGCGGGACGTGAACCGGCCTTATTTCCTGGAAGCCGAATACCGATGCCTCGTCCCGTTTACGCGCTTCGCCGAATGGAACGCGGCTGAGAAGGCAAATGCGTGGTTTCAACCGGTCGATCAGCCGGCGTTTTTCGCAGGTATCTGGCGGCCGTGGACCGGCGAAAGGCTGGTGAAGGTCGACGGCCAGAAACGACGACAACGCGTAACGCAGGACTTCACGCTTTATGCGTTCCTAACGTGCGAACCCAAC
>JBCCXW010000285.1:0-2814 GCA_039191105.1 Pseudomonadota bacterium
AGCGCGAGCCCGCTACTGGGCACACTCGCGCATGAGATCCGCACCCCGTTAACCGCGATTATGGGGCTGTCTGAGATGTTGGCGGGTCGGATCAAAGAAGACCATGACAAAGACATCGCCCAAACCATTGTTCGCTCAAGCCAAACCTTGGATCGCATTCTGACCGATACGCTTGATTTTGCCAGCCTTGAAGCCGGGAAGCTTTTGATGCGCAGCGAAACGGCCGACTTGACTGAGCTTGCGGACGATCTTCGTCGGCTATGGGGCGAAGAAGCTTCGCGCCGCGGTCTTGCTTTGCGCGTGGGGTTTATTCCAGACGGTCCGCACTATGTGGAAACAGATCTTGGCCGGGTGCTTCAAATTGCCAATAATTTGATTTCGAATGCCATGAAGTTCACGCGCGAGGGCGAGGTTGGTGTGTCATTGACGACCCAGCCACTTGGTCAGCGTTTGATGCTTTCGCTCTCGGTCGCCGATACCGGTCGCGGGCTGTCCCCGGAGCAGCGTGATCGCTTCATGCAGGTGTTCGAAAAAGGGCCGGAGATGGATGGCGTCAAAGGCTGGGGTTTGGGGCTGACGATTTCGCGCGCCTTGGCCACCGCGCTCGGCGGTGAACTTACGCATGCTGACAATCCCAAAGGCGGCAGTGTCTTTACACTCACGATCCCGGTGGATCCAGCTGCCAAAGCGGCTGGCCAATGGGCCGATACGGCGCCTCGCAGGGGCAAATTTGAGCTTGGCGATGTGCTGCTCGTCGAAGACCATGAAGCGTCCGCCATGGTCGTGATTAATGCGCTAGAAAAGGCCGGATGGACGGTTCACCATGCCGGGACCTTGCATGCTGCGGAAGGGTTTGTCGCGCTAACCGAGTTTCAGGCGATCCTGACCGATGTGCATTTGCCAGATGGAAATGCGATGGGGTTCATTGATGGGATTCGTCGCCGAGGCGGCTTGAACGCGTCTGTGCCGGTCATTGCTATGACTGCCGATATTGCCGATGGGCGACGTCAGGCTTGCGTTGAAATCGGGGCCGATCGAGCGCTGAAGAAGCCGATAGCCGGACCGGAGCTTGTCGCAACCATCGCCGATGCTTTGATGTCGCGCGCCGCGGGTCATGTGCCGGCGGTCGAACTGCGCGGCCGCCTGGCGGGATAGGCGCCCACCGAACGAGGCTTGGACTTAGTCCTCGGGGCGGCGACGCACCGGCACTTCGAACCCACAAATATCCAGAATCTCCGGCGGTTTGCGGTAGAAAAAGGCCTCATCTCGGACCCGTTTTTCGGTTTTCGAAGCGTCAAACGCAGGGCTCGGCATCGCTTGGACTTGATATTTTGGCTGGATCGCGTCTGCCATGTCCGCAGTCACAGTCATGGACAAAATCTCGTCGCCAATATCGGGTGCTTGAATGACCCCACTTTCGATTGCGCGGATGCCGCGTTTGAGTTTCTGAACAAATGCCATCCCATCAATGACACGTCCGAAAATCGTGAGATTGCGATCCAGGTAACGCTGCGCGTCGAGCACAATGTAAAACTCTGTCCCACCGCTATCGGGGTCGGTGTCGCGCGCCATCGCAAATGCACCCGGACAGTGTAACAACCATTCGCGCTGCAAGATTTCACTACGCCCCACCGGAAAACCATCAATATGGCCGACAATCGGGGCAAACAGGTCGGCATTACCAAGTGGCACAAAAGCTGTGTCTGAAAGCGGCCGGTCATTTTCGTTTTTAAGGTCCGGAAAAGATGCGATCGCAGCTTCGTCCTGCAATCCGCCTTGCGCGACAAATGCATCGATGACGCGATAGAATCTTGCGCCATTATAGATATCGGATCGCACCAGCGTGCGGAATTGGTTGACATGATTTGGGGCAAAATCGGGATTGAGCTCGACGGCGATATCGCCATAAACCGTTTCGATCAGGATTAGGTTTTCTGGCGCCACATCCCGCCAGTCCGGTTGCAGCGCTGAGTCGATTTCGTCTTGCCTCAGCTCCGATTGGGCAAAACTCATCGGCAGAAATAGCAAACCCCAAATCAAGAATATGGTTGTTCGCATATGACGCGCTCCACCCTTAATCGCCAAACTTTAAGTCGCTGACCCGCGGATGGCCAGAGCGAGCTGAGCTGCTTACCTCAAGGTCATTCTTGCCGCCAGCCGGGGCGGCGGTTACCAGAGCCGGATGACTCAAACGGGCTATGAACCTCTCGTGTCGATCGACGCCATCACGGAAGGCCTCGCATCTGTCGGCTATATTTCGACGCGTGAGATCTCGACCGCCATTTATTTGGCGCACCATTTGCGCAAGCCGATTCTAATCGAGGGGCCTGCCGGCGTAGGCAAAACCGACTTGGCCGCCTCAATGGCGCGGTTTCTTGGGGTCAGTTTAAATCGACTTCAGTGCTATGAGGGCTTGGATGAGAGCAAGGCCCTGTATGAATGGAAGTATGGCAAGCAATTGCTTTACACGCAGCTTCTCAAAGAGAAATTGGGCGAAGTGATGGAGGGCGCTGGGACGCTGAATGCTGCGTTCGAGAAGCTGACCTCGTTTGAGGACTTATTCTATTCTGAAACCTTCCTTGAGCCGCGACCGCTTCTGACGGCGATGAAACAAGATCAAGCATCGGTGCTGCTCATTGATGAGATCGACAAATCGGATGAAGAATTCGAAGCGTATTTATTGGAAGTGCTTTCTGACTATCAGGTCACCGTCCCCGAGATTGGAACCCTAAAGGCGCAAGTCGCGCCGCTTGTGATTTTGACGTCAAACAATATTCGCGAGCTTGGCGATGCCTTGAAACGCCGTTGCTTGCA
>JBCCXW010000286.1:0-2810 GCA_039191105.1 Pseudomonadota bacterium
GAGCGGGTTGCCTCTGCGGTCTACGGCCTTGCCTGCGGCGACTTTCACCCAGCCCTCAGAAATACAGTATTCCTCAACATTGGTTTTGATCTCGCCATTGAAGCGAATACCGACCCCACGCAACAATAAGTCGTGATTGTAGTAGGGGCTGTTTGGGTTCACCGAAAGGCGGTCAGGCATAGGTTCTGTCATGGCGGTGGTTTAAGCGAGACTCGAAACAGTCTTCAAGCCTGTCTCATACACCGCATTTGGCTCAGCCAATTTCCGACAAGGGTCAGAAGCGCTCAAAAAACGCGTGGGCGCTCACTCTTTTCGATGTGGAGACCGCATTCGCTTTTATCGCGACCCGCCCATCGGCCTGAGCGAATATCGCTGGGATCTTCGGCCGGCTTCGTGCAGGGCCAGCAGCCAATCGAGGGATAGCCTTGTGCCACCAAAGGATGTTTCGGCAGATCGCGGTGTTTGAAATAGGCCTGCACATCGTCTTGCGTCCAACCGGCAAGCGGATTGACTTTGAAACGACCACTGGCGTGCTCAAACACCGGCAGTGACATCCGCGCGCCGCCATGGAAGCGCTTGCGGCCGGTAATCCAAGCCTCAAAGCCATTCAAAGCCGGTTCCAAGGGGCGAACTTTCCGTAGCGCGCAGCAGGCGTCAGGATCAGTTTTCCAAAGCGTTCCTTTCGGGTCTTCGGCCAAGCGTTCGTCTTCCACCGGAGGGATCTCCCGGACATTGGTCAGACCAAGCCGCTCGATCAACGCGTCTTTATAGTCAAGTGTCTGCGGAAAGTGCATGCCGGTTTCGAGGAACACGATCGGCAGGCCGGGATCAACATCGGCGATCAAGGCCAGCATAACGGCGCTCTCAGCCCCGAAGCTCGACACATAAGTCAGCTCTCCGAGCCATTCGCGCAAGATTGAAGCGCGTAAAATGGTTTGGGCGGAGGCGTCGCGAAGCTCGTCGTTCAAACGCTTTAGGCGCTCATCGACATCTTCTTCAATCCGTATTTTGATGTCCGAATAGGGCATTCGCCTCTAAGCCTTTTGGTGGCGCCTTGAAAAGACCGATCGGTGGCCGTCCGCAGCAGGTTGATAGAACGCGGAATATTCGTTCAGCGCGTCTAGCACTTTAGGTAAGTCGGCGCGGGACGTCTGATAAGCATCAAACCCTGAACGGTTCATATAGAGAATCTGATCCCTCAATACGTGACCGACAGCGCGCAGCTCGCCTTGATAGCCCAAGCGGCGGCGCAAAAGCTGCGCCTGGCTGTAACCGCGGCCATCGGTATATTTCGGAAAATCTATTTCTATCAATGCGATACGATCAAGATATGGTGCAAGATCATGCGGATCATCCGCTGGCGTGAGGCGCACCCCAATTTGCTCATTTCGCGCCAAGAGCGTGTCAGCATGTTCTATGAGCTGAGCTAAAGGCACGCTAATGCTGCCCACCGCGGGAACATCCTCGCCCTCGACGAAGGCCCATACGTCTTCAGCCTCAGCGCCGTCTTTAATCAGTGGCATAAATCGCTTCCTGGAATGGTTCGAGCCCCAAGCGCTCGACGGCATCAATGAACTTTTCATCCGCATCGGTGCGCAGGTCACGATAGGTATCAACAATCGTTTTGACCGCGTCCGGCACTTCCTTCTGGCGCAGGGCTTTGCCGATGATTTGGCCAATCGCGGCTTTCTCATCGGCCCGTCCGCCGAGTGAGATTTGGTAATATTCCTCGCCTTTTCGGTCGACTCCTAGAATGCCGATATGGCCGACATGGTGGTGTCCGCAAGCATTGATGCAGCCCGAAATATTGATGTGAAGTTTGCCAATATCTTGCTCATAGGCCGGATCGGTGAAGACTTTTTGGATCTCCTGTCCGACCGGGATGGACCGCGCATTGGCGAGATTGCAGTAATCCAAACCGGGGCAAACGATCATATCCGTGATCAGGCTTTCATTTGCGGTTGCAAGTCCAGCTTTTTCAAGCGCTTGATAGACCGCATATAAATCGTCCAGAGCGACATGCGGCAGGACGACATTTTGCGCATGTGTGACCCGGATATCATCGAATCCGTAGGTCTCCCCGAGATCCGCCATCACCTCCATCTGGTCATCTGTGGCATCGCCGGCCAGACCGCCAATCGGCTTTAGGCTGATGGTCACAGACGCATAGCCTGGCACTTTGTGGGCGTGTAGGTTGACATTGGCCCAATTGGCAAAGGCCGGGTCGACCGTTTTGGCGCGCTCGAAAGTCGCACTGGTTTCCGGCTTTTCGGCAAATGCGGGCGGCGCGAAATAGGCGTGAATGCGATCAATTTCTGCCTGTGGCAAAGCAATTTTTTCGCTGGCTTGTTGCGCTGCGTATTCCGCTTCCACCAAACGGGTAAACTCTTCCGGACCGGTTTCAGTGACGAGAATTTTGATCCGCGCTTTGTATTTATTATCGCGGCGTCCGAAGCGATTATAGACGCGCATAATCGCTTCAAGATAGTCGAGAATTTCGGTTTCGGGCACAAAGTCGCTAACCTCAGCCGCGATCACCGGGGTCCGTCCTTGCCCGCCGCCAACATGTACTTCGAAGCCAACCACGCCGTCGCGCACGCGCATGTGCAGACCGATATCGTGCACGCGGATCGCTGCGCGGTCATGGTCCGCGGCGGTCACCGCAATTTTGAATTTGCGCGGCAAGAAGGCGAATTCGGGGTGAAACGTACTCCATTGGCGAATGATCTCGCACCATGGACGCGGATCCATCAGCTCATCTTGCGTGGCGCCTGCAAAATGGTCTGACGTGACATTTCGAATACAATTGC
>JBCCXW010000287.1:0-2751 GCA_039191105.1 Pseudomonadota bacterium
AGCGCTTCGCCGCCGGCCGCTTCAATCTCGCTCGCTAAGGCTTCCAGCCGATCGAGGCGACGCGCCGCCAGAACCATTTTCGCGCCCGCGGCTGAAAGGATGCGCGCGAAATGGCGGCCTAAGCCTGACGACGCGCCCGTCACCAAAGCGATACGTCCCGTCAAATCAAACCGATCGGCCATCAAAACCCTCCCTCTTTCCTGCACCAGGGTTTAGACGGTCCGTTTTGCTTTGTCTTTAGCATTCGTGGCCTCAATCGCCTGGCGGGCGGCTTGCCATTCCGCATCGCCCCATTGCGCCAGAGCTGAGAAGTTGCCTCCTGTTGCATTATACATCGCGCCATCAATGGCGATCGTCTGCCCGTTCACATATTCGGCCCCTGGCCCCATCAAAAAGACCGCCAAGTTGACCAGCTCATGCATTTTGCCAATTCGGCCCATCGGATTGGCGCCGTCGCGGCCCATATCTTCGGTACTGTCGGCTTGCGGCGCCAGCCGCTTAGTCATGCCTTCGGTTGGAAAAGGACCCGGCGCGATCGCATTGAAGCGTAAACCATAGCGCCCCCACTCGACCGCCAGCGATTGGGTCATTGTGTTAACCGCGGACTTCGACATCGCCGATGGCACCACAAAGGGTCCGCCATTCCAAATCCAGGTCGTCAGAATTGAAACCACATTGCCGCGCGTCCCAGCATCAATCCAGCGTTTGCCGATATTGTGCGTCATGTAAAACGTGCCGCGAAAAACGATATTGGCAATTGCATCGAACCCGCGAATGGACAGGTCTTCGGTGCGGGCGATGAAATTCCCTGCGGCATTGTTGACGAGGCCCGTAAGGGCACCGTGATTGGTCCAAATCTCATCGGTCATATCATTGATGGCTTCGGCAACGCGGATGTCACAGCCATGGGGCACGACTTTGCCGCCATGCGCTGACATCAGCTCGGCTGCAGTTTCCTCGCAGACACCACCGCGCCGCCCGCAAATATGGACTTCAGCGCCAAGCTTCAAAAAGCCTTCGGCCATTTCCTTGCCAAGGCCCGTGCCGCCGCCCGTGACCAAGATACGCTCACCTTGCATCAGACCGTCGCGGAACATAATTTGGCTGATATCCATTTTGAGGTCTCCCTGAGATTGATTTGCTACTGAGAGACTAAGTCGAATTAGCGAATGGAAAAGCGCTACCGACGCGGCAAGCGGCACGGGACGGCCGGTTTACTTTCGAAACGGCAGCGATATCACGCGCCAGATCAACCAGAGCGGCAGCACAAAGGTCGCGCCTGCCAAAGCGGGTTTCCAGAAATTGCGGATCGTCCAAGCCACCATCGTTCCAAGCGATTGTAGGAAACGCTGGATCGCGCTGAGCACATCCACATCGGGTGATCGGGGGTCGTACTCGCTCGCCAGAACAAAAAAGCCGACGAGCACACACAAGAGCGCAAGCTTGATCCAGCCCCACCAGCTAATCCCGAACAACCGTAGCAGGATATGGCGCTTGGTTTTTGGTAGTTTGCCGGTCTTGTTGGCGGCGTCCCCAATCTGCTCAAGCGCAGGGTCCGTCATGGTTTAGGCCACGTGTTTCACGATTTCGACTTGGTGAGGATAAGGGATGGAAATTCCCTGTTGATCAAAGGCTTCTTTTACTTGCTGAATGAGATCAAATTTCACGTCCCAAAAATCACCCGCATTGACCCAAGTTCGCGTTTGAATGTCGACGGAACTGTCCCCCAAGTTCACGACGCGAGCGAAAGGTTCTGGATCTCTCAGAATGCGCCCATCCTCATCTATGATCGACCGAATGATGCCAATGGCTTTGTCGATATCATCGCCATAATCGATCCCGAAAGTGATATCGACCCGGCGGGTCGCGTAACCGCTATAATTCTTAATGATACCATCAATCGCTTGGCTGTTCGGAACCATGATCATCACATTATCGACCGTCGCGAGCACGGTTTGAAAAAGATTGATATCTTTGACTGTCCCCGCCGCGCCAGCGGCTTCGACATAATCGCCAAGCTTATACGGCCGGAAAATCATAATCATGACGCCAGAAGCAATGTTCCCGAGCGCGCCTTGGAGCGATAGACCAATCGCAAGCGTGAGCGCACCGAGGATTGCGACGAAACTCGTCGCCGGCACGCCAAAGACTTGTAGCACAGCGATGAAAACGGCCGCTGTAACCGCCCAACGGACCAGCGACCCGAAGAAATTACCAAGCGTGTCATCAATGCTCTCTTGTTGCATCGAGATCGAGCGCACCAAGCGTCCGAGCCAAGCCGCCACGCGCAACCCGATGATGAGGACAATCAATGCGCCAAGGGCTTTCGCGCCAAAGCCTAAAATCTGGTCGCTGTAATCGGCCCAAAGCGCGGACATATCGATCGTGTTCATTCGTCTAATCCTTGTTTGCCGCCGCTTGCGGAAGCCGCCAGCGACCAAGATCCATGCGCGGTCCGTCGGGGAGGAGCCGCCTTGAGGAGACTGGAATAACCGCCTCGCGTGACATTGCGAAGACCATCATACCCCCGTCTGGAAAGCAGTGCGTATAGGCCTCATCCAGGACGTTTAAACCGCCCGTAAAAGCGCCCAGAGCGGGCATGATCAGGCGCTCGCCATCGGTCACGAAACAGCGCCGCCGAAGCGCCCTCACCCGGCCAAGAACTTTTGCGCACGGATGCAGGTGACCCGCGATTTCGCCTCTTTCTCCGGTGGGTTCATGGCGAAAGACAATCGACTCCATGCGCAGACT
>JBCCXW010000288.1:0-2724 GCA_039191105.1 Pseudomonadota bacterium
ATCGCGGGCCTTGGCTTTGCGTTGACCGGCGAGTCGGGCGCTGAAAAAGCCTCGAAGCGTGCCCGCCAAATTGCTGCCAATGAGGCGCCGGATGGGCGCCGGGGTGGGACGCGGAATGACCCAAATGCGGCCCGCAAAAAACAAACGCAGCAAATGCTGAAAAAGCTTCGCGAGCAAGATGAGACGCGACGCAAAACACTGACGGCAAACGATATTCAGTCAAAAATCGACCAAGCTGGATTGGAAATGTCGGCGCAGGTCTTTTGGTTTTTGTCGATCGTACTCGCTGCGCTGGCAGCGTTCGGCATGTGGTATTCTGGGGCCGAAGGCCCGCCTATGATTCTTGGCTTCCAGTTTAAATCGCAGCCCGCCATGATCCTTATGGCGGCCTTTGTGGGTGGGTTCGGCTTCCCGCGCGCCGTGCTCGGCTTCCTGACCAATTCCCGCAACAAAAAGCTGATGAATCAGTTTGCAGACGGCATCGACATCATCGTTCGAGGTGTAAAGTCGGGTTTGCCTTTGACAGAGTGTTTGCGGATCATCGCGCGCGAGAGCCCGGCGCCACTGGGCCCAGAGTTTAAGCTTTTGACCGACAATTTGCAGATGGGGATGACCACGGATCGGGCGCTGCAACAATTCTACAAACGCGTCCCGCTGCCTGAAGTGAACTTTTTCGTCATTGTGCTGTCGATCCAAGCCAAAGCCGGGGGCAACTTATCAGAGGCTCTCGGCAACCTCTCAACGGTGATCCGTTCACGGAAGATGATGCGTGAGAAGATCAAGGCCTTATCTTCAGAGGCGAAAGCGTCGGCGTACATTATTGCGTCCTTGCCGTTCGCCGTGGGATTTATGGTCTATCTCACCACGCCTGAATATATCAGCGAGCTTTGGACCAGTTCTGGGGGCCACACCATTCTGTTTGTTGGGGCGTGCATGTATTCGATTGGCATCTTCGTGATGCGCAAAATGATCAATTTCGATTTCTAGGGGGACGCAGTGAGCGAATTTGCACAGTCTCTCAGTGACCCGGCCTCCATTCTTTCCATGTTGGCCGCGGTCGCAATGTTTGCCACAGTTGTTGGTGTGATGCTGCCATCGCTGAAAGGCGACAAGCTTGAAACGCGCTTGAAACAGGTGTCTAGCCAGCGTGAAAAACTGCGTCGTGCTAGCCGAGCTGAGCTTGAGCAGCGGGGGCTTAAGCGCGAAGCTAAAGGCACGATCAACGATATTACGACCAAGCTCGACCTGCAGAAAATTTTGGAAGACCCCAACATTGCAGAAAAGCTGGAACAAGCCGGCATGCGCGGACCTCGCCCGCTAACGATTTTCTATTTCTGCCGATTTTCGTTGCCTTTTGTGGGCGCATTGCTCGCTTTTATCATCATTTTCTTCGTCAATGATTTCGGGCTCCCATCAGGCTTAAAATATGGCTCCATCGTTTTTGGCGCAGCTTTGGGCTTCTATGCGCCAAACCTTTACGTGACCAATGTCGCGTCTAAGCGCCAGCAATCGCTGATGCGCGCTTTTCCGGACGCGCTCGACATGATGTTGATTTGCGTTGAGTCCGGCATGTCGATCGAAATGGCCTTCGCAAAAGTTGGCGCCGAGATCGGTACGGCCTCTATGGAGCTTGCCGAGGAGCTACAGCTGACCACAGCGGAGCTGTCATACTTGCAGGAACGTCGCAGCGCTTATGACAATTTGGCCCGGCGCACTGGACATGAAGGCGTGAAAGCTGTGACCATGGCTCTGTCTCAAGCAGAGCGGTATGGTACACCGCTCGGCGATGCGCTGCGCGTGATGTCCAAGGAAAACCGTGAAATGCGGATGTCAGCCGCGGAAAAGAAAGCCGCCGCCCTGCCGGCCCAGCTGACGGTTCCAATGATCCTGTTTTTCCTGCCCGTTTTGTTCTTGGTCGTGCTTGGGCCAGCTGTCATCAAAGTCATGCGCATCCAGAACGGATAGGCTCCAACAGCTTTTCGTTTCAATGCTCCAAATTCGCCAAGACTGACTGTCTACTAACCGCCTTGCGCACCGCGGAGTTTTGGGCGTAAGGGCAGAACCTCATGTTGGGTCGCCTCACCGGCCAATTTCGGTTCAGGCGCTGCCGCAGGATTGAGGTCACCCATCGATTCGGCTGAGACCTCCGCTTCGTCTACGCTCGGCATCGCTTGCCCTTTTGCGGGCGTGCGGCGAACTTCATCAATCACGTCATCGAGCGCTTTCAGGTCATTAAAATTCCCCGTTGGCACCATCATCTGTCGCAGCGCGCGCTGATTGGCTTCGACGCTGCGCGCCGGAGCGCTGGGATCGACTTTGACCATTTCGTCGAACCGCCCTTGCAAGCCTAGGATCAATGCCAGATTCTGTCGCACACGCACATCTGCGCCGGGCAAATTCGCCGCCTTGCGCAGCGATGCTTCGGCTTCCTGTAACTGACCAGTGAGCGCGAGAGACAAACCGTAATTCGAAAGCGTTGAGACCCGATCCGGCTCCCGCTCCAAAGCAATCCGGTAGGCGTCCTGCGCCTGTGCGTGGTTTTCCAAACGGTCGAACGCCACGCCTAGCGCGGCGAGGGGCGTTGCGTCAGATGCGGGCGCGAAATCGGCGCTGCGAACAAAGGCTTGAGCGGCGAGCTCGGCTTTGTTCTGCTGCATGTAAGACCGGCCAAGCTCAAGATAAATTTGATAACTGGTGGGGTGAATAGGCAGCGTTTTGCTGGCC
>JBCCXW010000289.1:0-2708 GCA_039191105.1 Pseudomonadota bacterium
CCTAATCTTGCTCAAGTGGACATTGCCGACGCGACATCAAACACTGAATTGGCCTCCTTGGGCTGTGCCGTGCGGACCAATATGGCGGCGATGATTGCCGAGCCTGCGGACCTTTTGGGACTGCGCTCACTCTCAGGAGCGGATTTGGAGCGCCGGACATTTCAGCTGAATTTGTGGCGTGAAGGGCAACCGACTGCGGCGGCACGGGGAGAAGGTGAAACAACGGCAATTTCCACGGCGGTGCAGTAGATACGGTTGATGGCACGAGGAGTCAGATAGAATGTCAAATGACAACGCATTGTTTGAAGACGATTTCGACATGGAATTCGAAGACGACTTCGATTCTGCGCTCGCCAGTGTCTTGGAGGAAGCGTCGGATAATCCGGCGGTTGATCTCGATGCGCCGATGAAAGAGCTCTCAGACTTCGATCCGAGTGAGGAGCTCGGGCAAGAAACGGCGATGACAATCACCGACCTAGATGAGGGCGGCTACCGAGCGATCCCGGCGATCGCAGCGATCGCTTTTTGCGAGTCCAGCCGGATCGCCGCCTTGATGGAAGCGGTCAGCAAGGACCGTCGCATGCAACAAGCGAGTTTGCAAACTCAAACCGGTGGTTTGGATGCTGCGATCACATATCTAACAGAAAATCCAACGCCTAATCTGCTCATTCTCGAATCGTCTGCGCCAAACGCGACCATGATCGCGCAGATCGACGAATTGGCCTCGCATTGCGATGAAGGCGTGCAAGTTATGGTGATTGGCAGCACCAATGATATTGGCCTCTATCGTCAACTCATGGCGCGCGGCGTCAGTGAGTATCTGGTGCCGCCCATTGCGCCGGTCCAAATCGTGCGCTCGATCAGTCAATTGTTTGCCGATCCCGATGCGCCTTTTGTTGGAAAATCGATGTCCGTCATCGGGGCAAAAGGCGGCGTTGGCGCCTCCACCATTGCTCATAATCTCGCTTGGGCCCTTGCAGAAAGCGCGAATGTCAACACCGCGCTGATTGATCTCGATTTGTCCTTCGGGACCACCGCGCTCGATTTTAATCACGAGAATCAACAAACGGTTGCAGATGCCTTGCTCGCACCCGAGCGGGTTGACGATGCTGTGGTTTCAAAGCTTTTGTCGAAAGTGACCGATCGCTTGTCATTGTTCACGGCGCCCGCGACCGTCTCTCAAATTATGGAGATTCCGTCCGAGGCGTACACCACGGTCATCGATACCGTCCGCCGGGTGATGCCCTATGTGGTCTTGGATGTTCCGCACGCCTGGTCGGAGTGGACCTATCAAACCTTGCTTGGATCTGATGAAGTCATTTTGGTCTGCCAACCTGACCTTGCCTCTCTAAGAAATGGCAAGAACATGATTGATGAGCTGAAAGCGCAACGCCCCAATGATGCGCCGCCAAAGCTTGTGATCAATATGATGGGCGTCCCGAAACGTCCGGAAATCCCGCCCAAGGATTTTGCGGCGGCGATCGAAGTTGAGCCTTCGATTATTCTGCCCTTCGATCCGCAACTGTTCGGGACCGCTTCCAATAATGGACAAATGATTTCTGAGACCGACCCATCAGCGGCCTCTTCGGTCGCGATTGATCAGCTCGCCGGGCAAATTTCCGGACGCGATATCGCTGTGCAGTCGAAATCAATATTGTCGAAACTGCTTGGAAAATAGCAGCGGATTTAGAGGGTTAGACTATGGCATTCGGCAAACGAACAGGAGGACCGGCGACAGCGAAGCCCGCTGCAAAGCCGGCTATGCCTGCAGCGCCGAAACCGGCGGCTGCGAAACCGGCGCCTCAGGCAGCAGCGCCTGCCAAGCCGGCGCCGAAACCCGCGGCCCCGGCACAAGAGAAAGCCAAACCTGCTGCGATTAAGCCTCCGCCGGCCGCACAACACGAAGAGAAAATCACTAAAGTTACGGATCGCTCTGAAGAATACTACGCGACCAAGACGACGATTTTCAATGCGCTCATCGATACGATTGACCTTGGCCAATTGGCCCAGCTTGACCAAGAAAGCGCGCGAGAAGAGATCCGCGACATTGTGGTTGAGATTATTGCCATCAAAAATGTCGTGATGTCGATTTCAGAGCAAGAACACTTGCTCGACGATATCTGTAACGATGTGCTCGGCTATGGCCCGCTTGAGCCTTTATTGGCGCGTGATGACATTGCCGATATCATGGTGAACGGTGCCGATACTTGCTATATTGAAGTCTCAGGTAAAATCGAACGCACGAATATTCGCTTCCGCGACAATGCGCAATTGATGAACATTTGTCAGCGGATTGTGAGCCAAGTCGGTCGCCGGGTCGATGATGCGAGCCCCATCTGTGACGCGCGTCTGCTCGATGGCTCTCGTGTCAACGTGATTGCGCCGCCGCTCTCGATTGACGGTCCAGCGCTGACCATTCGTAAGTTTAAAAAGGACAAGCTGAAGCTGTCCGACTTGGTCAATTTCCAATCCATTTCCGAAGCTGGCGCTGAGATCCTCCGGATTATTGGCCATTCGCGTTGCAACGTTCTAATCTCAGGTGGTACCGGTTCTGGTAAGACCACACTGCTCAACTGTTTGACTGGCTTCATTGAGCCGAGCGAACGCGTCATCACTTGCGAAGACTCCGCTGAACTTCAATTGCAGCAGCCGCACGTTGTGCGTCTCGAAACGCGCCCGCCAAACATTGAAGGCTCGGGTGAGATCAC
>JBCCXW010000290.1:0-2680 GCA_039191105.1 Pseudomonadota bacterium
ATCGCGTCGTTGATCCAGGTGGCTGGCCGAGTTGCATGGGGTTCGGCGCAGGCTTCGATGACGCGATTGAAAGCAGTGTCGACCGTCACGCGAAAAGGGTCTTGTCGCACCGTTTTACGCAGGCGTTTCGGCACATGGAAGCGCTGTAAAGGGAGCACGCCGCGCAAATCCGGATCCATCAAAAAAAGCCGCATATCCTCGCGCGAATCGGCCATGGGAAACACACCGCGGCGATAGCATTCGAGAAGATCCGATGTGTCAAAGCGATCCGACATGCGCGCAGCCTACTTCAAACCGAGGTAACGCTCCAGCCAATGAATGTCGTAATTGCCATCGACAACATCTTGCGCTTCGACTAGTCGGCGGTGCAGCGGCAAAGTCGTATCAATGCCACCCACCACCATTTCGTCTAATGCCCGGCGCAGGCGCATAATACACTCATTTCGCGTCCGGCCGTGGACAATCAATTTCGCGATCATGCTGTCATAGTGCGGAGGAATGGAATAGCCAGCATAGACGGCGCTATCTAAGCGCACATCTGGGCCGCCGGGGGCATGAAAGTCGGTGATTCTGCCTGGGGAGGGGACAAAGGTCTCGTGGTGTTCAGCATTGATCCGGCATTCTATCGCGTGCCCCACCAGCAATACGTCTTCCTGTGTGAATGACAGTTTTTTTCCGTCGGCGACGCGAATTTGCTCGCGGATTAAGTCGATCCCGGTGATCATTTCCGTGACTGGGTGTTCAACCTGGATCCTTGTGTTCATTTCGATGAAGTAGAAGTTTCCGTCTTCATATAGAAACTCCATTGTGCCCGCACCGCGATAGCCCATTTTTTTGACCGCTTTGGCAACAATCGTGCCGATCTCCTCGCGTTGCGCTTGATTGAGGGCCGGGGAAGGCGCTTCCTCAAACACTTTCTGGTGCCGCCTTTGCAATGAGCAATCGCGTTCCCACAAGTGGCAAACATTGCCATGCGTATCGGCAATCACTTGGATTTCGATATGGCGCGGTTTGCCGAGATATTTCTCCAAGTAAACCGCATCATCGCCAAACGCTGCTTTGGCCTCCGTTTTGGCTGTTTTGATCGCGGTTTCGAGATCTTTCTCCGTCTCCGCCACTTTCATTCCGCGCCCGCCGCCGCCGGAGGCGGCTTTGACCAAAATTGGATAGCCGATTTTCTTGGCGACGCGTTTGCCTTCGCTGATCGACGTGATGCCCCCCTCAGAGCCGGGGACGACGGGAACGCCCGCTTCAATCATGGTCTGCTTAGCGGCGATTTTATCGCCCATGGTGCGGATATGATCGGCCGTTGGACCGATGAAAATCAGATCATGCGCTTCCACCATATCGGCGAATTGCGCATTTTCGGACAAGAACCCATAACCAGGATGCACCGCATCCGCGCCGGTGATTTCAGCAGCTGCGATCAGTCGCGACTTTTTCAGATAGCTCTGCGAACTCGGCGCGGGTCCGATGCAGACACTTTCATCTGCCAGGCGAACGGCCATCGCGTCACGATCCGCTTCGGAGTGAACGGCGACCGTGGAAATCCCCATCTCTTTACAAGCCCGGTGGATACGCAGCGCAATCTCGCCTCGATTGGCAATCAGGACTTTTTCAATCATCGATTCGTGTCCTTATTCCACGACGATCAAAGGCTCACCAAACTCAACCGGCTGTGAGTCTTGAACAAGAATGTCTTTGACCGTTCCCGCCGCCTCAGCGGTGACCGGATTGAAGGTCTTCATCGCCTCAATCAGCATCAGCGTGTCACCCTTCTTGACGCTATCGCCAACGCTGACAAAGGCTTTGGCACCGGGTTCTGGAGACAAATAGACCGTTCCAACCATCGGACTGGTGATCGCATTGGCGGGGGCAGCGGCGGGCGCGGTCGTTGACGGCGGCGCGGCGGGCGTGGGGGCTGCTGGCGCCGGAGCCACCGCAGCAGGCGCAATAGCGGCGGGGGCGTGGACAATGGCGGGCGCGGCAGGCGCCATAGATGTCGCTTTGCTGACCCGGATGCGCAGGCCTTCATGCTCGACTTCAACTTCGCCCAAATCGGCTTCACGGAGGATGGCGGCCAATTCGCGGACAAGGCCGGCATCAAGTTTCGTCTTGCTTGTGGACATCGCTGTGGTGCTCCTCAGTCTTGTTATTTTTCAAGAGCGGCGTTCAACGCCATCAAATACCCGCGCGCGCCAAATCCTGCAATGCAGGCCGTGGCGCACGGGGCGACATAGTTGGTTGAGCGAAACGGCTCTCGGGCAGCTGGGTTAGAAATATGGACCTCATAAATCGGCGCCTCGCAAGCCCGCAGCGCATCGTGCAGCGCAACAGATGTGTGCGTATACGCGCCTGCGTTCAGTATCAGGATCTCGGCCTGCTGCGAGGCTTCTTGCACCCAATCGATCAGCTCGCCTTCGGAGTTTGTCTGTCGAAACGTCAATGCTGCGTCCGGCGCAGCCGCCTGCATTTGCTCGTGAATGTCCGTTAGGGTTGCCGCGCCATAAATCTCAGGTTCGCGCTGGCCCAACAGGTTGAGATTTGGGCCGTTTAGGACATATATATGTTGCGTCATTGCAACACGCTTTGCGGCGGAACGCTCAGCTTGGCAAGTCCAATTTAATCCGTAAGGATCAGCAAATGCAGATATTTCTCAACGGTGAACGACAAGCTATTG
>JBCCXW010000291.1:0-2678 GCA_039191105.1 Pseudomonadota bacterium
CAGGTATTTGACGCTGGATCCCCATCGATCAGATGGCGATAAAAGAAATCTGCCCCCAGCTGCCATGGCAAATTCAGCGTATAGATCCAAATACTCGCAAACCACATGCGGGCGTGATTGTGTAGATAACCGGTTTTCGTCAGCTCGCGGGCCCAGAAATCAAAACAGCCCAGCCCAGTGCGACCTTCAACTGCTTCATCATATCTCCGCGCCAGTCCAGCATCGCGATCTAGCTGATCAATTTGCTGAATAAGGTCGCGTTTATAGTTTCGCCAAACATCGGGCCTGTGCTCCAGCCATCCCTTGAAATAGCCGCGCCAGAAAACTTCCTGGATGAATTTTTCGGCTTGATCGAAATCATGCGTATTCAATACGACGCGCAAGACGTCCTCTTCGAGAAGGATGCGGTGGCGAACCCAGGGTGATAGTTGCGAAACGTTTGAATGCTTGCCGGGACCGAGGTCAAAATTCCGTCGGCGTGCATAAGGACCGCCTGCCGACGCTATGAAGCTGTTCAATCGCTCAAGCGCAGCCGACCGGGCGGGTTGCCATGTCGAAGGGTGATCGGGAGGCTCTAGGCCGAGCGTCGGTTGCCCCAAGCTCAGGCGACCCCTAGTGACAGCTGAAATTGATCTATTTTCGATTTGGCGATTCTCCGCTGTACGCCATTTTGGAACTCCGGCACGGCGTTTGCCATGGGTGTCTGGTGTTTTTTCCGACGCTTGCTACGTTTCGCAGCATTGTGCGGGTCAGTTACAAATATCATCTATGGCCTTGGAGACTGCGCTGAAGCGTGCAGGTATGTTTATCTCTTCTAGCCCGCCTTATGAACGAGCGAACGCCGGAGCAAAACTCGTTTGCGGCAATTTACGCTACGACCGTGTTCCAAACATTTTCCAAGAGTTTTTACAGATGATCTCGCCGAGACGTTTGCTCCAATCTTATAGGGATGGGTTCCGGTTTGAGCGACCACGCTAAGGCTTTGATCGATAGGCCCCGTTGCGCGAGATCAGCCGCGAGTTTGGTTTCACCGCTTTGCTTCAGTGTCTGAGCTTGGCGAACCATAGACCAAGCGAGCTGTAGTAGGTTTTGACGTGTCGGCATCGACCCCTCCATTTTGTAACTTATACGAAATAGGAAACAGGCTGGATCATTTGGCGAGCGACTTTGGTCTAAAACCGTCGCTCTTAACACCCGCTTGCGGCGCAATTGTACTATAGTCGTTGAATAGATCCGACCTATTTAGATTAGATGTCATCAATAGTGCAGTCATTGGCGTCGCATCCGCCGGCCAAATCCTGCAACCAAATCATCTTGATCCTTGGCGATCAGCTCTCGCAAAGCATCCCATCTCTCGCCGCCGCCGACAAAAGTCGCGACGTCGTTTTGATAGCGGAGCTTTGGGACGAAGCGACCTATGTTCGTCACCACAAGAAGAAGATCGCCTTTGTGTTCTCAGCAATGCGCCATTTTGCGGCGGAGCTGCGCGCGGATGGATGGCGCGTCGACTATCACGAATATGATGCGCAATCAGATATCAGGTCTTTCGACGATGTTATCGCCAGCGCGATTGAACGCTTGAAGCCCGAGCGCATAGTCGTCGTTGAGCCGGGAGAACACCGCCTTCGACATGAGTTGGAAAGCTGGAGGGGTCGGTTTGAGGCGCACGTCGATATTCTCGAAGATACTCGTTTTGTTTGCACGCACGACGAATTCAAGACCTGGGCGTCCGGCCGCAAGAGCCTACGGATGGAGTATTTTTATCGGGAAATGCGTCGCAAAACCGGACTATTGATGGATGGCGATCAACCCGTTGGCGGCAAATGGAATTACGACGCCGAAAACCGCAAACCCGCCAAGGCCGATTTGTTCATGCCGCGCCCGGCGCAATTCTCGCCGGACGATACGACGCTGCAGGTTCTAGATCTCGTCGAGGCTGAGTTTGCCGATCATTTCGGCGCGCTGAAGCCCTTTTGGTTCGCAGTCACACGCACCCAGGCCGAGGCGGCGTTCGACGCCTTTATCAACGAAGCCCTTCCGCGTTTCGGCGATTATCAAGACGCGATGCTGACGGGGGAGCCGTTTCTCTATCACGCAGTTGTATCGGCTTACCTCAATATCGGACTGCTCGATCCGCTGGACATGTGTCTGCGCGTTGAGGCGGCCTACCGCGCAGGCGATGCCCCGCTAAACGCCGCCGAGGGCTTTATTCGCCAGATCATTGGATGGCGCGAATATGTGCGCGGCATTTATTGGCTGCGCGGACCGTCCTATGTCGAAGAGAATTTTTTTGACGCATCTCGGCCGCTGCCAGAGTTCTACTGGACCGGCGAGACCGAATTGGCCTGTATCAAGGCGGCGGTTACGCAGACGCACGACGAAGCCTACGCGCACCATATTCAACGTCTGATGGTGACGGGTAATTTCGCTATGTTGGCGGGCGTTGATCCACGTCACGTCCATGAATGGTATCTGGCCGTTTACGCGGATGCTTACGAATGGGTGGAGCTGCCCAACACGCTCGGCATGAGCCAATTTGCGGATGGTGGATTGTTGGGCTCCAAACCTTACGCTGCGAGTGGCAATTACATCCACAAAATGTCGAACTATTGCGGCGGCTGTCGCTATGACGTGAAGCAGAAAACCGGGCCAGATGCATGCCCGTTCAATCCGCTCTA
>JBCCXW010000292.1:0-2675 GCA_039191105.1 Pseudomonadota bacterium
ACTTTGCGCGACTGATGCCCGGCCTCCTCGGCGCTGATCCCGGCTTTGGCTTTTTGCGCAGCGATCGCAGCTTTGCGCCGGGCCGCTTCTGCGCGCATCGCTTTGAGCTTATGCAGTCGGCCCATATTGCGGGCGCGCCGACCCGTGACGCCGCGCTGCAGCCAGTGCTCTTCCGCTTTCAACTGGGTTTTTAGCTTTTCAAGCTGGCGGATCTCAGCCTCTTCAATCTCTTCGGCCCAACGCTCAAAGTCGCCATAGCCTTTGGGGCTTTTGAGAACCACGCCATCGCGCAGCCACAGCGTATTTGTCGTAACATTTTCCATGAAGCGGCGATCATGGCTAACGAGGAGCACTGCGCCGTTATAGCCGATCAAGCGGGTCTCGAGGGTCTCAATCATAGGCACATCGAGATGGTTGGTCGGTTCATCGAGGAGCAATATATCTGGATCGCGGGCAAACGCTTGAGCGAGGGCTGCGCGGCGGATCTGACCGCCAGAGAGAATGCTCGGACGGGTGGCGGGGTCGACGCCGAAATGCCCCAGCTCGGCCTCGGCGCGCCAGATCTCAGCGCCCTCGGCGGTGGTGTAATCGAGCACACTTGCATAGGCGCTCAGGTCTGGCTCTTGTTCGACCGTGGTAATTTCCGTGCCGGGATGGATCCAAAGCGTGCCATCATCCGCTTCATGACGGCCCGTGATCAGGCGCATCAGCGTTGATTTTCCAGCGCCATTGCGGCCCACCAAAGCCGCGCGCTCACCTTTCGCCAGCGTGAAGGTTACGCCCTGAAAGAGCGGTTTGCCGCCAAAGGCCAGGCGGACATCGGTCATCGTCAGGATCGGCAGCGCGGACATGTGGGAGACCCTATAGGGTTGCTGCGATCGCGTCGACATGGATGGCGGCGCAGTCGATCACCTGAAATGGCGGCGTATGGCCGTCAAACGCAGCGTTCAGGTCTGTGCCACCCAGCAGCACCGCCTCGGCGCCTTGGGCTCGGACCAACGCTTGGCCAGCGGTAAAGAAGACGTCGCGATGCTGATCGGTCGGCACCCCGCTCAACGCCAGATCAATATAGGCCTTGTGGACGCGGTCGAGGTCATCACCTTCTGGGATACACAGGCTGAGATCCGCGAGCTTGCCATGCATGGCGCTCTGCATCACGGTTTTGGTGCCGAGCAGCCCGACCTTTTTATATCCGTTGGCCAGCAGCCATGCGCGTAGAATTTGCATCAGATCCACTACCGGCAATGGCGATACGGGCAAAAAGGCATCGATCGGGAAATGTCCCGAAATCGATGTGATGACCACGCAATCGGCCCCAGCCGCCTTAAGCCGTTCGGTTAAGCGAACATAGATGTCAGTCTGTGCGGCACGATTGCCAGCCGCCATATTGTCCAGCAGCGTCGGCGAATCCGCATGCACCATGGTCAGGTCCAGAGCGCGCTGCATCGACGCCGCTTTCGCAATCAGCTGGCGATAGTAAAAGTCCGTCGCGGCCGGACCGATGCCGCCAATCAGGCCGATATGCATGATCGCCTCCTGGGGTTAAGGGGTCGTCCTGGCGCTTTAGGCTTTGAGTTTATAGCCAGTATGGAGCATCCACCAGACCCCGGCCGATGCCAAAAAAGCCGATGCGCCGCTCACCGCCATGCCGATAGCCACATTTGAGTTTGATGCATCGAGAAAGCCATAGCGGAAGCCATCAATGAGGAAGAAAATCGGATCAAAATAGGCCAGGGTTTTGAACGGGTCGACGAGGACATTAATGTCATAAAATGTGCCAGACAGGAAGGTCAGCGGGACGATGACAAAGTTTGTCACAGCGGCGAGATGATCGAATTTATCAGCCCAGATCCCGCCCATTGCGCCAATTGCTGCCAGGAAAATCGTTGCCATTAAACCAAACCAAACAATCGGCCAGATATGCACAATGGACAAATCGGCGAGCCCGCTAAAATGAATGCCAATCGCCGCAATCGCCCCGACCATAATCCCGCGCGTGACCGCGCCGAAGATGAAGCCAAGCGCGAGCTCCACCGGCGATAGCGGTGGCATCAAAAAGTCAACTTGACTGCCTTGCACTTTCGCGATGGTCAGCGAGCTCGATGAATTTTGAAAGGCGTTTTGCAGCATGGCCATAACGATCAAGCCGGGCGCCAAGAAACTATTATAGTCCAAGCCGGCAAAATCGCCGGTCAACTCACCACGATTGCCGAAGGCCAATTTGAACACGGTCATAAATAAAAGTGTTGAAATCACAGGCGCGAGCAGCGTTTGCATCCAAACTTTCATAAAACGGCCTACTTCTCTCTTATACAGCGTCCACAAGCCCAACCAGTTGACAGCGCCATAGGTCCGCGGCTTGGGAGACGACAAAAAAGAGGAAGACGTGTCTGGCATGACCTTAGATTTAAGCGCTGACTCGGCGTTTGGCGATAGCTTAAAAATGCTCAAAGCGACTACTATATGTTGATTGCCTGTGGACAGACGAAATCAGCATCTTGTGTTTCATTGCGCTCCTGATACGATATATAGTGTTAGAGCGGGGCTGGTGGCATCGCTCAAATCAATATGTTGGGGCTGCCAAGGAGCGGGGTAAATCGCATGGCTTGGACTGAAGATCGCGTAGAAGTACTCAAAAAACTATGGGCCGAGGGGCACTCGGCGAGCCAAATTGC
>JBCCXW010000293.1:0-2652 GCA_039191105.1 Pseudomonadota bacterium
GAGGACTTTTGCCATCAACGATTTTGCCCAGTCTCGGCTAAACGCCTCCCAATCGGTCAAGATCTTGGGCTCGACCATCAGCATCTTTTTACCCAGTGGTGTCTCGTAGAATGCTGCCAGCGCTTCAAGCTCGGCAGGGGTGTAATGCTGCGCGTAAATTTTGGCAAGACTCGGCAACGCATTTGCCATTTCGGCCCTGGCTTCTTCGACGAATAGGATCTCCGCATCCGTCTTTAACTCGTCGGCGAGGCCAAAGTCCTCTGCGGCGGCCTGGAAGGCCTGGGGCGCTAGCTGCTCGATCATCCGCACACTCATGACAGACCTCCACTGTCTTGATGTTAGCGCGTACTAGAGGCAGCTTCGCTCAAAAGCCGATCCCTGTGCGTGATCCAGCGCACATGTTCTGAAAATAATTGATGGTTGCGCCGGCATAGGCTGCTTTACAGATCGCAGCCTCTTTCGACAGTCCCCACAATGGTGCGCCTAGGTTGGACCGTTGAGCTAAGCGGTCTGCGCGAGATGATCGTCCTCGATGGCGGGAGCGACCTCAACGCCGAAAAAGAAGGCATCGGTATTGGTATCGTTGCGCAGGGTAGCTTCGGCTGATGGCATGAAAATGACGGGATTGTCGATCATTGGCGCGCGATAGGTCCGCTCGCCGTCCTCACCGATGATCTCGCCAGGCTCGAGAGGGTCAAAGTTCTGAAAATGCCGGACATAGCGAAAGTCCGGCGCGACTTTGGGGACATGGTGACCAACGACAACGCGGCGGCCGGGTTTAGAGCGCTTCCGAAACTCAGGGAACCGGTCTTCTGGAAGCATATCCATCTCGGCGAGGATACGCCCGGCGATCTCGAACGCGCGTGCTGGCGCCTCCGGTGATAAGTGGGCGCCGACTTCGACAGTGACGGCGGCATTGTCTCGGTCAAGGAGCCACTGTGTAGCGCTCCCGTGAATAAATTGATGGAGACCGTCGACTTGAGCGTAGGGAAGCGCGCGCGAAAGCCGATGAGCGTCGCGTTGGGCGGTGTAGCCAATCACGAAAGGCTCAGAGGGTTGGGACGTCGTGTGAATATCCACCAACACATCGAGGGCGGCCAGTGCCGGCTTGAGTTCGAGCATGCGGCGATAATCAGGTCCATCAAAATCCACACCTTTGGTGCGAAGTTCATTGTCGTCCAAAAAAAGCCTGTTCAGGTCATCTCGGATGTAGCGGACTCCGCCTGGCGCAGCGGCCACGGCTTCAGGATGACCCACAATAAGATGGATCTCGCCGCGAGTCGGACGGCCAAGAACCTCGGCAAACTGCCAAAGACCGACACCTGCTGGTTCGTTGCCGTGCAACATGCCCATAAGGCCGACAGTAGGTCCGGGCTTTTCACCTCGGATTACACGGACGCCAGGAATCGCCGTATCGTCGCCAAGGCTCAGCAGCTCAGCCGTTGATGTCATCGCGCAATGTACCCCTAAGTTAACCGCTGCTGGTTGACGTCCAGCTATTGGATCCTTGCTAAAGCGATGCCATCAACGTCGCTAAAGCATCTCTATCAAGCCGATAAATGTAAAATCGGCTGGGATTATCATCGAACAGTTGTGGATAATTCGACCGCACCTTAGCGCGAATCGCTTCGGGGTACACCACCCAAGGCTCGTTTTTTATCACCTTTCGTGCCTGAAGCAGCAGCAGCCAAGGCTGAAGCCGCACTGATCCGGCCGGTTCGGGACGAGGCACATAGAGAAAAAGTCCGCCATGCTCTTCGACGGCATAGCGATCGAGTAGATCGATCAATTCCAGACCATTGGTTCTCGGTGGATCGGAATTCGGCGGGGGCGCGCGGGAACCAGAACTGCCACTGTCCGCCGGTGCTCGAAGGATTCTTGCATTCTTAAAGGCAATCAGACCCAGAATAACAGCATCGAGTGTCATGCGTTCGACAGGCGACAGCACGCTCCCCGGCAAAGCGCCGCTAGCTGCGGAAGCTGTCATCACCAGAACGACGCCAATGACACACAAGCCGCGTACCCAACCCGCAACATTCCGATTGGCAGCACTGTCGGCAAAAAGAAAGAAAGCTACGCGAAGTGCTGCTGCAATCGTCAGGGCGACCAACAGCCCGTTCGGAAGTCCCAAAAAAGCTGTGTGAAGTCCCGTAAATGTATCGCCACCAGAAGCGAGGCTTAAAAGGGCAATCGATAAAGCCGGTAAACTTGGCGTTAAATATTCCCGCAACATGACCGTCCTCCCCAGAACGTTCAAACGTTGCATCAGCATGGGTTTTGCTACAACACAGGCGACGCAATAGTCACAATTCTATTTACGCGTAAAACATTGTTACGCGCGATGATTTCATAAAACGACTGCATTTGAATATGTTAGCAACTGGACTGTTGGTATGCTTAGGTATAACCTCAAGGGGCCTTTGCGGAGGATTTATGCGTGGGCCAAAAACGAATCAGGGCAAGAACGGCAGAAGAACTGCAGGCTGAACGGGTTGAGGCTGCGCTGTATGAGGCGGGCCAAACAGGCCATGCTCCTCGCCTGGTTACAGACAATCCTGGGCAATTTCTACGCGATATGTATGAGGTCTGGCATCGTCAGGGCGGCAAAGAAGCCGGTCGCTGGCGCAACAGCATTAGAAAGATGCGTGAGCA
>JBCCXW010000294.1:0-2571 GCA_039191105.1 Pseudomonadota bacterium
GTTCAGAACCTTGAAATCGTGCGTACGGATGTCGAGCGCGGCCTCGTACTCGTCAAAGGCGCTATCCCAGGCGCTGAGGGGTCTTATGTTGAGATCCGCGATGCTGTGAAAAAGGCTCTGCACGCCGACGCGCCCGCAGAGGGCTCTTTCAAAGCGCCGGCGAAAGCTGACGCGCCTTCTGGCGACGTTAAGATTGAGGGCAGCGCTGCTGACACAATCGTTCTGGTCGATGGGATTGGTCCAAAGACCGAAGAAAACTTGAAAGAAAAAGGTCTCGGCACATTATCCGCTTTCGTTGCGATGGCAGATGATGAACGCACCGCAATCCTGGAAGAGCTCGGTGTCGCTGAAGACGCCGCAAACGAGGATTGGGTCGGTCAAGCCAAAGACATTCTCGCCGGCGGTGAGCCGCGTGCGAAAGTTGATCAGGACCTCTTAAAGAAACTTCTGAAAGAGGGGGCTGAATAATGGAGCTCTCCGTCAAAACTCTTGAAGGCAAGGCCGCTGGCAAAGCGACGGTGGATGATGCGGTGTTCGGGATCGAAGAGATCCGCGGCGACGTGATCCAGCGCATGGTGCGTTACCAGCTCGCCAAACGCCAAGCTGGGACTCACAAGACCCAAGAGCGCGCCGACGTCTCGGTCACGACCAAGAAATACATTCGCCAAAAAGGCTCCGGTGGCGCACGTCACGGTTCCAAGAACGCGAACATCTTTGTTGGCGGTGCGGTCGCTCACGGACCTCGGGTCCGCAGCCACGCGCATGCGCTTCCTAAGAAAGTCCGTAAAATGGCGCTTGCTCACGCTCTGTCGTCTAAGGTCAAGGATGATGCCATCCTGGTCCTCGACAAAGCTGAGTTGAAAGAAGCGAAGACAAAAGATCTTTCAGCGAAGCTGACGAAGCTCGGCTTGTCTAACGCGCTGATCATTGGCGGTGCTGAAGTTGACGCAAACTTCGCAAAAGCAGCCCAGAACATTCCAAACGTGGATGTGCTGCCGGCGGCTGGCCTCAATGTTTATGATGTCGTTCGTCGTAAGACTTTGGTTCTGACCAAGGACGCGCTGGACAGCATCAGTGTTCGTTTTGGCGGTGAGCCGGAAGCTGAGGCGCCAAAGAAGGTGACGAAGCCGAAAGCCGCAAAGCCAAAAGCTGCGAAGAAAGAGGAGGCTTAATCCATGGCTGATATCAAGCCTCATAATTACGACATGCTTCTATCTCCGATCATTACGGAGAAATCGACGCTGGTTGCTGAAGAGAACAAGATCATCTTTCGGGTTCCTCTGACTGCCACCAAGCCAGACATCAAAGAAGCCGTTGAAAACCTGTTCAAAGTCGATGTGACGAAGGTCAACACGATCCTGGTCAAAGGTAAGACCAAGCGTTTCCGTGGAAAGCCTGGCCGTCGCTCTGACTTCAAAAAGGCGATCGTGACTCTCAAAGACGGCCAGTCCGTCGATATCACGACGGGCCTCTAGGAGACTGACATGGCATTGAAGACTTACAAACCTACCTCGCCAGGTCGTCGTCAGCTGGTCCTCGTGGACCGCTCAGAGCTGCACAAAGGCCGCCCGGTAAAAATGCTCACCGAGGGTCTGACAAAGACCGGTGGTCGCAACAATAAAGGCCGTATGACGGCGCGCCACAAAGGCGGTGCTGCGAAGCGTCTTTATCGGAAGATCGACTTCAAGCGGAACAAGTGGGACGTGCCGGCAACGGTTGAGCGTCTTGAGTATGATCCGAACCGCACCGCGTTCATTGCCCTGATCAAGTATGAAGATGGCGAGCTGTCTTACATTCTTGCGCCTCAGCGTCTTGCAGTGGGTGACACGGTCATCTCGTCAAAAACCGCTGATATCAAGCCGGGCAACGTTCTTCCGCTAAAGAACATTCCAGTCGGGACCATCATCCACAATATTGAGATGAAGCCCCTCAAAGGCGCGCAAATGGTGCGCTCTGCAGGCTGCTACGCTCAACTGGTTGGTCGCGATTCTGGTTACGCACAGATCAAGCTCACCTCTGGCGAGCTGCGCATGGTTCCGGATCAGTGCATCGCAACCATCGGCGCCGTGTCGAACCCAGACAATATGAACCAAGTCATGGGTAAAGCCGGTCGTAATCGCCACAAGGGTAAGCGCCCGCACGTGCGCGGCGTGGTTATGAACCCGGTCGATCACCCGCACGGTGGTGGTGAAGGTAAGTCCTCAGGTGGACGTCATCCCGTGACGCCTTGGGGTAAGAAAACACGCGGTCCTAAGACCCGTAGAAAACAGGCTTCGGATCGTTTGATCATCCGTCGCCGTAACGCGAAACGCTAAGGAGACGTAGAAGAATGCCACGTTCCGTCTGGAAAGGCCCGTTTGTCGACGGCTACCTCCTGAAGAAGGCCGAGAAGGCGCATGCGTCTGAACGTCGTGAGGTCATCAAGACCTGGTCACGCCGCTCGACCATTTTGCCGCAATTCGTTGGTCTGAACTTTCAGGTCCACAATGGAAACAAGTTTGTCCCGGTTCTCGTCACTGAGGAAATGGTCGGTCACAAGCTTGGCGAGTTTGCGCCAACCCGGACCTATTA
>JBCCXW010000295.1:0-2560 GCA_039191105.1 Pseudomonadota bacterium
CGAGAAAATCGCCTTCGGTACGGCCGGCTGGATCTCCAACTCTCGCGCCGCCGACAGAATGAGCTGGTCTAGGCGAGGCTCCATCAGATCCGAAACCGTCACGCCCGCCGTGTGATAGATCTTCTTGATATTGCGCCGATTGTTCCAAGCCAAGCGGCCGACTTGGATCGCCGAGATCGGGTTGAGGATCATCCGCCGCGCTCCCGATCGATGCGCTCTAGATCGTGCTCATGCCGCCGACTATGGGTACAAACCTACCCACTCGTCAAGGTTTTATTATACCCATGCGGATTTTGAGCGACGGGTGTAAATATACCCAATGGATTCCGTAGACTATATCGAGCGTATTAGGGAACGCGTGCGCGTGACGATTGCTGAACGCCAAGCGCAAGGCGAAAAGGCGAGCCTGAGGTCTCTTTCGCTCGAGGCGGGCTTTAGCGAAAGCTACCTCAAACACCTTTTAGCTGGGCGCGTGTCAGAGCCTACTGGCTCGAAACTGCGGTCGCTCGCAAACGTGCTTGGCACTTCTGTAGAGTGGATCTTGGAGGGCAGAAGGGCCGATGAAACTCTGAGCGAAGACGAACGTGAAGTGATTGACATTTGGGACCATATTGAGGCCCGAGATAAAAAGGACGCGTGGCTCAGCACGGGCCGTGCGCTACGAGACTCTAACAAGCAGGCAAACAACGACGAATAGCTTAACCGAAGGGGGGCGGCGGCCATGGTGTGGTTGCTAGCGTTTATTGTCGGCATCTTTTTGTTTTTGGCATTTCCGCGCGTCGTAGGAACGATAGGGTTGCTTGTTGTCGCTGGAGCCGTGATTTTGTTCGGATCGATGTACTTTAGCGAGAGAGCTGATGAAGCGAAGAAAAATTCGGTTCAGGTAACACTGACGTGGAATCATGAAAGGTGCGCTAATGGTGAGCTGCCCTTGCACGTTTCGATCTCGAACAAGACAAACGAATATGTCCACAACATATCATTTAGTATGATGGCGCATCGTGCTGGTTATTCTAGCGAAGACGATTTTTGTTCCTATAGCCGGAACTGTCGGTTTTCGAGCAACAAGATCATTGCGCCGGGCTACACTTATGGATGGTGGACAAATTTTAGTGAAGCGCGGTCCCTCGCCGAGAAGTTCGGTTGTAGCGAAGTTCGCGCATACGCAAGGGGCAAAAGCATCACTTTTTCAAGAGAGCGTGAACCAAAGTAGGGATTTTTATACCCATACAGCTTGACGGGTATGATTATACCCATCATAGTCTCCCCAACAACGGGAGACACAAATGCTCACACGCGCCGAAGAAATTGCTTTCGCAACCCGCGTCGATATCGGAGACGCCGCCAGGGCTTTCGCCGACGAACGCGCCGACCTTATCGAGGCCGCTGAAGACCTAGGCCGGGAAATCGCCAAATGCGTTGAGCGGCTTCACCGCTTCAACCGCCACGTCACTGACAAGCGCGCCGATCCCTATCTGATGATCGACCAGGCTCTGGACGACACGCTCACCGACCAGGCATTGGCCTGGAATGAGTTCAACCAGGGCGAAGACCTCAATCTCAATCATTTCGCTTACACGGCTTGCGACCAAGCTCTCAAGGGAGCGGCGGCATGAGCGCGATTGTTGCAGCTGAACTGCCCTTTGAATGGCACAAATCAATTCCCGAAGACGCGAAAGACAGTCTTCGCCAAAAGTTCCCAACTTGGTTCAAGGACGACGGCGAGCCGAAGGGCTCTTGGGAGCTCGGCAACCTAATTCTCGAATCTGGCGAGCTAGAGTTCGCCACAGATCGCGGCGTTCCTGTAACGTTGAAGCGCTTCAAAGGCGCCATCCCGGCAAAATTGATTGAGGGCGCAGTTCCTGACGAGACCCGCCCCGGCGTAGCGACTGTTCACGTCCATCTCCCCAACAACGTTCTTCATTCATTTAACGAGGTCCACTTTGAAGAGGACGCTTGCACGGACGCGATTCAGGAGCTGTTGGACGAGGGCTGGCGGATCATTTGCGTTTGCCCACCGCTTAACTCTCGACGTCCAGACTACATCCTTGGGCGCAATGGGGCGGCACAATGACCCCTGCTCCCACACCAGCCGAAATCGCACTCGCACGCCTTGAGGCCGTCGCCTTCCGCATCCGCATCAACGCGGATCGGACGAGAGCCAAGGCTTATCGAGCCGCAGCCGACCATCTGAAAGCCAACAGAATCAACGCCGCCATCGGCATGGCGAGGGAAGCTTAGATGACCCGTGTGCAAGCGATCATCCGCAAAGAAACCGCACGATCGCGGATCGTAGCGCTCATTGTCTCCGACTTCTCAGAAGTCGGCGCGTCGGACCAATTAATCCCAGACAGCACGGCGACCCTTTTCGATCTGACAGAGCATTTGGAGCGCACCCAATGACCAAACACGAAGAGCTATGGCTGAAAGAGCCCGACGAACGGAACCTAAAACGTATCGCGGATGCTTTAGAGGCAATTGCAAAAGCGCTTGTCTTACAAGCGGGTGTTGGACCTTTGGCGACCGAAAAAGAACTCTCTGAGAATGAGTCCTTCAGGGA
>JBCCXW010000296.1:0-2531 GCA_039191105.1 Pseudomonadota bacterium
AAGCGCCGCTGAGGGCTTGTTCGATTTCAAACCGCTTATGGTGCCAAATGATGCTGTGCCGCTCGAAGACGCCATCCGCGCCTATCTGTTTAACTCGCAGCTCCTGCAATGGCCTGGCGAAGACCGATTGGTTCTGCTCGCGCCGATGGAAACCCAGGAAACCGAGAGCACCCGCGCGTATTGCGAACAAATGATCGAAGGGAATGGCCCGATTGGGCGCGTCCAATATGTCCAAGTGCGCGAGTCGATGCGCAATGGTGGCGGCCCTGCCTGTTTGCGCCTACGGGTAGTGATGACGCCAGACGAGCGCGCGGCCTGCCATCAAGGCGTATTGTTGGATGAGGCAAAGATTGACGCGCTGCAGGACGTGGTTCGCAGCACTTATCGTGATCGCTTAAGTCAGGCGGACCTTGCCGATCCGCGATTTGCCGATGAATGCCAGCACGCTCGGGCCGCGCTTCTGCGCGTTTTAGATCTTGAGCGCCAACTGATCTGATGGCGACGTTCCCGTTCATACAGAACGCTTCCGAAGGCGCGGCACGAACCGGTATCTTGAGGACGCCGCGGGGCGATATTCGCACGCCTGCATTCATGCCTGTCGGGACGGCAGGTACGGTGAAAGCGCTCTACACCGATCAAGTCAAAGCCGCTGGGGCGGATATCATACTCGGCAACACCTACCACCTCATGCTTCGCCCAGGGGGCGAACGGGTGCAGCGGCTTGGCGGTCTGCACGCGTTCAGCAAATGGGACGGCCCCATTCTGACGGATAGCGGCGGGTTTCAAGTCTGGTCCCTTTCCCAACTCCGAAAAATGGATCCAGATGGGGTCACATTTCGCAGCCATATTGACGGATCAGAGCACCGCCTGACCCCCGCGCGCAGCATTGAAATACAAGCCGATCTCCTTGGCGCGGATATCTCGATGCAGCTCGATGAATGCACAGATTACCCGTGCACGCATGACGAAGCGGAGCGGTCTATGGAGCTATCGCTAGACTGGGGGGCGCGATCCTTAAAGGCGTTTGGCGCGCGCGACGACCAGACACTGTTCGGGATCGTCCAGGGCTCGAATTATCCAGATCTGCGCGAAGCCTCCGCGACGGCTGTGACCGGACAAGGGTTTGGTGGGATTGCGCTCGGCGGTTTGGCCGTGGGGGAGGGACACGATCAAATGTGTCGGACCATCGATATGACGGTACCATTTTTGCCGGCGGCGCTTCCGCGCTATGTCATGGGGGTTGGAAAACCGATCGATTTGGTCGAAGCGGTGGCCCGCGGGATCGATATGTTTGACTGCGTTCTACCGACGCGCGCGGGTCGGCACGGCCAAGCGTGGACATGGAACGGACCGATCAATCTCAAGAATGCGCAATTTTCCGATGACCTCGCACCGGTCGATGCCGCTGTGGACTGCCCGGCCAGCCGAGACTATTCCCGGGCGTATCTCCATCACCTCATTCGATCCGGCGAGTATTTGGGCGCGATGGTGCTCAGCTGGCACAATATCGCTTTTTATCAAGCCCTTATGCAACGCATGCGAGATGCAATCGCGCAAAACGCGTTCAGCGATCTTCGCGCAGAACTCTCGGAAAAATGGGCCGCAACCCGCTCAAAACCGCGTGATGCGGGATCCCTCTAGCCGGATCTTCTGTTTCGACCCTATTTGGACAATGGCCGCCGCGCCGAAGCTTAGAACAGATCCGCAAGTCGGGCTGCTCGCCCAGGTGGTCGCGACGCTTCAGACCAGTTTGTCGCGCCTGATCGGTTTCCGCAGCAATTGCCGTTGACCGGGCCCAGGCACTCAACTATGTCCGCTGTTCGGATGCGCCCATAGCTCAGTTGGTAGAGCAACTGACTTTTAATCAGTAGGTCACAGGTTCGAATCCTGTTGGGCGTACCATCTTTTCCCAGCGTTCCAGACACAGCGCGGAAACGCGCGCGTCGGCTCAGCTTATGCGCGCATTGCGCGTGATCAAGATTGGAACGACCCGTGCGAGGACGAGGCTGGCGGCGATGCACCAGACCGCCATATAGAGCATTTGCGTCGGCAATGCGGTGCCTTGGTCGATCAAGTATCCGGTCAATCCAGGGCCGATCGCGGTTGCGCCGACGCTGGCTGCCACCGCAATCGCCCGGACTGAGCCAAGATTGCGGGCGCCGTAAACCTCGGGCCAAAGCGCGCCGACCAGGGGTGCAGTGAAGCCATAACTGACCCCGACCAGAAACATGAACGCGTAGATGCCCCAGAGCGGCGTCAGCAACCCCATTGCCAGGCATGCGCAGCACAGCGGGACGAGATAGATCGGCAACAGCCGAATGGCGCCAAAGCGATCAATCAGGTGGCCGCTGATCAACGAGAACACCACGGTTGTGATCGCCATAATCGGAAACGCAGCGGCAAATGCGAGCTCATTATAGCCACGCAGCTCAACCAAATAGTCTTGGTGGAAAAAGATCGTTGTCCCAATAAAGGGCGGCGCCAAGACACCGATGAGGAGGGCGTAAAAGATCGGATCCGCTGCGACTTCG
>JBCCXW010000297.1:0-2456 GCA_039191105.1 Pseudomonadota bacterium
GCGCCGACCGGGCTTTTCGTTTGGCTGCGCCAGCGCAGCCGCTGGATCAAAGGGTTTATGCAAACCTGGTTGGTTCTAATGCGCGAGCCGCGGCGCACACAGCGGCAAATGGGAACCATCCCTTTCCTGACGATGCATTTGAACCTTGGCGGTGCCATTCTTGCCCCGATCGCGCATGCGCCATGCGTTTTGTGCCTTAGCTTTGCGGTCCTTGCAGGAGACCAAAATGTCGGGATCTTCGGACTGTCTTTGTTGATCGCCGCGCTTTTCGTTGGCGCTCTGGGAGACCTGCTGGCGCCGGGCGATTGGACCCTGAGCCGTGTCATCGCCTTACTGACTCGGCCACTTTACTGGCCGCTGCTCACAGTGGCGGCCGTGCGGGCGATATGGGAGCTTGTCGTCGATCCCTTTTTCTGGGCAAAAACCCCGCACAGCCCTCGTGCCGCGGAAAGCCTCACACCTTGCCTGATTGGATCATCAGCGTCAGCCTCGCCATCGCCTTGATCGGGCTGGGCCTGTTTGCACAATCAAAACTCGGCACGGTGCGCAAAAAAGATCAAAGACCGCACCAGGTGCCATGGGGCCTGATCATGATTGGGTGTGTGTTCGGTCTGTTTTTGATCATCGTCCATTTGATGAACCTCGCTGGCATCGAGACGGGCCCAGAGAACAGTCCGTTCGGTCGATTCTAGCCGGCGACCCCTCCGGTATCGACTTGATCGGATTCGGTGCCACGCCCGCGCACCGTGATGTCCGGGCTGAGCGATTGGCACGCGATCCAAGACGGAACGTGCCGTTACGTCATGGCCTGACGATTTGCCGCCACGTCAGAGATGGTCATCGGGCTTATAGCCCTCTATGCTGGGACTATTGAAAACATGCCGCGCTCACGATGGCGGCGCTGGGAGAAGTGTAAATGGCTTTTGATGCCCCGGAAGACTTAGAAGCGTTTCGCATCGAAGTGCGAGACTGGTTAGAAGAAAATTGCCCTGCAAGCATGCGCACGCCGCTCAAAGATGATGAAGTCGTTTGGGGCGGCCGCGGCGAAACCTTTAAGAATCCGGACTCAAAAGTCTGGCTTGAAAGAATGGGCGAAAAGGGATGGACGGCGCCAGAATGGCCGGCGGAATATGGCGGCGGCGGCCTGACCAAAGCGGAGGCGCAGGTTCTGCAACAAGAATTGCGGCGCATCAAAGCTCGGCCACCGCTGTTCTCATTCGGTCTTTGGATGTTCGGCCCGGCGCTGCTGGAATTTGGCAATGACGCGCAGAAGAAGCGCTTTATTCCTGACATCGTCAATGGCAAAACCCGCTGGTGCCAAGGCTATTCGGAGCCAGGCGCTGGCTCGGATTTGGCCGGGCTGCAAACCAAGTGCGAAGATAAAGGCGACCATTGGTTGATCAATGGCCAAAAAGTCTGGACGTCTTATGCCGACCAAGCCGATTGGATTTTCTGCTTGGTGCGCACCGACCGCTCGGTCAAACATGATGGGATTAGCTTCCTGGTCTTCGATATGCAGAGCGAAGGCGTCGAAGCGCGGCCAATCAAACTGATTTCTGGCTCTTCGCCCTTCTGCGAAACCTTCTTCACCGATGTGAAAGTTCCCAAAGACCAATTGGTCGGCGAGCTGAATGCTGGCTGGACGATTGCCAAACGTCTCTTACAGTTTGAACGCTCCTCGATTTCCGCGGGCGGCTTTGGCGGCACGGGTGGATCGGGAATCTTGGCGCCGCAAGACTATGCCAAACAGCATGTCGGCGTCGATGAGACGGGGCGCGTTGCCGATGGCGACCTACGGGCCCGGATCACCGATCATCTGATGTATGCGAAAGCCTTCGGGCTCACGGTGCAGCGCTCGACCGAGCAAGCCAAGGCTGGACAAGAGGTCGGTCATACCGCATCGATCATGAAATATGCCGCGGCAAAAATGAACCAGGACAAATGCGAGCTTCTCGTTGAGTCCTTGGGCACAGACGGCCTCGGCTGGTCTGGCGACGGGTTTGCCGATGATGCCAAAAAAGCCACCCGCGGTTGGCTGCGCTCAAAAGGCAACTCGATCGAAGGGGGCACCAGCGAAATCAATTTGAATGTCATCGCCAAGCGTGTGCTCGGTCTGCGGGAGCACCAATAATGTCTTTTATTCTATCAGAAGATCAGCAAATGCTGCGCGACACGGCGATGGCGTTTGCGCGGGATGAATTGCCGGTGACGCATTTGCGGGCGCTGCGCGATGAAGGGGCCAATGGGGTCGATCCAGACACGCGCGCCAAACTCGCCGAACTCGGCTTTTTCGGGGTCTTGGTGCCAGAGGCGTATGATGGCGTCGGCCTTGGCATGGTCGCGATGGGTCAAATCATGGAAGCGCAAGGCCGGACGATTGCCGCAACGCCGCTCTTGCAAACCGCTGTGCTCGGCGCCAGCTTGTTGACGCTGGGGGGATCAGAGGCGCTCAAAAC
>JBCCXW010000298.1:0-2432 GCA_039191105.1 Pseudomonadota bacterium
CAGGGCGTGCTCAAGGACGTCGACTTTCTATCCGGGACCTTCTCGAAAAGCCTTGCTTCCATTGGCGGCTTCTGCGTGTCGAAGCATTTCGAGTTCGAGCGCGTTCGTCTGATCAGTCGCGCATACATGTTCACGGCGTCGGGCGCACCCGCGAATATTTCAGCCGCGCGGGCCGCGCTCCAAGAATTACAAGCTATGCCGGAGTTACGCGAGTCGTTATGGGCTAGGTCAAATCGACTTCATAGCGGACTTTCCAAGATGGGGTTTGATTTGTGCGCGCCGGCGTCGCCCGTGATCGCCGTTAGACGACCAGACGAAGCGACTGCGGTGCGGGAATGGAACCAACTTTTTGAGCAGGGCGTATATGTCAATCTTGCGGTCCCTCCGGCCACGCCGGGCGGGACCAGCTTATTGCGATTGAGCGTCAGCGCGGCGCATACGGAAGACGAGATCGACCAAGTGCTTAAGGCGTTCTCAAACCTCGCCTAATCTATCGAAACGCGCCCTTCCGGAACAGTCGCCATGCCAAGACCGGGGCATGTAGCAATGGATATTTGGACGCATGGTCGCTAATTTCGATTTCGGCGCCGCTATGGGATTTTATTTTCTCCAACACATATTCAAGCCCGGCGTCGAACGTAAAAAACGCTTTCAAGACACGAAATGCGCCCATTGGTTTTCCGACAATCCGCCGGCCAAGCCAAAGAAGGCGGCATAGACTGCGGCGAAGCCAACCCACATCAGGAAGCTCAATAGAGGTTCTTGATGCGCCCGCTGAAAACATGGCGACCGATAATTGCGCATAACGATCGGCATGCTTTGCGACGATTTGCTTTGAGCGCCCGCTTGCGTCTTCGGGTCGAAGCTCGGTTTTGTAGCTCTCCATCAGGCCGCGTTCCCAAATCTTCGTCGCCTCGATATCGCCATTGAGGAGCGGCGCGGTCTCTGCAAGGAAGTGGCGGATCGCATGGGCCAATGTGTCGAGAAGATCGTCGCGCAGCTTAGGGCTGCTACAAATCAAAACGGTTGGTTGCGCAAATCGCGCCCAAAGCATGGATTCAAAAGCTGCGCCGCGAGCCCTTCTTCGAAAGGCAGACAAGCTGACGATGGAATACTTGCTGCGCAAACGCTCTCCGTCAGGCCCGTCCGCTTCACAATAATGAACGCTTGGGGGCGCGAGAAAGGAGCCGAGCTGTTTCAGGCCGACGCCATGGACGTCACGATAGGAGTCAACGAGAACGTAAAAGTCGAGCATCTTTCCCGACGCTTCGCCCGCGCGAAGACCAGATCCGTAAAACAAGAGCGCCTTCACGACGTCGCCATATTTGCGGCGAATCTCCGCAACTAAGGCTTCGGCCCGATCTCCAACAGGGCGTTGTTCGCGTTCTATAATGCTCCGCAATCGCGCGAGTTCCGCAGCGTCGCTCACCGGATAAACTCCAGATTCGGAGAGATCGTCACTTTAAAGGTTTGGTCTTTCGGCATGGGCAATTCTTCGCCGTCAAGAATGACAGGACCGTCGGTTCGAAAGACCATGTCGGAGCAACCCTCGCTCGTCAAACCATGCGTCTCAAGTGATTTTGGAGCGCCGCCGAGGACAGCTTTTGCAATTCCCCGCCTCATACGGCGAACGGGCCACGCCGCATAGGTGAAACCGATCGGGGCGTCGCCGCGTTCCCAAAACGGGCTCAATCCTAGGCTCAACTCGCGGAATGTAGAGAGGATCGAAAAGGTTTGTTCAGACGCGGCGCTCGGGACTCCATCAGTGAGGCGCGTGAATGAAGACGCGCGAACGAGCGGCAACCCGTCTGAAGACTTGGTTGATCGAGGAAACAGGATGAGCTGCAGGATCGCGCGGGCGATCGAGACAGCTCCGCGCGTTTTCCCATGAAGATTCTTTTGCGTGTAAAGCATCAAGCGGGCCAAAGAGCCGGTAGATAGTAGGAAGCCGACAAACGGTGTTTTTGTTTCGGACGTTTCCACCAGCAAAGCCTTGTGGGTCGCAATCTCTGTTTGAGTGTTGCGCTGTAAGCGGCCGTTGAGCTGTTGTTTCAAACTGTCGGAATCAACGTGTCTTAGGCCAAAAACCTCATGCGCCAGATTAGTGCTCCCGCCCGGAAGAATGCCGAGGCGCGGCATCGCGCGCCCGGTGGATCTTTCTGCAAAACAAGTGGTGAGCGCCGCAAGAACGGTTCCATCTCCCCCTTCCACATAGATTGTGTCCCTGCCCTGCCGCAGCAGTGGAGCAAGCGTCTCATCAAGCGGCGTGCGGCCGTCGAAATACACAGTCGGAATGTCGCGATGGTGAACGGCGACACGCGACAGTATGGACCCGTGCACGTTCACTTTGTGGCTTTTCGGATTTATCACGAAGACTGGGGATTGCGTCATTTCACCTGCTCAACATTGAGATTGAGATGAATACCCAATCC
>JBCCXW010000299.1:0-2410 GCA_039191105.1 Pseudomonadota bacterium
AACCGCCCGCGATTATCACGACCAAACCCTGCCGAAAGAGGCGCACAAAGTCGCCCATTTCTGCTCCATGTGCGGCCCCAAATTCTGCTCCATGAAAATCACCCAGGACGTCCGCGACTACGCCGCCGGCCTGGGCGAGAATGAGCGGCGCGATTTGGAGGCGATGAGCGCCGCCGTCGCCGACGGCTCGCCCCACGAGCAACGCGAAGGCGTAGGCGCCTCGCCCTCAGGCGAGATCAGCGCCGAGCATATCAAAGACGGCATGGCCGAGATGTCCGCAAAGTACCGCGAGATGGGCAGCCAGCTGTATTTGGAGAAGGAGTAGGCTCACATGAGCCTAACCTCCAACTTCAAGTGGACTATCGTTATCCAACTCAATCGCTTCCGGCGTGATGCAGTGTTTAACCAAAGGATTACATTCGGCTTTACAGTCTAAATGTGGCGGTGGACCACAGACTAGATTCAATTGATCCCATGAAACGCACTGAGAGGTCATAGGGTTTCTGTATCCTGGCCCTCCTTTGCATCCGCAACCGGCGCAGACGACCTGACACTCTCCCAATTCAGCGCGGTGCTGGGCGATAGTCCATGCAGCATTACGATCTGCTTTGACGCACTCTTGAGCTTGGACATCTGCCGCGCCAAACAAAAGTGCTATTAAGATCAAGAACCAAAACGATGGTCGCATCCAACCGTGACCTTCGATTATGCAAGTTAAATGTTAGGTGTCCGAAATACCGCCCTAAGAAACTCGAATATGTCGGCCGAGTACTCAAGTGACGCCGCGAAAATGGCGACGTATAGAGCATACCTGATCTCCCTAGAGGGATGATTCAGCCAATGCCGAACATCCCACCACCTAACAATACGGAAGAATATGTCGAAGCTTCCGTCGGCTCCAACGCTGTTTCCAGTCTCGTCGTCCAATTTGCTCTGACTGCCATCTTTTAAAGCACGTAGCGTCTCGGCGTCGACCTGAAACTCGCTTTCGGACATATTGTTGTATGGCCAAGCGTAGATCTTGAGTTCTTTGCGAAGCAGCCGCCGGCCACCTTCCCTAACTTCGACCACAAAATACCGTTGATTGTATTTGTCATTGAGCTTCACTCCGGCTGCTGTCTTCGTTAGCTGTCGATACCCCTTTTCGTCCATCGCATCAGCCATCGCATAGGGGTGCAGCCGAATTGTGCGAGGCGAATCGCATGATTTGTACGGTGCAGTGCGCGACAGCAATTGTTGGTATCTGTCGAGATGTCGATGACGGACGAATGGTCGAACCGTTGCCCAAACAACCAAAAACACAATTAGTGCAGCAATAGTCTGCCAAACATTCACCGAAACAACGGTGGCGGAGCAACTAACTCCCCATGAGATGAGCCAATTGCAAAGCGTCGCAGGACCGGATTGTAAAACTTCGAACATGATCCCCCCCTTGTTGAGATTTTTGCTTGCTCGACTTCCGTCGTCAACAAAGAGTGGCGCTGAATTGGCCGAATAGACTGAGGTATGAGAAATTTCGCATACATGGTAGTTTTTGCTTCCATGAGCCAAGATCTTCTCTCTCGCATTACGATTGAGCCCGGGAAAATGGGCGGGCGGCCATGCATTCGCGGAATGCGCCTGCGCGTGATGGACATTCTGGAAAATCTGGCCGGCGGCGCGTCGCGGGCCGAGATTTTAGAGAGCTTCCCCTACCTCGAAGACGAGGACATCACCGCTGCGCTGCTCTATGCCGCGAAGACCACCGACCACGCGGTCATCGCCGCTGAATGATCCTTTGGGTCGACCAGAATTTGCCGCCCAACCTAGCGCGCTGGCTCAGCAATCAAGGTCATGAAGCGACTCACGTTCAAGATCTAAACCTCGCCGAGAGCGACGATGCGACAATCATCGCGCGCGCCCTCGACGCACAGGCCGTCATTATCTCGAAGGATGATGATTTCGCCTTCAGCGGACTGCCTCCGGTCGTTTGGATCCGTCTGGGCAACGTCGCTAATACGCGGCTACTTGACATATTCGAACGCATTTGGCCTAGCATTGAGACGACGCTCACCAACGGTGAAACGCTTGTTGAAGTCAAAGACTAAAGTGCACGCTTTGACCTCTCCCCCCTAAAACCCGATCTCCGCGCCGTCCCAGGCGAAGAGTTTGCCGCTGTCGGCGGGCTTGGCGGCGTCGATGACGGATAGGAGGTGCGCGGCGGAAATGTCGGGCGTGAACAGGGTTTTGACGCCGGATTGAAAGGGTTTGGACAAATCCGTATCCACCGTGCCGGGGTGTAAGCCGAGAATGATCGCTTGCGGCGCGCGGCGCGACATCTCGATGGCGAAATTGCGCAGCATCATATTGAGCGCCGCTTTCGACGCGCGATAGGAATGCCAGCCGCCCAGACCATTGTCCGAGATCGACC
>JBCCXW010000300.1:0-2387 GCA_039191105.1 Pseudomonadota bacterium
AACCGCCCGCGATTATCACGACCAAACCCTGCCGAAAGAGGCGCACAAAGTCGCCCATTTCTGCTCCATGTGCGGCCCCAAATTCTGCTCCATGAAAATCACCCAGGACGTCCGCGACTACGCCGCCGGCCTGGGCGAGAACGAAAAGCGGGATTTAGAAGCCGCCGCCGAAGAAGCCCGCAAGGGAATGGATGAGATGAGCGCCACGTTTAAGGCAAAGGGCGGCGAAATTTATTTGAGCGACAACTGAGTATGTTTCATATTTGTTCCGATTCGGATTTAACTCGACGCTAACCGGAACAGTAGATTAAACGCAGTATGGCCCGGCGCACAAAAGCTACCATTCGCTATGACGGTCCAGCGCTCGCTGAACATGAAATGGACGTGCACCGGCTTGCACCAGCTCTTCTGGGGTTAGGAGATCTGTGCCGCGTCGCAAACCACGCGCTCAATAGTGATGCAGCTTCGGTAAAGGTGCTCGTGAGAGCCGACGTGGAGCAGAAGTGTTTTCAGCTAGAATTCGAACTTGTTCAATCGCTCTATGAGCGCCTCACGACGGTTCTTGAACAAGATCAAGTTCAAGATGCAAAAGACATCCTCGAGTGGATCGGCATTCTTGCGGGAGGTACGGCTGGAGCTGGGGCAACACTTTTTGGACTGTATAGGTTCCTCTCGCGCAAGCAGCCGAAGGACACGATTTCGGTCTCAAATGCGGATGCAAATGGCAATGTAACCTATCAGATTGTCGGCGACGGCAACTCATTAATCGTTCCAGGCCCAGTTGATCAAATTGCTCGAGATCCACGTGCACTCTCGTCGTTCAAACGGATGTTGGAACCTCTCCAGCACGCCGGTTACGAGACAGTTGAGTTCGAGCATTTTGAAACAAGAGCTGCTTTATTCACTCGCGAGGAAGCAAAGCAAATCATTGCACTCTCCGAAGATGAACTCATCGTCGAACGAGATGGAGAGCTTGTTTCTTTGATTAAAACTTCCGTTAAAGTGAGGAAGGCAGTCTTCGAAGGCGATTCTGTTTGGGGCATCAACTACAAGCGAGCGGTCGATGCAAAAATGCTGGACACCGAGTGGCTTGAAGACTTTCAGGCCGGCCGTATACCGCTGCCGCCGAAATCACGGTTGGTTGTGGACCTTAGAGAAACTGTTCCTGTTGATGAAGACCGAATGGAACAGGGTGCGGCGCGGTACGAGATAGTCAAAGTCTATGGTGTGGAGTTGCCGCCGGAGCAATACGACTTATTGAAAGAATGAATCGCTTTAGACTGACTTACCAATTTCCAAAGTCCAAGGGCCAGCGCGATGGCGGGTATCAGCCATTGGCCCCAACCCGTCCTACTCCGCCGGCGCGGCTACACGCTCTCCAGGCCATATCTTACCGTCATCCGCCGGCGCAATCGTCGCCGCTTTGGCATAGAGCGGAGCTATGCGGGGCACATGCTTGTTCGCGGCGCGCTCGAGAAACTCTTTTAGCGACACATAAGTCGACTCATACTTGTCGTCATACGCCATAGTGCGATGCTTCACCGTCGCCCAATACGCGATGAATTTATCGACATCGTCGGCATACCGCTCGATCAAGCCGATCTCCTGTTCTGAGATCTGCTTGTCTTCCTTCAGACTGAAAATGAGAAAGTTAATGCGATCCAAGAACGGCGTCAGCATCCATTCGTGACGTACGCCGTCTTTCTTCCAATCTTTCGGATAGGCGCGATGAAACAGTTCGCGCTGCGCCATGATCAACTCATCAACAATGCGGTTTTTGATACGTTTCTTGGACGTCCGAAGAGACATCGCCCAACCGATTAGGAAGATCATTATGGCGACGACAAACTCGCGGGCGAAATCGGGATTGAAGAAAAGCGGGCTCGCCTCACCGGCGAAAACTTCCTCCGCGTATTTTATGTATGGCGTAAAATCCACATCGCTCTCCCCAACCTCGCCCAATAAATAAGGTTAACAAGAAGTTAACCGCGCGACTAGAGGGTTGCGGACCCTTCTTATTGACGGGGCTTAAATTGCTACCGCATATTTGGTCTGCGGGAGGTCCGACGCGTAAGCTCGGATAGGCGGCGTGTTTTGCGCCGTTCACCCCCTCCCGCACCTTTCATTAAAGCCCCCCCTAAAACCCGATCTCCGCGCCGTCCCAGGCGAAGAGTTTGCCGCTGTCGGTTGGCTTGGCGGCGTCGATGACGGATAGGAGGTGCGCGGCGGAGATGTCGGGGGTGAACAGGGTTTTGACGCCGGATTGAAAGGGTTTGGACAAATCCGTATCCACCGTGCCGGGATGAAGGCCGAGAATGATCGCTTGCGGCGCGCGGCGCGACATCTCGATGGCGAAATTGCGCAGCATCATATTGAGCGCCGCTTTC
>JBCCXW010000301.1:0-2371 GCA_039191105.1 Pseudomonadota bacterium
ACTCGGCGCAGGAATCGTTCAGTATTGTCACCGACATAAGAGAAAACTCGACATGTTACGGATAAACAGACGCCGGACCGCATCAAACCCCATCCTTGGCCGCCGCCGTTTGCTTGCGGGCCTGGTGGCGTTGGGCGCGTTAAACCCAAGCGCCCTCGCGCAACAGACCAGCCTGCCAACCTGCCAACGCTCGGGACGTAACGACAATCCGAAAATCATGTCTGTGTGGACCCATATTTACGCCGAAGACTTCAAAATTGAGGCCAACGTATATCCCTCGCGCGTCGCCATTGCGCCGACGCTGAAAATGGAAACGTTGCAGAGTTATGGCCGCTTTGCGCATTCGAAAAATGTAACCGGCGTCGAGTTCATAATTGAGAGCGCACGAACTGAAACGCTCACGCGGGTGGACACTTTTAATGCCCGCGTTCGGGTCAGTTTCGATCCTGCCGACACAGCCTCCGAGTTCGAAGGCCTGATGCGCAATGACCGGGCTGAGATTGAGATCCCGGGCGGTGAAGAAATCTATGCGCTGCCATCTGGCCCGATCGTGATCAAGCTCTACCTCGAGCGAAACTTGGATGACGACAACCCCGATTTCACCTTCTATTTTGAGCCCGCTCTGATGAATGAAAGCTGGCAACTTGCGAATTTCATCTATCGCCGCCTCGAAGCCGAGTATACTGCCGGTCGGTGCACCACAGATCGCGATTGCTTTTTGACCACCGCTGCGGTGGAGACCATTGGCCTGGCCGATGATTGCTGGGAGCTGAAGTCCTTGCGCAATTTCCGCGATATCTGGTTGGCGCAACAGCCGGGAGGCGTGCAGGATATCAAACTGTATTATCAACGCGCGCCAGCAATTGCTGAGAAGCTGAGCCTCGATCCTCGGCGGATGACACGCCTTTACTTTACCGGCCTTCTGCCGAGCGCACTCGCCGCTAAGCTGGGAATGAACAAAACTGCGCGCTGGATTTACACCTGGCATATGCGCCGCTTAATCGCGGCTGAACGATAGGCTCGGAGGAGAGGGTGATGATCGGTACGTCTCGTTTTTTTGGCGCCATCCTACTCGCCGGGCTCACCTCAATTTCGGGCGCCTGGGCACAAACCGAAGACTCAATCCCGCAATGCATGATGGCCTACACGCCAAACGAACTCCCGCAAGTGTCTATTGTGTCTAGCAAAATCTTCTCCGACCTATCTTTTGACCTTCAAGCGGCCATTCGCGCCTCGGATATGGTTGCCGACGGCGCCATTGGGATTACGGGGGTGAAGGCGCTCATCGTCTTCATACAAACGAAGACCTCCGACACGATGTTTTTGAGCATTGGCGAAATTGAGTCGCCCGTACCGCTGAATTACCAAAATGCCGAGGTTAAGTTTCGGTTCGACCCCGTCTATTTTGATGAGGTCTTCGAGGCGAAAGTGGTCGGGCGAGAAGCGACCGTCGCGCTCCCACAGGGCGGCAGCGTCATACTGAATTACATCTCGGAGCCTGTGATTGTAGAAATGATGTTCCCGGGATTGCCAAAAGGGTCGGTCCCACACCTTTCGATGACCTTCGCGCCGGAAGACATCCAAACCGCTTGGCAGCTCGCGGATCGGATCCAAACACGGGTCTCCGCAAGCCGTCGCGCTGGAGAATGCACGCCCGTACCATTGCCTTAACGCCTCTGATTGGGTGTGAGGCGCATCGGCGATGGATTGTTCGGGCCGATACGCTTATTCGCTCACAGGAACGATGTTCGGAGGGCGCCACCCCTCGCGAACGGCCTCTGGTTCCGGGAGATAAAGTCGGAAAAAGGCCGCGAACGGCCCATTAGGAGTCGGCATCCAATTGGCCTCAGGGGCGCTCGGTTGGACGGGGCCAATCTCAAGCGTGATGGAGCCGTCCGCATTGATCGCAAGCCCATCTGAATCGGAGTGCAGCGAATGGCGACCGGTTGCGGTCTTATAGAAGAAGAAACGGCCTGTTTCATCTGGCGCATAGAGGGCGATCGACCAAAACGCTTGTGCCGGGACATTGGCCGGCAGCGTCATCCGATAGGGCTGAGTGCCGTCAAGCGCAGCGCCGTCTTGCGTCCGGGTCATTCGATAGTAAATCGCATCGGATCGGCGCAGGGCGCCAAAGCCAATCAATGCGATGGCCGCCCGCGTTAGGTCATCCTCACCATAAGAACCAATATTGTCAGGCGGTTGGGACCAACCGAGCGTTGCTGACATTTGCTGTTCGACCTGCTCTGAAATGGCCGCTTCGGCGCGCCCCGTGACCAGCGCCCAAAGGCGGCGGTTAAGCGGCCCGAGCCTCGCCTGCGGTCCCAGCCCAAGCGACGAAAATTCCGCAGCACGTGCACTTTGCGGATGGTCA
>JBCCXW010000302.1:0-2339 GCA_039191105.1 Pseudomonadota bacterium
ACTGCCTCAACGGCGCTGTGCTGCATCGCACTCTCAATCGCCATCCGACCATCTGCAATCGCCGTTTCGTCCAGCGCATATGCGGTCACCAGTCCGGTTTCCGAGAGGCGGTTCAGCGCCAAATGATGGTCGGGATCCAACTGCTCTGCGCCAATCACGGCGATTTTGATGTCTGACATTGGCGGCCCACCCTCAACTCCGCTAAGCGTTAGCGGTTTGCCTGCCACGTCACAAGCACGACGCACCAGTTGTCCGTGGTTTTCTTCAGATTGACGTCCGCTACGGCGCCAATGCCCGCAGCAGTGCATTGGCCTGCATATGCGAAAACCCTTCCGGCAGCGGCGCGCGCATAATCATCACGCGCGACCAAAGCTGACCGGTCAGCAGGTCAACCGCATCGTCGAGATCAAAATCCCTGCGCACGACTTTTTTCGCCGCAATCTCGGCCAAGATGAGGCGCAATGGGGCACGCACATTATCTTTCATCCACAGGCGCCAGGTCTCTCCGGCCGCTTTGTCATCACTTGCAGCGATCATCGCCGCCCGTAAAACGGCGTGACCAGATCCATGCCGCGTTGCTTCTTCTAAGGGGACCAAAAGCGCGGCGATCCGCTCGGCGGGATCTCGGCCTCGATTTGAGCGCTCCGGGACCAATTCCATCGCCGCTTCAATGCACATATTTCCGATCGCGGGCCACCAGCGATAGATGGTCTGTTTCGAAGCTTTGGCTTTGCGTGAAACCTTGTCGACGCTGAATTTTCGCCAGCCATTTTCGGCCATTTCTTCGCGGGTCGCTTGTAAAATCGCAGCGCGCGACTCCTCGCTGGTGCGCTGGCCTTTTCGGGGATTTGATCTGCGCTCTGTCATCGAGTCCATATCGTTGAATTTGGTCGCGCTCGCGTTAGCATCAAACGATACGTTTGTCTTTCCTCAGTTACATTTAATTTGCGACGCGCAAAGCAAGCCATTTCGGCGCGTGCACCTGTCTGCTTCTTCGGAACCGACGGCCTGCGCAACCGATCGACCGGGCTCGCGAGACAAACCATCTGGAAAATCAGGGATATCCGTAGGCATTTTGGCAGCACACTCTATAAGGCCGCGAAAGAATCAATCTAACCGAGAGCGTTATGGACGTCGCGATATCGACCCTTCTTTCGCCCATCATCTTGTTTTTCGCTCTCGGCATGGGCGCCGCGCTGTTACGATCACAAATGACCGTTCCGGAAGCGTTCGCGAAAGGCATGGCGCTTTATTTGATGATGGCGATTGGTCTCAAGGGCGGTGTGGAGATGTCGAAAAATCCGCTCACCACTGAGATCTTATTGGTGCTGTTGGCGGGGATCGTTCTGTCATTTTTGATCCCAGCGCTGGCCTTTGTCTTGCTGCGCTTCACCACCCGACTCGACCGCATTGATGCTGCCGCCACCGCGGCGCACTATGGCTCGATCTCCATCGTCACTTTTGTCGCCGCCACAGAAGCCGTGCGCCTATCCGGTTTGGATGCAGGCGGTCATCTGGTCGCGGTCGCTGCGCTGATGGAGACACCAGCAATTATCACAGCATTGGTGCTGGCTGCGCGCGGCCAATCGCAACGCACCAAACCCGTCGCAGGATCGGAGCAAGGCGAATTGGTCCGGGAGGTGTTCTTAAATGCCTCGATCGTCGTCTTGGTTGGCGCGCTCGCCGTCGGATGGATCGCCGGAGAAGACGGAACGAAAACCGTCGAGCCGTTTTTTGTTGATCTCTTCCAAGGCGTGCTTTGCCTTTTCCTTCTGGATATGGGGCTTTCAGCCGGGCGTGGATTGCGTCAGGGGTGGCGCCAGCTTAGCCCAATGACGATTGGCTTTGGCCTCTATATGCCACTGATTTCTGCGCTGATCGCCGCCGCCGCCGCGTTCCTGATCAATATGCCTGTCGGAGACGCGGCTCTGTTGATTACGCTGACCGCGTCGGCCTCTTATATCGCGGTGCCTGCGGCGATGAGACTGGCGCTCCCAGAAGCCAAACCATCCGTTTATTTGACGTTGTCACTCGGGGTGACATTCCCCTTCAATGTTACGATTGGGATTCCAATTTACATCTACTTGGCGACGCTCATCAATGGACAGGGGTAGGTCATGACGAAATATATGCGGATTGAGTTGATCGTTGAGCGGATGGCGCACAAACGCGCCTGCCGTGTTCTCGAAGCGGCGGGAATGACTGGGTATACCGTGCTGCCAGCGATGGCGGGCTATGGCAATTCAAAGCGCTGGAGTCGCGACACGGACCTGTCTGCCAGCGGGGATATGGTGGTGATTATCTCGATTGGCGATGAACCCAAAGTGCGGGCCGTGATG
>JBCCXW010000303.1:0-2290 GCA_039191105.1 Pseudomonadota bacterium
CCAAAGCCAAACCGGCGGCTGACCTCCACCAACCGGGTTTCCGCAGGCGCCTCTGACGTTAGCCACACCGTTCCACCCGGCCCGGTTGAGCCATTACCATCCAAGAGCACCCGCATCGCCTGGCGGGCGATCGCCTCGCCACTGTCAATAAATGTGACCGGATGCGGCACCGTGGCGGCGAGTTCGCCGCGAATGAGCGGAAAATGAGTGCAGGCCAACACAATTGTGTCGATATGATCGCCGCCCGGTGCTGCAAAGAGCGGCGCCTGCGCGATCCGAAACGCCTCGAGCGCGACGGCATCCCCAGACGCGATACATTCTGCCATCCGGACCAGCTCGACCGAGCCATGCATGATCACACGGACATCTTGCGCGAAGTCTTTGATCAGCTGCGCCGTGTAAGCGCGTTGTACGGTGCCAGGGGTGGCCAGCAGACCGATTGTTCCCGTCCGTGTGACCTGCACCGCCGGCTTAATCGCCGGGACCGTGCCGACCACTGGCAGATCAAGCTCAGCGCGGACATCGGCCAGTGCCAAAGTGCTGGCAGTGTTGCAAGCGATCACAAAAACGTCTGGACGCGCGACCTCGCACAATGCCTTGGCGACCGTAGGCAAGCGCGCTCGTAAGGCGTCATCAGATTTGTCACCATAGGGGAAAAAGCCGCTATCCGCCGCATAGTCTACCGCAAGGCTCGGGGCCAGCGCGCGCAGCTCACGCGCAACGGTCAAACCGCCCATTCCGGAATCAAATACCAAGACTTTTCCGTTTGGAGAGGCGCTCATATAGGCGTGCTAGCCTGGTTTGCGGTCTGCGCAAATGCCAGAGCCTTGCTCTTCCGGCGCCAGCTTGTTATTGTGCAGTGCAACAAATTTGGAAGTGTCATGACAGATCAAGATTTACCGCAAGAACGCGCGCCGCTGTCGGCTTTTGAGTATTGGCAACAAAGCGTGCAAGCCTGGGCTGATTTTTCTGAGCGCACGTCGCGCATTATGATGAGCCAAATTGGCGGCCACGATACCGGCAATCGACCCTCGCTTGATCCGGATGCGGAGACCCTGGCGAGCGAATTGCTGCGCACACTGTCCGACTTAAACCTCCGGCATTGGCAAAACACGGCCCGGTTCCTGGAGGGCCTGCCCTCTTGGATGCAGATGCCACACAGTATGGCGGGATCGGCTTTGGTTGATTGGTTTGACAATTTTCAGCGCCCGATTTCGGCCTCCAAAACCGATCGCGCGCCGGCGGATAATGATGACAGCGTTGCGCCTCCGGATCGGCTGAACGCACCGATTGGCGATGCTGATGATCTCACCCGGATCAAAGGCATTGGTCCAAAACTGTCAGCGCGGCTGAATGAGCTTGGGATTTATCATTTCAAGCAAATTGCCAACTGGTCGGAAGAGCAGTCAGAGTGGGTCGATGAGTATTTGGCCTTTAAAGGCCGGGTCACCCGGGAAAAGTGGGTCAATCAAGCCCGCGCCCTATCGGCCAACGGATCCGCCACGCTTCACTAAGCGGCCTCATCAGCGAGCATTTGCAGCGTTGCAATCGCTGGCACCATGGCGGCGCGATACTGTTTCCAATCGGATGATGGCCCCTGCAGCCGCGAGGGTTTGGGCGGCGGCGATAACCCAGGTACGGGATGGCGTTGAAGCCAAGGCCCCATCGCCGCATCCAGCATCCAAATGCGTTGATTGATCAGATGACCAAGCAGGGCAGGAATGATGTCCTTAGCATCGCGCGCCACGGGCAGTGGGGCGCACAAGTCATTCTTCTCTTGATCGGTCAGTGCCAAAGTCTCAATCTCGCCGATCAACGCGGCATCAAAGCCCGGCGGACAAAGCGTCATCGATTGTAAATGGATGAGATCATCTTGGAAAACGGGCGGCCGCGCGCGCTGGGGCGGCGGGCTGCTGGTGCAGTCAATGTAAATACTGTCCACATGCATTGGCTCAGCGCCATGGTCGAACAGCATTCCGATGGGCGATATTCCGTGCACATGACCTTTGCGGACAATATGCGTGATCGCTTGCAAGCGTTTGATTTCATCATGCGTACTGGCGACACCGCGAAAGACGCTGGGTCGAATATCGGGCGACAGACGCAGCAACAGACCCAAACGCTCTAAGCGTGCGCACACTTCGTCCGTAGAAACGGCGCGCGCGATGTTTCGCAAAATGGTCGCGGCGTGGACCAAGCGTCCGGCATGATCTGTGGCGGTGCGATATAGGCCGTCAGCATTGAGCAGCCAGGGATCGCGGTTGCGGACCCAAACAATGCGCTCCCCCGG
>JBCCXW010000304.1:0-2261 GCA_039191105.1 Pseudomonadota bacterium
GCATTTTTAGTCAACGCCAGAGTGGGGTATGACTTTGGCACTTTCAGCATTGCAGCATTTGCCGACAATCTCCTTGATGACCGGGTGGTCCTGCGTCGGCGTGCGGTTAACGTCCCAGCCACCACCGGCGTTTTGGTTGAAATTGCCAATCCAAGTTTCACGGTGAACGAACCGCGCCTGTTTGGCGTTGAGCTACGGGTGAGTTTCTGAACACTTACAAGTATCAAGTACGGGATGTTGTGATTGCATTGTGTCTAATCGACCCTGCCAGCGGACCCAAAGTGATCGCCTTTCTAACGTCCGCTTTGACGCCAGCGGAAGACATCCGCGAAAAAGACTCGGTCGGCAATTTAGGGCCATAAAGCGACCGCTCCAAAGCCGGATGTCTATGTCTCTTCCTGACCCAAAGCGGACATAAGGAGCTTCCATATTATGGCGGCTTAAGCCGCTTAGACCCCCAGTTTGGTTGGGGCAACGAGGGGGCAACGACGATGCGCCCCGTTACGCCACTTTAGGTCACAATAGACCAGGTAAAAACATGTAATACTCCTTTATTTACAATAATTTAGGAGGTTTCTTGACTTTGCCAAGGTTGGGGTCGTGAGTTCGAATCTCTTCGCCCGCTCCAGATACTCTTTCTCAAAACACCTATAACTCATTGTTTTTAAATGCTTTAGCTTGACGAAGAGGCGGTTTGAATCGCTTCTCGGTCGATTTTGTACTAGTCTGGTAATAGTGTTTGTACTAGTATGCGTCCTATGACAGGCTCGCCTACAGACCGAAAATATCTGAAAATCCGTAACGGCTGGTACTACTATTACCGTTCCGTCCCCGCGGCCCTACGCGCGATGTATACCGGACTTCATATCGTCCAAACGCTAAATACCAAGTCCGAAGAAGTCGCAAAAATGCGCCGGGACGGATTGGCGGCGGCCGACGATGCCTACTGGGCCGACTTGAAGCTCGCCTTAAAACTCGAAGGACTTGGCGAGCCGATGGATACCGCCATGGCGGAACGGCGATACGAAATTGCCAAAGCAAGAGCGCTCGCTGCGGGGTTTGCTTATCGCCCTGCGGCGGAACTCGCCGATCCCTCCATGATCGCTGAAGTAGTTCATCGGTCGCTCGCGATTGGGGGGCGTGCCGGGTCTGACGGACGGGTAAATCCGGTAGAAGCCGACGCCCTGCTCGGGATCGTAGAGGAACCAAAAGTGACCGTATCTGGAGCCATGGAGCTCTATAAAACCAAGATCATGGCGAATACGCTGCGGACAAAATCCCCCGGGCAAAGGAAACTTTGGGAGCAAACAAAGGACCGATCGCTTCGATATTTCGTCGAGGTCATAGGAGACATTCCGATCTCCGAAATCACGCGGGAAATCGCCACGCGTTACTATGATTGGTGGAACGACCAGCTTTCGCCTTCGGATCCAGAAGCGGTTCCCAAAAAACCCAAAACAGCGTCCAAACACTTTGGCGATATGCGCTCGCTCTTCGCCGAGTATTTCCGGTATAAAGGTGTCGACGGCGGCGAGAATCCGTTTCGCGATCTCAATTTCAAAACCACGAAGCGGGCCAAACGGCTCCCATTTGAACCCGGTTGGGTGGAGCAAAAGATTCTCGTGCCGGGCTCTTTGGACGGCCTGCGCGAGGATATTTTCCTGGCCATTCTGATGCTCGTGGAAACTGGGTGCCGTCCCGGTGAAATCGTCAACCTCCAACCGGAACATATCCGATTGGACGCCGACATTCCTCATATCCGGGTGCGCCCGGTGGAAGAAGGAAGCAATGCCCGGGAGATCAAGAACGAAAACTCCATTCGGGAGATTCCCCTCGTCGGCGTTTCGCTCGAAGCCGCAAAACGCGCGCCAGAGGGCTTTCCGAACTACCATGATAAATCGAGTGCGTTCTCGGCTGCAGCAAACAAGGCGCTCCGCACACGAGGCTTATTGCCCACAAAAAAGCACGTCATTTATTCGTTCCGCCACTCTATTGAGAAGCGGATGCAAGAGGCAAACCTTGATTATGCGTTGCGCTGTCTGGTGATGGGCCACAATGATGATCGACCCAAATATGGCGATGGCGGTTCGTTAGCCTATAGAAAGCGCGAGCTTATGAGGATCGCGCACGCAGTGCCGGATGATTTTTTTGTCGCTTTCGACGCGCAGCGCGCCGCAGGTGTGATCCGGCCGCGTCGCGGACGTCCGCCAAGCGTACAGCAGCCGCCTCGCGTTTCTTAATCTCATCATCAAGCATGAGAA
>JBCCXW010000305.1:0-2193 GCA_039191105.1 Pseudomonadota bacterium
GCCATCACGCCGATCACGGGCAACAAAGTCACATTCAGCGACTGCCCGGCCCAAATGCGCCAAGGCTGCCAAGCCGCCTCTTGGCGTGCTTGCAGCGCGCGCGGTGCGTCCGCCAAATAGCACGTCACATCCGTGCTGGCATAGCGCGCAAGTTCGTCCGCCAGATCCGCCCGTGTGTCAGGCGTTCGATCGATTGCGACGTTTGCCAGGCGCGTCAGCGTCATGCCTTGAAGGTCGAGCTGCGCACCCTGCCGATCCCATTCCTCACTAATGGCCTCGGCCAGCGCCGGCGTCGGCAGCGTCAAGGTTGCTTTGGCGGGCGTTTTGATCGGCCGCTGATCAAGCTCAACCGAGAAACCCTGCCCGACCTGCCGCACGCCCGCTTGCGCGTAGAACCGTTTCGGTTGGGTTACGTTGTCCATTAAGTGAGGGCCTCCGCGAACGTATCGAGGCTTCTGTTCAGGGTCGCGAAATCATGATGGACCTCATGCGCGCCCTCGGCGGTTAGCTCGTGGGTTTCGCCAAACCCCCAAGACACACCAAGTGTGCGAATACCAGCGTTTAGTCCCATCCGAACGTCGTGGATGGAGTCACCAATGATCAGGGTCTGCTCAGGCGCTGCGCCGAGGGTCGACATCGCTTGCTCACACATGTGTGGGTGCGGTTTTCCGGGGCCATCATCGGCACACCAGCTGGTATCAAAAAAGTTCTGCATGGCATGCTGATCAAAAAAGGCATGCACACCGCGGCGCGCTTTTCCAGTCGCTATGGCGAGGCACCAGCCTGCATTGGCGAGGCGTTCGACCGTCGCGCGGGCGCCGTCATAAAGCGGCTCAAAGCCTTGCCCTTGGGCGCGCAAACCCACGAACGCTTCGCGATAGGACTCAACCAGCCGCTGCAACTGAACCTCGGGCACATGAGGTGCGAGGATGCGGCACGCCTGTTCCAAACCGAGGCCAACGATGCGCCGTGTCTGCTCATAGTCCGGCGGGGCCAGATCATGCGCTTCAAATGCCTGCACCATTGCAGTTTGGATGATTTGACGGCTGTCGACCAATGTCCCGTCGAGGTCAAAGATAGCGAGTTTTAAGCTCATAGACCGCCGTTTAAGCGGCTGTGGCCGACCTCGCAACCAGTCTTTGCCAGATCAAAAACAGCGGGGATCCAAGCTCAAGCACCATGCCTGCGAATTGCGTTTCCAGACCTGGACCGACCGTCATATGCGATAGCAAGCGTGCGAGCCCACCTAAGAAGATCACAGCACAGATAAAAGCCAGCACGAGGCCGTGTTTTTCGACCTTCGGAATCGTCCACCAAAGCAGCAAAGTCACCAGGAGATAAATTGCCGAAAGGTATCGCAATTGATTGTCGATTGCTGGCGGATAACCGCCATCCGGCATGAAGAAGGCAGCGCCATTCACCACCCCCATCACCGAAAAGAATAGCGGAATGAGCGACAGGATACCTAGTCCAATTTGCAGGCCCAATTTCATATCTATACCTCCACAATGCCCGACGCGATGTCTTGCGTGCGCGCCAGCCAAGCCGCTTTCGTTTCGCCGCCATCGGTCGCGCAAACCAAATACCCGCCGCCTTGCTCGATCACACGGACGATGTCCGGCCACATGACTTCAGGACCCTTTGCTTCATCCCATCGTTTTGACACAGATGGGTCCATATGCCTGACGCCTCCAAAACGATCTGGGCGGGCTTTCGCACCGTCCCAAATCTTCGTATTCAACAAGCCGGGACACAGAATGGTCGTATCAATCTTGGATGCCGCCAGCTCGCCCCTCAGCGCTTCGGCCACGGCGAATGTCGCATGCTTGGTCGTCGCATAGAGTGGAAAGTCGCGATCAGGGGGCCGCAAGGCCGCCGATGACGCGGTGATCCCAACATGCCGCGGTCCATCGCCCTCTTGCATCAGGGGGACAAAAGCCTGCGCCGTCCAAATCGCGCCGCGCACATTGACGTCGAACCCCCATTCGATTGCGTTCTGCTTGCCCGTGAGGATTGGCGAACCGACCCCGACACCGGCATTGATCCAGAGCATATTGAGGGCGCCTTCCGCTTTGAGGGTCTCGGCGGCCGCGAAACACGCTGCCCGATCGGACACGTCAAAGGCGATTGCGCTGGCCCGTGCGCCAATATCGCCCGCCACCCGGTCGGCGGCCTCTTGTCGGATATCTTGAA
>JBCCXW010000306.1:0-2095 GCA_039191105.1 Pseudomonadota bacterium
ACGCAGCAAATCCGCCAAATCGTTGATCCCGATGGTTGCTACACAGACGATGTCCCGGAACCCCTGCGCGGGCTCGATATCATTCGCACTTCCGGCAAGAAGCGCGGCGAGCAAGGCAAAGCCAACCCGGAAGTGATCCGCCTGCTGGCCGAGAGCGGCAACCTCCTCGCGCGCGGGATGACCAGCATTCGAGATGCGCACTCTTGGCGCTCGAAAGCCCCGGTGATCCGCCGTGCCACACCGCAATGGTTCATCGCCATGGACACGCCCGGCAAAGATGGCTCGCGGCCGCTGCGGGAGATGGCGCTGGAGGGGATTGAGCAGACCAAATTCGTGCCCCCAACCGGCTATAATCGCCTCAAAGCCATGGTCGCTGACCGGCCTGATTGGCTGATCTCGCGCCAGCGCAATTGGGGCGTGCCGATCACCCTTCTGGTCAACGAAAAGGGCGAACCGCATACGGCCGCATTGCCTGAAGCGGAAGCGGCAGCGGTCAATGACAGGATCCTCGCCAAAATCCGGGAAGAGGGCGTGGAGGGCTGGTTCTCTGCCAATGTCAGCGATTTCCTCGACGATCCTGCAGGCTGGGGCAAAGTCAATGATGTGCTCGATGTCTGGTTCGATAGCGGCACGACGCATGCCTTTGCGCTGCGCGATCGCGGCATCATTGATGAAGATACGGGGGTGGCTGACGTCTATCTTGAAGGCTCTGACCAGCATCGCGGGTGGTTCCAATCGTCGCTGCTCGAATGCTGTGCCACGCGCGGTATGGCGCCGTTTCGCCAAGTCGTCACGCATGGCTTTATCGTCGACGCCGACGGTAAGAAAATGTCAAAACGCGACGGCAATGTGATCGATCCAATCGATTTCGGCAATCAATATGGCATTGAAATCTTACGCCTCTGGACGGCCAGCGCCGACTATACGGAGGATTTGCGGATCTCCGACGAGATCATCAAAGGCGCGGTCGAGAACTATCGCCGCCTGCGCAACACCCTGCGCTATCTGCTTGGGGCGCTCGATAGCTATACGACGGACCAATCCGTTTTGCCGGTAGAGATGCCGAGCTTGGAGAATTGGGTGCTGCACCGTTTGGCCGAGCTGGATGACGTGGTCCGCAAGGCCTATCAAGAGCATGACTTCAAGCGCGTGATGATGGCCTTGCTGAATTTCTGTTCGGTCGACCTCTCCGCGGTCTATTTCGACATCCGCAAGGACAGTTTGTATTGCGACGCGCCGAGCGATTTGCGTCGCCGTTCAGCTCGAACCGTAATGGCAGCTATTCTGGAGCGCCTGCTCACCTGGCTTGCGCCGATCATGCCATTTACGACCGAAGAAGCGTTCTCGCTCAGCGTTTTTGCCGATCGCGCGGACAGTGTTCACCTCTTGCAATTTCCCGAAACGCCCTTGGATTGGAAAGATGATGACCTCGCCGCGCGGTGGGAAAAGATCTTCCGCGTCCGACGGGTCGTCACGGGTGCGATCGAGATCGAGCGCAAAGAAAAGCGGATCGGGTCCTCCTTGGAAGCGGCCCCAACCGTGTTCATCACTGATTCAGAGCTGCAACAAGCCTATCAAGGAGAAGCGCCAGAAGACATTTTCATCACTTCGCAAGCAGAGCTTGTCGCGGGAGACGGGCCCGCAAATGCGTTTCGATTGCCTGAAGAGGCTAGCGTCGCAGTGCTGCCTGGAAGGGCGTCCGGCGTGAAATGCGCGCGCAGCTGGAAATATTTCGATCCGGAAACGGCAGACCGAGAGTTTCCGGATGTGACCCCCCGCGATGCGGCGGCTATCCGTGAGATCAGAGGCCAAGCATGACCCGGCGTTTCCGCACTGTGCTGTTTTTTCTGATCCCGATCATTGTGGTCTTGGATCAGTGGACCAAGTGGTTGATCTTGAATGAGCCGATTTTCAACGCTCTTGGCTGCCTGGACAGAACTGAGCGTTGTGGCCGGGTCGATGTGTTGCCGTTTTTCGACTTAACTATGGTGTGGAACCGCGGCGTGAGTTTCGGGATCGGCCAATCTGAAGGCATCATGCGCTGGCTGCTCGTGATCCTCACAACCGCGATCGCCATCGGCTTTGCGATCTGGCT
>JBCCXW010000307.1:0-2023 GCA_039191105.1 Pseudomonadota bacterium
TGGGAGCGCGGCGAAGGCATTCCCAATCAAGCTGTCTTGGCCGATTTTGAGAGTGAGAAATTCTATTTCTTCTTCATCGAGATCTGGCCGCAGGATATTCATTATCTCGCGGGCCTGTTGATTTTGGCGGCGCTCGGACTGTTCCTGGTGACCTCTGTGCTCGGGCGCGTATGGTGCGGGTATACCTGTCCCCAAACCGTCTGGACCGATCTCTATATTTGGGTCGAACGGGCCTTCGAAGGCGACCGCGCCGCGCGGATGCGGCTCGACCAAGCACCGTGGACGATCAACAAAGCCTGGCGCAAGCTTGGCAAACATACGATTTGGCTGGTCATCGCGTTTTGGACGGGCGGAGCGTTCATCCTCTATTGGCATGATGCGCCGACTGTGGCGCGCGGTTGGTTTACCGGCGAGGCCCCGTTGTCGGCCTATTGGTTTGCCGGGATATTGACGCTGACGACCTACTTCTTGGCCGGTTGGATGCGTGAGCAAGTCTGTACCTATATGTGCCCCTGGCCGCGCATCCAAGGCGCGCTGACGGATGAGCATGCGCTTAATGTCACCTATCGCTATGATCGCGGTGAGCCGCGCGGACCGAAGCGTAAATCCCAGAGCTGGGACGATCGCGGCGATTGTATCGCGTGCAATCAATGCGTTCAGGTGTGTCCGGTCGGGATCGATATTCGCAACGGGCCGCAGCTCGAATGTATCCATTGCGCTTTATGCATCGATGCCTGCGATGAGATCATGGTCAAAGTCGGTCGCCCAAAAGGCTTGATTGCTTATGATACTGACATTGCTGTCGCCGCGCGGGCGCAGCATCAGACTCCACCGAAATATCGGATTATCCGAACACGGACGATACTCTACGCCGTACTGATTGCATCAATCAGTATACTGATGGTTTGGGGATTGGCAACCAAAGCGACCATTGAGGCAAATGTGCTCAAGGACCGCTCGCCGCCTTTCGTACAGCTTTCAAACGGCGACGTTCAAAATGGCTATACGCTGAAGCTCGTCAACAAACTGTCCGAACCGCGCACCATGCAAGTTCGCGTGACCGGCATTGAGGGGCTCAGCTTCAACGTGATCGGGTTCGACCACGATGCCGCCGAACCGATTGATCTGCCGGTCGAGGCGCATGGTGTTGACCGCTATCGGATTTTGATCAGCGCGCCGGCGGGTGCGCCGCAGCGTCAGATCACGATCTCGGTTCGCGATATCGAGACCGGCGAAACCGACACCAATCGCGCGTCATTCAGAGGACCTTCACAATGAGCAAGACAATGGCCCTACCAGAAGAGACCGTGCAACAAAGAGAGCTCAAAGGCTGGCATGTCTTATTGATTATGATGGCCTTTTTCGGCGTCATGTTTGCGGTCAATGGTGTCTTCCTGTACCACGCCATTACGAGCTTTCCCGGCGAAGATGTGAAAAAGTCTTATGTTCAAGGCCTTAACTATAATCAAACCCTGGCGGCGCGGGCAGCACAGACGGAGCGCGGCTGGCAAGCCGAGGCGGGTTTGCAAGAAAACAGCCTGGTATTTCGCCTCAGCGATGCCGACGACCAGCCTGTGTCGAACCAAATGGTGATTGGCGAGCTTCGACGCTTGGCCACCGATGCGGAAGATCAAGCGGTGGTGTTTCGCGCCGGTCCGGCGGGTGAGTATATTGCTGATCTCGGCGCCCCGACACCAGGGCGCTGGTCGGTGCGGATCTATGTCATGGATGCCGCTTCAGATGCGGTTATGTTCACTGCCTCAAAAACACTGATCGTTCCGTGACAGACGCGGTTGCACCCCCGGACCTCGGCTGTCCATCCGGTTTGGAGCCGCCGGTCCAAACCACATCGCTTGGACAGGAGCGCGGCTACAGTGCCTTCGTGCGCACCGACGGGGACCGCAAGACTCTCCTATTATCCGTGCGCGGCGCGAAGTGCGGTGGGTGTTTGGCGAAGATCGAAAAGGCTCTGACCCGCGTGCCTGGGGTCGAGCAAGCGCGTCTCAACCTGTCGACCGGAAAA
>JBCCXW010000308.1:0-2016 GCA_039191105.1 Pseudomonadota bacterium
GCCAACGTGGTCGGCCTGGTCGGATTGGTAGAAAACATGCCAGATGGCGACGCCATCCGGCCTGGCGATATTCTCAAATCAGCCTCCGGGCAAACCATTGAGGTGCAAAACACAGATGCCGAGGGCCGTTTGGTCCTTTGCGATGTGCTTTGGTATACTCAGGAAACATTTAAACCCACCGCGATTGTCGATCTAGCGACACTCACCGGGGCGATTGTGATTGGGCTCGGCCACCATCATGCAGGTCTGTTTACAAACGATGATAAGCTCGCCGACCAGCTCACGGCGGCAGGCCTGGCTGCCGGAGAGCGTGTCTGGCGGATGCCACTGGGGCCAGAATATGACCGTCAGCTAAAATCTAAGTTTGCTGATATGCGCAATATCGGTGGGCGCGCGGCAGGCTCGATTACGGCGGCGCAGTTCCTGCAAAGGTTCATCCAAGATGGTCAAACTTGGGCGCACCTGGACATTGCTGGCGTCGCTTGGGTCGATGGCGAAAAGGCGCCGACCGATCCAAGCTGGGCCAGCGGCTTCGGTCCGCACCTATTGGACCGCTGGATTGCCGACAATTACGAGGGCTAAACCGTGTCTGAATCGGCGGCGCCTGAGTGGTGGTTCTATCATTTACAGCGCACCACATTAGAGCGTGCGGTCGGGCCATTGCTCGAGAAATGCTTAGAGCGCGGCTGGCGCGTATTGGCGATCAGTCCAGACGCGACGCGCCGCGCGGCTTTGGATGAAGCGCTTTGGACTTATGACGATCAAAGTTTCCTCCCGCATGGACAGGCAGAGGCTGAGGGGCTCGTTCCGAATGCCCAGCCGATTCTGATCACCGGTCATGCTGAGAATGCAAATGGAGCGGCTGTGGCCTTGTTGATGGATGGCGTCGACCTCGCTGTTGATGCACCGTTTGAGCGCTGCATGGTGATGTTTGATGATGGCGATCGCACGACCCGTCAAAAAGCGCGCGAGCAATTCAAGGCGGCAAAAGATGCCGGGGTGTCGGCACGATATTTTCAACAAAGCGGGCGCGGCTGGAAGGAGGCAGGGAAGTGATTCAGCTCTATTCCGGAAACTTAAACTACTCGTCTTGGTCGATCCGCGCGGTCTTGGTGGCGCGTGGCTCAGGGCTTGAGATTGTCGAGACCATTTTGCCCTTGGGACCCACCGAGACATATGATCGAATGGTCGCGGAGACCGGTCAGCATCGGGTGCCAGCATTGGTCGCGGATGGCTTGATCATCCATGACAGTCTCGCGATTACGGAGTGGATTGCTGAGCAGGCCCCTCCTGGAAGGGTTTGGCCGGAGGCGCCCGAAAAGCGAGCGCGACCGCGCAGCCTGTGTGCGGAAATGCATGCGAGTTTCGTGCACCTGCGCAGCGAGATGGGCGTCGATATTCGCGCTCGGCACCCGACGCCTGAAATGACGCCAGCTCTCAGCTGGGATATTCAGCGCGTCTTGCAGATTTGGACCGAAACGCGCACTACCTATCGTGCCGATGGGCCTTATTTGTTCGGCGCTTGGAGTGCAGCGGATGCGTTTTACATGCCCGTCGCCACGCGCTTTGTGACGTATGGGGTTGGACTGTCTGGCGCGGCCAAAGCCTATGCGGAGAGCGTGCTCGACCATCCGCTCTCTCAACGACTTATTGAAGATGCGAAGGCAGAGCCTTGGAGCGTCGACCTCAGCAAATTTCGTCCTGCCAGCGCAGGGTGATCAGTGTTTCTCGCCCGCGGGCCGGGTGATCAGCGTAATCACAAATACGATGAGGACCAAAATACCATAGGTTCCCGCCACTTTCAGTGTGTGCGCTGGAAGCGAGCCTGTCCAAAGAAAGACGATCCCGTATCCGGCCGCGATCAGCACTGCAAAAGCCAGCATGATGCGCAAGGTTCCGACCATTTTTCACCTCCCAATCACTAAGATGCCGGACCTGTATGGCATCGAGATATAAAGATTTCGTAGAACCCTGCGCGCGGCGGTTGCCGGTTGTCAATTGCATCGCTATAGGCGC
>JBCCXW010000309.1:0-1951 GCA_039191105.1 Pseudomonadota bacterium
GGTGGCCATTGGGCGAAAGCATTCAGCCCTTCCCAAATCGGACTGGTATGATCAAAGGTTGCCCCGACCCGGGCTGGGTAGAAAATCGCGAGCTCAAAGAAGCTCCAAAACCACGCCGCGAAGAACATGATTTCTGAGACAATAAACAGCACCATGCCGTATTTCAGGCCGATTTCAACGATCGGGGTATGATCGCCGGTGCGGCCTTCCTTGACGACTTCGCGCCACCATCCAACCATCGTCCAGATGACCATGAGAAAGCCGGGCGCTAAGGTCCAGAGCTGCCCGGCTTCAATCCCAAACAGCCCTTTCATATAAGTGACGCCGCCGACGGCGAGCACTAAAACGGCGACCGATCCAATCAGAGGCCAGGGCGATGGATTGACGAGATGATAATCGTGTTTGACGTCTTCGGCCATGGCAACGGACCCTCTGGCATTCACTTCTTGATTACGGCGCTTTTAGACCGCTGCGATTGGTTTCTGCAACACTTCAGTTAAGAGATGCTGTTTTCGCCGCACCTTTGAATTCATCCATGTTGAAAAATGTGTAGGACAGCGTGATGGTCCGAATGTCATGCGCATTGCGCTCATCCTCCATCGCGGGATCGATGAAGAATATCACGGGCAGCTTTTTCGTATCGCCAGCTTTGATGACCCTTTCCTCAAAACAAAAGCATTCCAGCTTGCTAAAGAAGCGTCCCGCTTTGTGGGGAGTCACATTGTAGCTGGCAATAACACTCACATCTCGCGCTGAGGTATTGGTCACTTCATAGAAGGCAAGATTGTGCGCGCCGACTTGGACCGGAAGACTATTTTGGATCGCCCGAAACTTTAGCGGTGCATTTGCCACATTGGCGTCGAAGCGGACATTCACCTCGCGGTCGCTGATCCGATCCGGCGCAGCTTCCGCGATTTGCGTTGTGCCGCCAAAGCCCGTGATCCGGCAAAACGTGTCATAGAGGGGTTTCGAGGCGAAGGCGAGGCCAAGCATAAACAGCGCACCAAGCGCAGCGAGAAGCGCGATTCGAGTATTATTCATTGTCGGTTTCCAGACGGGCAGCGCGCGCCGCTTCTTCGGCTCTGAACGCCTCATAGCGCGCTTCTGCTTCGCGGTCGGCCGCTTCTTTTTCGGCTTCATCTAGATAGCCGGAAAAGTAGAGCCGATCGCCGCCGCCAAAATCGGTCTCTTGGATCCGGATGGCCGTCGTGACCCCAACGATGACGACAAATGCAACGAGCGCAAACGCCAACCAAACGTTTCTGCGTTTTTGCGCTTTTAACAGCGCGTCTGCGTCCGCGTGTGTCACCTCTGGCTCGGTCATCCAATACCTCCGATGGATATGTATAACCCGAAACCATGCTCAAAGATGAGTGCGGCAAACAGACCGAAGAGATAAAGGATCGAGAACGCGAAGGTTTTCATGGCGAGTTGCCGCTCAGCGGGCCCGGCCTCGGCGTCCCCTGCCCGGCTTCGCCAGATTGCCCCAGCATAGTATAGGAAAACGGCGGACAGGCCAATTGCGACCGCGCCGTAGAGCGCGCCGCCCAGTCCGGTGAGCAAAGGCGACACACCAATGGGTGTTAGCAACAGCGTATAGATCAAGATTTGCTGACGCGTGGCCGCAGCTCCATTGGTCACGGGCAGCATTGGCACGCCTGCCTTTTTATACTCCTTATGCGCGACCAAGCTGAGGGCCCAAAAATGCGGCGGTGTCCAGAAAAAGATGATGGCGAATAAGAGCCACGCATCGAGGGGTGTTGTGCCGGTCACCACGGCCCAACCGATTACCGGCGGGAAAGCGCCGGCTGCGCCGCCGATGACGATGTTTTGCGCCGTTCGCCGTTTCAACACCATGGTATAAAACCAACCATAGTAAACGATGGACAGCGCTAAGAGGCCCGCCGCCAGCATGTTCGAGGCGATCCACATCAGCAGAATAGAAACGGCA
>JBCCXW010000310.1:0-1836 GCA_039191105.1 Pseudomonadota bacterium
TGGCCGCCGCGCCGGGATCGAGATTTCCAAAGCAGAAGCATGGGCATGGCTCAGCGCCAATCCCGCCAAATCGCTCGGTATATTCGATCAGACCGGCTCATTGGAAGTCGGTAAAGATGCAGATGTGGTGATTTGGTCAGGCGATCCATTCAGTGTCTATAGCCAAGCCGAGCGCGTGTTTATTGACGGGGCCTTGCTCTATGAACGCGGCAATCCAGCGCTGACGCCGGTGATGGATTTCGAACTCGGCCAGCCCGGTGAAGGAGACTTAAAATGATCCGAACACTGCTCCTAAGCGCTGCCGTCGCAATCAGCGCGCCGATCAGCGCACTTGCGCAGGACGTTGCGATCGTGAATGCGAAAATCTGGACGGGGACCGATGCTGGGACCTTAGAATATGCCACGCTTTATCTCAGCGAAGGCACCGTGCAAGGCATCGGTATCAACTATGCTGCGCCAAGCGGTACCCCAATCATCGACGCGGGCGGCAACTGGGTCACGCCCGGCATTATTGCGCCGTTTTCGCGCGTCGGCACGGTCGAGGTCGGCGCTGAGGACACGACCAATGATACAAGTGCTGGCGGATCGATGTTCTCTGTGGCGCTGCGTGCTGTTGACGGCTTCAATCCCGCTGCCACCTCGATCGCGATCACACGCATTGAAGGCGTGACGCATCTTGGCGTCGCCCCCGCAAATGGCAGCTCGATGATCGCCGGCCAAGGCTTTGTCACCGATACATCCGGCAGCGCGACCTCCGTCCTAGATGGGCGCGCTTTCGTTTTCATTGATCTCGGTGAAACCGGGGCCGGTTTGGCGGGCGGATCGCGGCCAGCCGCTTGGGCTGCCTTGCGCGGCGCGTTTGCGGATGCCCGAGGCTATCCAGGACGATTCATGGCACACAATGAAGGTGACACGCTCACCCGCGCCGATGCCCAAGCCTTTGGCGCCGCCGTACGCGGTCAACAACTGGTATTGATTGCCGCTCACCGCGCCAGTGATCTGCGTCTGATCATGGACTTAAAAGTCGAAAACCCCGGTTTGAATCTTGCGATTGTGGGTGCGGATGAAGGCTGGCTCGTCGCCGAAGAACTCGCTGCGGCGGACATTCCCGTGATTGTCGACCCATTCTCTAACCTCCCGGCCAGTTTTGCCCAATTGGGCGCCACCAGTCGCAATGCCGAACGCTTGATCGCCGCCGGCGTTGCCACAGCCTTCGCGCACTTAGGCGGTAATGGGCACCAGTCCCGCTTGGTCTTGCAATCGGCGGGGAATGCCGTCGCCAACGGTGTTGAATTTGATGATGCGATGGCGGCAATGACAACGGTCCCGGCAGCGATCTTCGATCTAGACGGGTCCGGAACCCTCACACGTGGCAGCGCCGCCAATGTTGTCATCTGGGACGGTGACCCGCTCGAGGTCTCGAGCGCGCCGACGGCTATCTTCATTGCCGGCGAAGCGCAGTCGCTCGAGACACGGCAAACCAAATTGCGCGACCGGTATCTGGACTTGGATCGCTCCGAGAAGCCCCTCGCCTATCCGCGTTAATCGCCTTTGAAGTGCGGATCGCGCTTTCCGAGAAAAGCTTGGATGGCTTCGGCCTGATCGGCTGTCGTCGCAGCGAATGCAAATTGGTCTCGGTCCATAAAGCTGGTGGCGTGCCCCAGCGGCGCGGCAGCAACGTTTATCGCTTGCTTGGTCATACGCAGCGCGATTGGCGGGACCTCGGCATATCGCTGGGCCAGAGTTAGAGCTGCCATTCGCGCCGACCCTTTCGGCACCACATCGTCAGCAAGCCCCCAAGCCAATGCCGTCTGCGCTGAACACGGCGCGCCCAAA
>JBCCXW010000311.1:0-1829 GCA_039191105.1 Pseudomonadota bacterium
TTGGAAAATCCCGGGGCCATGGCCGCGATACGAGTTTTCCGGATTGGGACATGGAGGTTTGACGCTCCATGACGGCATCAATTTCGGCTGTATCGTCTGCGGCAGCGGCCGCAGACTATTACGGCAAAGACAATTACTATGCACGCGGTGTTGACGATCCTGAACCCTCGTCTTGGGCCGGTCGGGGCGCAAAAGCCCTCGGGCTTTCCGGCAAGGTGGACATCGAGACCTTCGAAAAGGTGCTGTCCGGCGACACGCTTGATGGTCGCCGGGTTGGCCAACGAGACAGCGAGACGGCCGAACAGGCCGCCGAACGCCCGCACCGTCCGGGCATAGATCTCACCTTTTCGCCGCCCAAGGATGTTTCGCTACTGCTCTATCTTGGCGGCGATAAACGCATCTTGCAGGCCCATCGGGCGGCTGTGAACACGACGCTGAAATGGGCGGAGAACCACCTTGCAGGAACACGCATAAGGCAGGGCAAGGGGCAACCAGTCCCGGTCAAGACTGGCAATCTGGTTATGGCCAGGTTTGAACATGATATCAGCCGGGACATGGATCCGCAGCTCCATACCCACACTGTCATCGCCAATATGACCCGCGACGGTGACGGAAAATGGCGCGCGCTCCATAACGACCCGCTGTTCCGCCATGCCAAACTCTTGGGCCTCGCCTATGACGCGGAGATGCGCGAAGGCCTGCGCAAGCTTGGCTATGTACCGGTGCTCGAAGATGGCAAGTCCGGCAAATACGCCATCGATGGTGTGCCGGCTGAAGCCCGCGAAGAATTCTCCCGTCGCGGGGAGAAAATCAAAGAAGCGGCCAAGACGCTCGACAATGATAGCCCTCGGGCGCGCGAGGCGATCGCGCTCAAAACCCGGCCGTCAAAAAAGGAGGTTAGCCAGGAAGACCGCGTCGCAGATTGGGAAGCGCGCGGTTCTCTTTGGAAAGGCCGCCTGACAGCAACTGTGGATGCCGCTAAAGACCGCGCGGCGTTTGGCCGAATCGATCGCGCCCTTGGAGACGATCGCCCAGACAACACCGGACTGCTCAGCACCGCCAAACGCATGGCGCAAAATTTTTTCCGGCCGACCCGGGTCTTGCGACTCGCCAAAAATGATCCCTATGCGATGGATCGCGGCGGCTCGGAACGCGAATATGCGTCGCGCGCCGCTGTCAGTTTTGGTTTGCGCCATCATGAGGAAAGGGAAGCGGCATTCTCTCTCCACGCGGCACGACGCTCGGCGCTGGAGCATGGCGCGGATGGAGTGACGCTGAAAACCATTGACCATGAATTGCGCCGATTAAGGCGGTACGGTCATGTCAAAGTCAGCGCCCGCGATCCTGACGCTGAAGCGACAACCAATAGATCGATCGCCCACGAACAAGTGACCAAATCTCTTGTATCAGCGGCCGGCAAAACACAGCCGCTGGTTGGCGCTCTGGCGCTGAAAGAGAAACTGTCGGGATCGCAGCTGACCAAAGGCCAGCGCCTTGCCATTGAAACGGTGCTGGCGGGCGAAAACCGCCTCGTCGGTATACAAGGCTATGCTGGCACCGGTAAGACCACGATGATGCGCCAGACCGCAGAGCTTGCTCGAGATTTGGCGCTGGAGGCCGTTGAGGGCGGTTATAAATTGATGGGGCTTGCGCCCACCCATTCGGCGCGCGGCACACTGGAAGAAAGTGCAGGGTTTGAAACTCAGACCGTTCAGCGCTTCTTGATCGATCAACGCCAGGGCAATGGTCCCAAATCGCTCGCCAATACGATTGTCTTGGTCGATGAAAGCTCCTTCCTGTCCACAAAGAGCATGAACCTCGTCCTCAAA
>JBCCXW010000312.1:0-1659 GCA_039191105.1 Pseudomonadota bacterium
CCGTGATTTGCAGTCCAATGCCCCCCTCACCCCAAGCCTTATACAGGCGAATATGGCGCTCTGTGACCTCGTTTTTCGGATTGGCCAAACGCTCCGTCATCGCCGCTTTTACCAGGCGATTGGGCAGTTCAATGCCCGATGATAGAGTTAATGGCGTATTAATCATAATCGTCATGATGGAAGTCCTTGGAATCAGTGGGCGAATAGGCTTACGGGGAGAAAACCACTATGGGCGCTGCAAAGCAAACCAACCTGTTCGACGATATGAAAACTGATCCCTCCGGTTATAGCGCAAAAGATATTGAGGTCCTCGAAGGCCTTGAGCCGGTGCGCAAGCGTCCTGGCATGTATATTGGCGGCACGGATGAGCGCGCCTATCATCATTTGTTCGCCGAGATTCTCGACAATTCGATGGATGAGGCGGTCGCCGGCCATGCCAGTCGGATCGAGGTTCACTTGCGCGCAGATGGATATGTTGAAGTGGTCGATAATGGCCGCGGGATTCCTGTGGGCGAGCACCCCAAATACCGCGGAAAGTCTGCGCTTGAAGTGATCATGACAACGCTGCATGCGGGCGGCAAATTCTCGAACAAAGCGTATCAAACCGCGGGCGGCTTGCATGGCGTTGGCTCATCCGTGGTGAACGCGCTTTCTGAACGCCTCGAGGTTGAAGTCGCACGCGACAAGAAGCTGTATTTCCAAGCGTTCGAACGCGGAAAAGTTATGGGTCCGCTGGAGCTGCTTGGCGCGGCTCCGAATCGCCGCGGCACCACTGTGCGGTTCAAGCCCGATTTTGAGATTTTTGGCGACAAGCTTCGGTTCAAACCGCAACGTCTGTTCCAAATGACGCGCTCCAAAGCGTATCTCTATCGCGGCGTTGAGGTACGCTGGAAATGCGATCCGGAACTGTTGCCGGAGGACTCAAAAGTTCCAGCGGAGAAGACCCTGTCTTATCCTAATGGGCTTGCCGACCAATTGGACGAAGTCTTCAAGGGCAAGGCGACCATCACTGAGCAGCATTTCGCGGGCCTGGTTGAAACGCAAGATGGCAAAGTCGAATGGGCGATTGCCTGGACTGCAGCGGGTTTCGGCGAGACCGATGGCTTTTCCCGCTCCTATTGTAACACCATTCCCACGCCGGATGGGGGCACGCATGAAGCCGGGTTTCGCTCAGCGATCACCAAAGGCCTGCGCAACTATGCTGATCTTACCGGACAGAAAAAGGGCGCATCGATCACAGCCGATGACATCATGGGGCACTCAGGGCTGTTACTGTCCGTGTTCATCAGCAATCCTGAATTCGTCGGCCAAACCAAAGACAAGCTATCGACAACGGCGGCATTCCGGCTGGTTGAAAACTCTGTGCGCGATCGGTTTGATCATTGGCTGGCCGGCAGCCCGAAAGAAGCCGACAAGCTCCTGACATGGGCTGTGGAGCGCGCGGATGAGCGCGCCCGCCGCCGCAAAGCCAAAGACGTGGCGCGCAAATCAGCGACCAAAAAACTCCGTTTGCCGGGTAAGCTCGCCGATTGCTCGGACAATAAAGGCGACACCGAACTGTTCCTGGTTGAAGGCGACTCCGCCGGTGGGTCGGCAAAACAGGCGCGCGATCGCAAGACGCAAGCCATCTTGCCTTTGCGCGGGAAAATCCTGAACGTC
>JBCCXW010000313.1:0-1634 GCA_039191105.1 Pseudomonadota bacterium
GAATTCGATTTGGATATCGCTGCCAGCCATTCAGCGCGGGGCCGGGTTCGATGCCTATTATGATCATGTCTTGAAACAAGCCGAACTTAATGAATTGTACGCGTTCGCGCTGCTCGACCCGAATGACAAAGACCGCTTTGTTGGCGTTACCGCGCTTTTATATCCAAACAAAATGCACCGGCGCGTTCGGCTTGGGTTCACTTGGTTGGAACCTCATTTGCGCGGCAAGGGCATTTATGCCGCGATCCAGAAATTACTCATCCAACGGGTTCTCGACTGGGGCGCAAAGCGGATTGAATGGTATGTGGAGGATCGTAATGTCCGCGCGATCAAAGCGATTGAATCGATCGGCGCGCACAAAGAAGGCGTTCTGCGTGAATTTGAAAAATTTGCCGACGGCGAATGGGTTGATGTCGCCGTTCTATCAATGCTGCGCGACGAAGCGAAGGAAGCGATCGCTCGGCTCGAGTCGATTATGGCAGACTCAAACGCTTGATTTCAGCTCTTAGGCATGCTTTAGGCGCGCAACATTCACCGCACTGACAGTTCGTGCGCGTTGACCAGGACATGCCCTAAACGCGGGAGCCTGGCGATGTCCCCCACTCGGCGAAGGCTCGCTCAGTGGGGCGCGACCGCTTTGTGTTTGTGGATTGGAGCGCTTATCTTTTGAGGTTCAAGAGATTGGCTAGAGGAGTAACGCGATGTTTGACGCGCTAACAGACCGCCTTGGCGGGGTATTTGACGGATTGCTCGGGCGCGGCGCGCTGACCGAAAAAGACGTCACGGCTGCACTGCGCGAAATTCGGGTTGCCCTGTTAGAAGCCGACGTGGCGCTTCCAGTCGTCAAAGATTTTATTGCCTCGATCAAAGACAAAGCGGTGGGCGAAGACGTCATTCGTTCGGTTAAACCGGGACAGCAAGTCGTCAAAATTGTCCATGATGGTCTGGTTGAGCTGCTTGGCGGCGAAGACGCTGAAACCGGTCTGCGCGTCGATAACCCACCTGCGATCGTGATGATGGCGGGTCTGCAAGGCTCCGGTAAGACCACCACGACGGGTAAACTCGCCAAGCGGCTCGCCGATCGCGATAAGAAAAAAGTCCTCCTCGCCTCGCTTGATACACGCCGCCCCGCCGCTATGGAGCAGCTTGCCATACTCGCCGATCAGTGCGGCGATGGCGTTTCTTCGCTGCCCATCATTAAAGATCAAAGTCCGGCTGAGATCGCGCGGCGCGCCATTCAGGCGGCGAAGCTTGGCGGCTATGATGTCCTCTTCCTCGACACAGCGGGCCGGACCTCCATCGACGAACAGATGATGGCTGAGGCGAGCGAAATCGCCAAAATCGCAACGCCGAATGAAACGCTCTTGGTCGCCGACTCCCTGACCGGTCAGGACGCGGTTGAGACCGCCAGCCGGTTCCATGAGCGCTTACCGCTGACGGGCTTGATCCTGACGCGGATGGACGGCGATGGCCGCGGTGGTGCAGCGCTCTCCATGCGCGCGGTGACCGGCCTGCCGATCAAGTTCCTCGGCACCGGCGAAAAGCTCGACGGGCTCGATGCGTTTGATGCCAAACGCCTCGCGGGCCGCATCCTTGGCCAAGGCGATATTGTCTCGCTGGTGGAAAAAGCTGGC
>JBCCXW010000314.1:0-1614 GCA_039191105.1 Pseudomonadota bacterium
AAAAGCAATAATTGTCTTCGACCATTGTTCTGCCAACATGACATTCACCGGCGACGCGTCATGGACGAGGAAGATTGTGTTCTTCGGATCGGTCCAATCGAAGAAGAACGGAATGTCTGCAGCATGGGTCACCCCTAAAGGATCATCGGTCTCCACTTCAAAATTGTAGACCCAGCCACCCGCCCCATGCTGGCTCGCCGTTGCCGCGACGCGGCACGCGCTGGATCGGAAGACGTCAAACCAAGTCTGCGTCATTTTCTCAAGCAGACTCGCGTTTGGCATGGTGGCATCTAAGTGGGCGAGGTAGGAGCTGCCATCATCCCGCCCAACGGATGCCGCAAGTCCCATCAGTGTGAGGGTCGCTTCTTGCTCATGCTCGGCGTAAAACGGCGCAAGCAGCGTGCCTTCGTCTTTCGTGGCGCCGGTTAAAATCGGGATCTGCGCTGCGCCACCATCCTGGATTGCTTCGCAGGTTGGCCGGGTGAGGACGAGACCATCCAAACTTGCGCCAAAGTATAAGCGTAAGTCTTGCTGTAGCTGCGAGAGCTCAGCTGCGGGACAGGTGAGCAGCGCGTCGAGACACGCCTGATCTGTCTCAACCTCGAAATGGGCTTTGAAAATATCGACATAGTCGAGTGGCGGCGCCAGCGTTTCTGCGCCGCTAAAGGCAGCAGCTTTGTGGAATAGACCCTCCGCCGATGGGGCGCCCATCAGCGCAAAGACGGACGCGGCGCCGGCACTTTCCCCAAAAATCGTAATGTTCGCTGCATCGCCGCCAAAGGCTGCGATATTGTCGTTCACCCAGTTGAGCGCCGCAATTTGATCGGCGATTCCGAGATTGGCGCTGGCCTCATAACCCGCGCCGAGACGCTGCAAATTCAAGAATCCAAAAATGCCCAAGCGGTAGTTCAACGTCACAATGATGACATCGTTTTTGCGGGCTAAATTCGTGGGGTCATATTGATTGCCTGAACCACCAATGAAGGCCCCGCCATGAATCCAGAGCATGACCGGCTTGTTCGTTGCGCCCCCGTCCGGGACGTAGATGTTTAGAAACAGGCAGTCCTCGCCTTGTTCGCCTTGAACATCAAACATGGCGGTGAATTGTTCAGGCTGGCCGATATCAAAGCTGCGCCCGCCAAATCGTGTCGCATCGATGGAGTCAGGGCTTGGGGAGAGGGGCTGGGGCGCCTTGAAGCGAAGGCTCCCGATCGGTGCTGCCGCATACCGTATGCCGAGAAATTTCGAGATGCCGGACTCGGTCACGCCTTCATAAGATCCGGCAGGCGCACTCACAGCAATTAGGGGCTTTAACATATTTCCTCACCTGAAGATCGAACCAATGGTGCGACCATACTCTTATTGACTTTAGTATAGTTGACTATATCAAAGTCGCTGTCCGCGCAAGACGGGGCCGTAAGATTGTCGATGAAAAAGTATCGGGAGAGGAGAGTCTGCAGCAATGGAACACGTCAATGTCGTGCTGGTAGGAGCGGGCATATCAGGCCTTGGGATGGCGCATCACCTGAAAGCACAATGCCCAGAAAAGACCTTTCTAATACTGGAACAGAAGGCCACTCATGGCGGCACCTGGGCGTTGCACAAATATCCTGG
>JBCCXW010000315.1:0-1557 GCA_039191105.1 Pseudomonadota bacterium
GACTTTGCCGCTGGAACAGGCGGCGCCCGACGAGACTGCGATCCCGGCCAAGTCCATGGCCATCACCTGCGTTTCGGCGCGGAAGCCTGCGATGGCAAAATTTGATGTTTGCGCCAGGCGCTCTGATGCCCGGCCAAAAACGGTCACGCCGGCCTCGTCGTGCAAGCGCGCTTCCATCGCATCTCGATGCGTTGCCAAGGCTTGCAGCTGGGGCATATCGCGCAGGGCCGCTTCTGTCGCCGCGCCGAAACCGGCAATGCCGCTCAAATTCTCTGTTCCAGATCTCAACGAGCGCTCTTGTCCGCCGCCAAACTGGATCGGCTTTAAGGGCGCGCCGGACCGCACCCAAAGCGCACCAGCGCCTTGTGGTCCGCCGACTTTGTGCGCCGAGAGCGCGAGATAATCGACCCCCAGTAAGCCGACATTGACCATGATCTTGCCAAGGCCTTGGACTGCATCGCAATGGATCAACCCGCCGGCTTCGCGCACGAGCGTGGCAGCCTCTGTGACAGGCTGCACGATCCCGGTTTCATTATTGGCCAGCATCAACGCCAAGACGGGCGTCCCATCGCGCTGACCATCCCAATTCGCCAATCGGTCTTGCAGCCAGTTGAGATCTAAGACGCCTGCCGGTGTTACATAAGCCGTTTCCACAGCAACACCGGCATAGCCCGCGGTTTTCATCACCGCTTCATGCTCAATGGCTGAGACCAAGAATGTGCAGTCACCCTCGAGCTGGGCAGCAAGCCCGTTTAGCGCCAACGCGTTGGCTTCGGTCCCGCCACTTGTGAAAATGAGATCTTGTGCCCTCCCCCCAATCGCATGGCCGATCTGGTTGCGCGCGGTCTCTAGCAGCTTGCGCGCGGCCCGTCCCGGCCCATGCACGCTGGACGGATTTGCGCCAATGTCCAGAGCCGCCAGAATGGCGGACTTCGCCTCCGGACGCACGGGCGCGGTCGCGTTATAGTCAGCATAGATCATGAGGCCTGGGATAAGTCGCCTTCGCCTAATTTCAAGTCTGCTGCGTCCCCCATTATCGGCGCCGATCCCGGTCGGCGGATATTTCTTTTGGCCCAGATCCTTGACTTTTTGCGTCTCTTATCGATATTCGATACATAGCAGAAGGAGATCACATTATGGGCGACTACTCTTGGGTCTTATGGGTGATCATCCCGTTTCTGTTCTTCTCAATGGCCGGTCGGCATAGCGCCTGGGGCTGCAGCGGCCGATCGCGTCGCTCACAGTCGCGCAAATCCGAAGAGATCTCGCGGCTCAAGCAAGAACTGGAAGCCTCACAAGCCCAAATCGACGCCCTAAAAGCGCGCTTAGAAGCCGTCGAAACCATCGTGACCGACGAGGAAGCCGAATTGCGGCGCGAGTTCTACAAGCTGCAAAACAGCTAAGCGCACCGCCTCGGCTGCAGAAATATTTGCATTTCACGTCTTGGATTCGCTATAGGCGCCGCGCGACATATATTTTGAGCCAAAATTCGAGACAAAACCGCCATGGCAGAAATGCTCATCCAAGGTCCGCAAGGTCGGATCGAAGCCCGTTATA